>CAZUAB010000001.1:0-42360 GCA_964617795.1 uncultured bacterium
CACCGACGATCAGCAGAAACCCGCCAACGAGGTCACCGGGACCCACAGACGGGAACAGGCGGGGGCCGCCGAACAAAAAATTGAGTTGGCGCGAGAACGCGGGAATGCCGACCTGCCCCAGCCAAGCGATCATCCCGCCGCCGATCAGTGACCCGATCAGGCCACCGACCACCGCAATGGCTGTCGACTCGAACATGAACATTGCCAGCACGAAGCTGCGTTGGGCCCCGATGGCCCGCAGCGTACCGATTTCCCCGGTGCGCTCGATGGTTGAGATCAGTACCGTGTTGTTGATGACGACGAGCGCCACTAGGAAAATGACGAACATCCCCACCAGCAGGACGACTCGCAGCGCCATGGTCAATTGGCCGATGAAGCCGGCCGCCTGCTGCCAGTCGACCACCCGATAGGGCAATCCGGCCCGGGCAATGGCCGCCTCAATGTCTTCCTTGAGCTGCTCGACCGCCGCCGGATCTTCGGCGACGATCGCCGCGTGTAGCGCCAGGCCACGATCGATATCCGCCAGCGTGTACCCCGCAGCGTCGCCTGGGTCGGCAGGCTCGTCGGCACGCGTAACCCGTGGAACGTCCCAGTCGGCCTTGGTGACTTCGACGATGAGATCGCCGCTGCCGCCCCCGCCAAACAGCGCATCTTCAGCCGACTCGCGATCGACCTCCTGCAAATCAAGGCTTGATTTGAGGTCGGCCAGCTCTATACGTTGCCCCGCCGTCAATGCGCCGTAGAGCTGACGGAATGACATGAGGTCGATCATATTGTAGGTGTTGGCGAGGTCAGAATCTTCCATCCCGCGGAAGCTGAACAGACCGGTCAGCGGCAGATTGATCGCGCGCAAATAACCCGAGCGCGTAAACGCACGCACGGTCACGATATCACCGATCTGCACCGGAAACATGCGTATCCGTGGCGCGACGACATCATAGAAAGCGCTGCGCCGGTCGGCAAAATTGGCATCATCAAATGACAGGAAATCCTGCAACAGGCGGTCGAGATCCTGCTCCTGTGACCCGAGCAGGCGCCTGAGATCGGCGGCCAAGTCATCGGCGGCGGCCGGTTGGAGGGCCGCCAACACCCGCTTGTATTGACGCTTGGCACGCTCGGCGCGATCGCGCAACGAGGGGTCGGCGGCAAACGTAGCGCCCTCTTCCCGACGCAGCCGGTCGAGTTCGTCGATTTCCCGTGCAACGGGATTTTTGAGTAGATCAAAAAATCCGGTCGATAACATCAACCCGTGTGCGCCGTCGGCAATGACTTCGCCCTCCTTGAGGGTGAACTGCTCAAAGGCCTCCCGGTAGCGCGTAATGTCCGTACCGAGCAGCCGCATATACACAAGGCGTCCCTCGGCGCCGATCGGCGCAACCCGCGTATCGAGGTATTCGAGCCTGCCGTAGGGATCGTTCTTGAAGGCACTCCAGAAGGTGGCGGCCAAGGCATACTCAAGGGCATCGAGTTGCTCAGCGATGATCGGGTCGACGGTGGTGGCTGTAACGCGGTCCCGTGTTTCGCGTAGCAACCGTCCAACCAGGTAACGCACCGAAGCCGTGACCTCGCCCATCGGGCTGTCGTCGCGCACGGCCTGCCGCAACTCGCTTAGGCTGCGATCGAGCTCACTTTCATTGCCCAGCAGTGCGAACGTCGTACCCATCGGTACGACGGCACGGATTCCGGGTACGTCGGCAAGTGCGGCCTTGAGCGCGCCGACATTCGAGATCTCCCCGATATCCGGCGCGCCAAAGGTGCCGCCGCCGAACAAGGCCAATTGGTCGCGGGTATCGGCTTCGTACACCTGCAAATGGCCGGATAGACTATCAACGATGGTCTGCGACATCGAGCGATCAACGCTGGAGAGCAGGGCAGATCCCGTCGTCCACAGAAAGGTTCCGAACAGCATGATGCTACCGACGATCAATGTCTTTGTGCGATGGCTGCGCAGGCTGCGCCACGCCATCGTCAACAGAAGGCGTAGGGTGTCGCGGTCGCTCATGCGGCTTCGCCGCCCCGCCCCTCGGTGTCGATACGTCCATCGACCAGCCGGATCACTCGGGCAGCGTGGCGCATCACGTTCGGGTCGTGTGTCGAAAAGATGAAGGTCGTCTGATCTCGCGTATTGAGTTCGCGCATCAGCTCAATGATTGTGGCGCCAGTGGCTGAATCGAGGTTGGCGGTCGGCTCATCGGCCAACACGATACTGGGCCGTGTGATCAGCGCCCGTGCGACTGCGACGCGTTGCCGTTGCCCACCCGAAAGCTCTGACGGCCGGTGTTGCACATGGTCGCCGAGGCCGACGCGGTCGAGCAGCTCATCGACACGCACGGCGCGCTCCGCCCTGCTCAGGCCGCCCTGCAGCAGCAGTGGCAATTCGACGTTCTGAAACACGGTCAACACGGGTACCAAATTGAAGGTTTGGAAGATGAACCCCAGCTTTCGCAGCCGAAGCTCGGTAAGCTCGCGATCGCTCAATGTGGTTGTCTCCACGCCGTCGATCCGCACGCTTCCGCGCGTTGCTACGTCGACGCAGCCGATTAGGTTGAGCAGCGTTGTCTTGCCGCTGCCCGAAGGCCCGGCGATCGTCGTGAATTCGCCGCGATCAACGGTCAAGCTGACACCCCGCAAAGCCTGTACGACGGTGCGGCCGAGCGGATATTCCTTGACCACGTCGCGCACCTCGATGATGGCCATGGGAACGCCTGCCCTTTCTTTGCTGCCGTGCCAACGCAGCGGCAAGCACATGCTTGCATGTCACTCCATGGAGAGTACTCGACGGACCGCTGGTCTGGCAACTGAAGCCGCAAAAGAAGCCTCGACCAACACCCCCCGAATCGCCACCGTATCCACCGAACCCAAATATGGAAAATGGATAATTGGATAACCCGGCACCGTTCGACATGGCCCCCGGTTCCTGTGATCATGAACGTCATGTTGCGCCCACGCCGAGTGTTGTCGGTTGCCGCCGTGTGCCTTGCCTTGGCCGGCATGGCGATGCCTGAAGCCGCGTGGTCGCATGGCATCAACGGCCACGTCTGGGCCTCGGACCGGGCCATCGACCTCGTCACCGACTGCACGGTATACCGATTTCTTGCCGATCCCGCGGTCCGGCCGGCGGCGCAGATTTCACCGGCGTTTCCGGATTCGGGCTACGCCGCCGACCACCCCTATGGGGAAGCGGCGCACTGGGAACCGTGGACCGAATCCTACCGGCAAATGCTCGTTCGGCGCTACCCGCAGGACCGCAGTAGCCTTGAGTTTCGGCAATCCGTGGCCTTCTGGATGGGCGCCTCGGCGCACGGCCTCGAAGATGAGATTTTCGACACCCTGTTCATCGCCAAGTCCGAAGAGGTCGACGGCATTGGGCAGGACATGATCGATACCTTCACGGATTTCTTGATGTCTGCCGAAGGACACGCCACTGTACAAGCACCGGTCTGGCTGCCGCCCTATCTGCCCGAGGTCTTCGCGGATCCCGCGGTCGGCGTCGAGGTCCACTATGGACAGATCGAAGGTGGCATGTTCACCGTCCGCGAGGTCGTGATCGGCTTTGCGGACAATCCGGTCAAGTTCGACGGCGGCTTTGCCAAAGAGATCCCTTGGGCATCGCGCCACTATATCGACCCGCAGACGCCCGGATCGATCGGCCATGAGCCCGCGCTTGTGGCGCGATTCTACGAGGCCATGTGGAAGCGCCTGCAGGGCACCTTTGACCCCGATCGCGACCTGATTGCCGCCACCGTGCCACCGCAGGGGGGACGACTCCTCGCCAACGACCCCGGCACCGTCGACAGCCGGATCAGCATGGTTACGGGCATCGGTGTCAGAACAGGCAGTTTCCGCGAGCGCGTCCGGCTCGTTGCCCCCGACGGCACGACCGTGCCAGCCACAGTCAGCGATACCCGCTGGGGCGGGCACGACGACGACGCCGGGCGGCTGATCATCTTGCATCCACGCGTACCGCTGGCACCAGACACGCGCTATACCGTCGAACTCGCGGCGGGTATCGAAACGGTCGACGGCGGCCGAACAACGCAGGCAATTCGCTGGTCGCTAATGAGCGCCTGTACGCTCGTCGATGGACGTGAATCGTGTCGTGCATCGCTGCATGCACAGACGCCCACGTCCTGTAGGCTGCGTGCATCTGCCGCAACCGAACCTACGCCACCGGCTGGCTGCGCCAGTGGCGGTGCGGGAGCATTCGCACCGTTGGCCCTCGCCCTGGCCCTCGCCCTACGCATCCGCCGCCGCAACAAGCGCCGCTCGGCCGCCATCGCCATTCAGACAGGAGTTGCCCCATGAATCGACGCCGCCATCCCCTCTCCTTGCTGCTTGCCGCACCGCTGCTGCTGGCCGCCTCGCTGCAGCTTTCGGCCTGTGCCGAGGACGACGCCGAGACGACCGGCTTCGCACGCGGCGCCGATGTCCGGATCCCTTTTCCGATCCCGCTGACCGCGCCCGAAGATACCCCGATTGTGCTCGACTTTGCCAAGGTGACCACAGGCGGCGCCGCAGCCAAGCTCGGCCTCGACCCCGACCTACTGCTGGCGGCCGAGTGGTCCGCCAAGCTCGTTACCGCACCGAGTCACGGCACCGTCGCCGTCGACGGGCTGGTGGTTCGATATGTGCCGGAGCCCGATTATTTCGGCCCCGATACCGGCGCCGTCGAGGTCCGCATCCACGATGATGCCGCCCGCTCGGACCTCGTGTTCGACGCGCTCGTGCAAATCACGCTGCTGCCGGTCAACGATCCACCGACGCTGGCGGGGGTAATGATTACGCCGGCCGCGCCGACAATGGCGGACACCCTGGCAGCGAACGCGGTCGATCTGGCCGATATCGACTCACCAGCCACGGCAGTCACCGTGCTGTGGCAGTGGCTGATCAATGGCGCCCCGGCAGCCGGTGCGACCACGCCAACACTCGGGACAGGCTTTTCTGCTGGCGATGCAGTCACCGTCGTTGGTACCCCATTCGATGGGCAGATGCCAGGGATTCCGGTTACCTCACCCGCCGTCACAATCGCCCCTTGAGCGCGCGCCGGGGCGCAGCTCCAACCAGGCTCGCCCCGGTGCTACGCTTTGCGGTCGGGGGCCGGCGCGTCAACCAGTTGCAGCACGCCGCTGCCGTGCTGCACAACGGCGCCGGCCGCCCAAGACTCGTTGCCCTCGTCGGCGCGTACGCCGTCGAGTAAGTACCAGTCGGCCTGCGTACGTTCGGCCGTGATGTCGAGTACCACGTAGCCCCGCTGCCAGAGATTGCACCACTTGAGATGTGGCGTCTGATCGAGCAGGCCCTGCGCCAAGGGCTCGGCGGCGGCCTGGGACGGGATGCCGGTGGAGCCGATGGCCGGGCAGACAAACTCGACGCCGAGCGAATCGCGGGCCGGATTCCAATTCTCGGGCAGCGGGTCACGGCCGAGCTCCTGCACGAAGCTCATGTGGATATCGCCGGTGAGAACCACAAAATTGGCGTCGGCTGGCTTGTTGTTTTCCCAGATATCGAAAAAGCGCTGGCGGGCACCGGGGTAGCCGTCCCAAGCGTCCTCGTTGTCGATGAGGTACCAGCGACCGAACATGATCTGCTGACCGAACAACTGCCAACGCCCCTTGCCAGCAGCCACTTCACCGGCAAGCCACGCCTCCTGCTGCTCACCAAGCAACTGCCGCGCCTGGTTTTCGCGAGCTTCTTCGCTAGGGTCTTGCTTGTCGCGACCGATTACGCGGGTATCGAGCATGTAGATATCGGCAAGGTCTCCGTAGCGCAGCGTACGGTAGATCCGGCCCTCGTCGGTTTGCGCCGATTCGCGTACCGGCAGCCACTCCAGCCAGGCCTGTAACGCCGCCGCAACCCGGTCCGCCCACTCGCCTTCGCTATCCGGGTCATGATTTCCGGCGCCGCCCTGCCAAGAATTGTTGGCCGTCTCGTGGTCGTCCCAGACGCAAACGAACGGATGCCACTGATGGACTGCCTGCAGGTCAGGATCGCTGCGGTACTGCGCATAGCGCCGCCGATAGTCATCAAGCGAGACAATTTCATGCTCGGGGTCGGGCGTGCGTAGGCTGCCGTAACCGCCCTTGCCGTATTCATAAATGTAGTCGCCCAGATGGAGCACCACGTCGATATCGCGGCGGCCGGCGAGCCAACGATAGGCATGGAAATAAGCGTCGGCGTGATTGGAGCAGGAGCAGAACGCGACTCGCAGGGCCTCGGTTCCATCTCCGGCCTTGGGTGCCAGTTTGGTTCGACCGACCGGCGAGGTACGCCCCAGCGCGTGAAAGCGGTAGAAATACTTACGGCCCCAGATGAGGCTGGTCGCATCGTGCTTGACGGTATGGTAGCGGGCGCCGTCGGTGGTTACAGTACCCGCAGCCACGCGATAGTTGAAGCCTTCGTCGAGCGCCATTTCCCAGAATACGTCGACCGGGCCATCGGCAGCCGGGCTCACCTTGGTCCACAAAATCACGGCATCCGGCAGTGGATCACCGGATGCCACGCCGTGGCTGAACAGGGTTTCCGGACCCGGTGTTCCGCTGTAACTATACTCGGGCAGATCGTCGGGCAACGGCGGATACTGGCTGAGGTCGATCTGTTCAAGGATCTCCTCGGCATCGACGGCGCAGGCCGCCACGGACAAGGCAGCACCGGCAAGGCCAGCGTTCTTGAGGGTACGGCGACGGGTCCAACGGGGCATGACGGCTCCTTCGGGTACACAGGTAAGCGGCACCATCGCGAAGGCGCGCGGTGCACCTTGATACCATACAACATGCGACGCCATCATTCACATTTCGTGAACCGACCGGGCGCGCACGGCAGACTGGTGGCAAGGCTTCAGCCCTCGGGGTACAATTCGTCCCATGAACAGATATGAGCGTTTCCAGAAAATCAAGACCGTCTTGATCGAAGCCAACGGTCGCGTCGTAAGCCGGGAGCGCCTGCTCGATGAACTGGACGGCTGTGTCTGCGCGCGTACCCTGCGGCGGGACATCAACTACCTTGTACTGTTTTCGCGCGAGCCGATCAAGCGACACGTAAAGCCGGTGTTCGGCTATTCTTGGGAGCCGGCCGAAGGTGGCTACGAGGTCCCCGGGTTCTGGCTGCAGGCGGAAGAAATCTGGGCGCTCACCGCCTGCATGCGGATTCTCGATACGCTGCAGCCCGGGGCGCTACAATCGGTGACCTCATCGGTGCGCAAACGGCTTGAAGAGGGCCTCAAGCATTCGGGGTTCCCACCCGAGCAGGTCCTGTCCTGCATTGACACGCGCGTCGCTGGCAGCCGTCCTACCGATGCGCGGGTCTTTCGGACCGTCGCCGAAGCGCTGATGCGTCGCCGGCAACTGGATCTGGATTACCGCGCCCGTTATGACGACACGGCCGGTCAGCGGACGGTCGACCCGCACCGCCTTGTTTTCCATCGCGGCAACTGGTATCTACTGGCCTGGGACCATCTACGCAAAGATGCGCGCGTCTTCGCACTCGATCGCATCAGCCGTGCGGCGACGGCACGCCAGGAGGTCGGCACCGACCCATCAAGCGTGACGCGCCTGTCCGACCACGGCTACGGCATCTTTCTTGGCGACAACCCGGAGTGGGCCGAATTGGCCTTTACGACCGAACGTGCGCGTTGGGTGGCCGACGAGGTCTGGCACAGTGCGCAGGAGGATCGGCGCGATGACCAGGGCCGGCTGCTGCGCCGTGTACCGTTCACCGACCCGACCGAACTCGTGCTAGAGATCCTGCGGCACGGCAGCGAAGTCGAGGTGCTCTCGCCCCCCGCCCTACGCCGCCGCGTTGCTGAAACACTGCGCGAGGCGGCCGACCGATACGCCTGACCGATCCCTGGACAACCTCTGTCCAAGGATCGGTGTAGCATGAATTTATGAAGTCGCCCACATACACGCGAATCCGATCCCACCGATGTCGCCGACAACCATCCTGACCATGCTGATTGTTGCGGCACTGGCCGCAGTCGCCGGCTATCTGGCCGCACGGCGATCCGCGGCGGCGGCAGTCGGTCGTGCCGAGACGCTCGCAGCGGAATTGCAGGCTTCCCGCAGCGAGGCCGAGTCCCTCAAATCCACCTTGTCCGCTGCGCAAGCCGACGCGGCCGCCGCGGGCGCCCGTGTCGAAGAACGCGAGCGACGGATCGACGAGTTAAAACTCCACGAAAAAGCGGCTGGCGAACTGCGAGAAAAGCTGGCCACACTCGAAGCTGAGCTTGCCCACACCACGGACGATGCGGCCCGGCGCGTGGCTGAGCTTTCGGTGCAGCGACGGGAGTTCGAAGAGCGCTTCGAGAATCTGGCCAACCGCATTTTTGAAGAAAAAGGTCGCACCTTCCAGTCGACCAGCCGAGCGCAACTCGACGACATGCTCAAGCCGTTTCGCGAGCAAATTGAGGGCTTCCGCAAGCGTGTCGATGAAGTCCATGGCGAGCAAACGCGCGGCCAAAGCTCGCTCCTAGAGCAGGTTCGCCAATTGCAAACGCTCAACCAAGCCATGCAGGCGGAGGCCTCCAACCTGACGCGGGCGCTCAAGGGCGAGGCCAAAACGCGCGGCAACTGGGGTGAGGTGATTCTTGAGCGGGTGCTCGAAACGAGCGGATTGACCAAGGGGCGTGAGTATGTGACGCAGTTTGCGACGACGGGCCCGGACGGCAATCGTATCTTTCCCGATGCCGTCGTCCACTTGCCCGAAGGCAAAGACATCGTCATTGATGCCAAGGTGGCGCTGGTCGACTGGGATCGCGTGGTCGCCGCCGAAACTGACGAGGCCCGGGAGGCCGCACTCAAAGACCACTTGGCGGCACTGAGGATCCATCTCAAGGGCCTTGCCGACAAGCGCTACCACGAAGCGGCCGGCATTCGCACGCTCGATTTTGTGGTGATGTTCATCCCGATTGAACCCGCTTTTTTGGTTGCCGTCGAACGTGACGAGTCATTGTTTCGCGAGGCGTTCGAGCGCAAGGTGATCCTGGCCGGCGCCAGCACACTGGGCCCGATCTTGCGGGTGGTTGCCAGCATTTGGCGCATGGATCGCCAGAACCGCAATGTGCTCAAAATCGCCGAGGAAGCGGGCCGGCTGCACGACAAGTTCGTCGGGCACATAGAGGCGCTCGACAAACTGGGCAAGCAGTTTGAGTCGGCCCGGGGCACCTACGATCTGGTGATGACACGACTGATCGGCCCTGGTGGTGTGACCAGTAAGATCGACAGCCTGCGCAAGCTGGGCGCCAAGGCCTCAAAGCAGCTGCCCGAGCACGTGCTGGCCGATTCCGACGAGGAAGATGGTCTGGCGCTTCCCGATGGGCAGGATGCCGACGAGGGCTGACCAGCCCCTCACGTGCAACTTTCGCCGAGATTGGGAGCTTAGTCAAATCGCCAGATCGCGAAGGGGTCGGCGCAATCGGCGGCGACGAACCCGTCACCGGTCTCGTCACGCAGCAGCACCTCGAAACACGGCCCGTCCTCGCCTGCCGCATAGAGCCGGCGCCCCACTGGCTCCAAGGTCCACGGCCCGCCTGTGACGTCGTCGCCATCGTCCGACATTCGCGTCAGTTCAGCCGGGGCTCCCGGCAACAGCTCGAAAACCGGCAGCACCTTTCCGCTGCGCCTGTGCTCACCCCGCCCGATAAGCGCCCGCGGAGACTCGGCCGACGGCAGCGCGGCGGCGGTACGCCGCTCAACCGTGCGTTCGAGCCGATCTTGACGACGGGCGACTTGGCGCGAAGCATCGTGAGCCTCGACCACTGCGCCGCTCAACGTATTGAACCCGTCCCCCATGGCTTCCAGCGCCTCACCGATCGACTGCTGGTCATCCTTGACCTCGACCACGGTCAGCGACTGCAACGCAACCTCGGCGCGGATCCTCGTCACGTCGCTAACCATCCGCTGGTCGAGATCGGCTACGGTTGATTTCACCTCAACCATGGCCTCTTCGGTAGCGTAGTCGGTACAAGCGCCGGCAAGGACGGCGAGTGCAACAAAGGTGGCGAGCAGTCGCATGCGCTCATGGTAACTTGGGTCTGCCGGGGTCGCCAGTACCCACACGGCGGACTCGCCGCCTAGCCGAGCAGCGCCCCCACCACCCAGGCGATCCCCAAGCCCAGATAGTTGCCTAGCGCAAGCCCCAACACACCAGTCGTCATACCGGTTACGACAACGCTACGGTTGTTCATCACGCCGGCAATCGGGCCCACGAACGGGGGGCCGAATACTGCGGCGACGGAGGTCATCATGGCCGTATCGGCATCGATACGAAACAAGCGGGCCAACAGCACGTGTAGCGCAATGGCTCCGACCAGAACGACCGCGACGTAGGCCAGCACACCGGACATCGCCGCAATCAATTCCTGCACCCGCGCCAGTTGCCCAATCGCCACGCAAAAGACCAGCAAGAGGTACTGGCCCGTCGCGTAGGTCCCCGGCAATTCACGCAGGCTCCGCACCCGGCTGCCCGCAATACCCGCTGTCGTAATCCCGAGGATGATGATTGTTGGGTCGATTTTCCCTCGCAAAAGATAGGCCGCCCCTACCGACAACGCAACACCCGCGACCGCCGCGAACAGGCCCAAGAAGACCTCACGCGGGCCGACGCGGCGACCATCCGGCTCGAAGGGATCGGCCGTGTCTTCGGGCAATACCGCGGCCGGGGCCTTGAGCAGCGCGCGAAAAAACCGTGGCCCCAGCGTCATCAGAAACAAGAAATAGAGGGCGCCGAGCAATACATCGGCGGCATTGAGCAATACGAAAGTCTCACGCTGTACGTCCAAGGCCAGCCCGATTGCATTCATGTTGGGCGTGCCGCCGGTATAGACGCCCGTAACCATGCCGGCGACCTTCGCCACCTCGGGCACTGCATCCTGCATGACGAACGCGGTGCCGATATTGACGACCATGACGGCGACGATCGCCAGCACGAAACCGCCGATGGCGTCGGGCGCCCGGCGCAACCACGCGACGAAGTCGGCGGAAAAAAGAACCAACGGAATCGCCAGCAATACCATGGCTTGGCCGATCCCTTCGGCCACATGTTTGTCGATCGGCAGTCCGGGTATGTTGGCGGCCAGGATACCGGCAGCATAACAAAGTACGACCGGACTCAGCGTATGCAGCGCTTTCGAATGGCGCGCGCCGAGGATGGCTGCCGCCGGAAACAGCAGGGTAACCAGCGCCTGAATGACCATTGATGCAGCCGAGAACAGCGAGGCAACCAGTGCCTGAATAAGCATTGACGTCATCAAATTCCACCTCCAATTGCGAAGACTTTGGGCGCCGCATTGCCGAGAACCGCCAAACCAGCGATGAACAGCATTGCGACGACCAATACGCGAAAACCGAGTTCGGGCAAACGCCTGTGAATCTTCTCACCGAAGAGAATACCCGCAATTACGCCGGGCAACAGCCAGAGTGCCAAACGGGCCACCTCCATATCGAAGCTACCGGCCCGTACGTGCCCGACGATCAGTACAGAGTTCAAGGTCAACCACAGCGCCGCCAAGGTCGCCCGGAAGCGCATTTTATCGGGAAGATTGCGCTGGGCGTAATAGACGATCATCGGGCCACCTGAGGCGAAGGCGCCTTGAATCACGCCGCCGGCCATGAGCCAAAGCGCCGAGCTGACGGGCCCCAGCGGAATCCGCGGACCGCCGCCGGCACGACGCCACAGCCGGACGCCTTCGAGGGATGCGAACCCCACCACAAAAACGCCAAAGACCATGAGCAGTGCATCACGCGGGGCCTCCTGGAAGGCGATAAACCCGACGGGCATGCCAAGGCCCGCCAGCGGCAGGATACGACCCAGCAGAAGTCGCACATCCACATGTGCCGCATTGCGGACGACGATCGCCGAACTCAACAGCAAGCTGAGCGGCAGGAGTGCGGGGACCAAATGCTCCAGCGGCACGAACTGGTTGCCGATCGAAACAATCAAGACCGTGGATCCGAAGCCGACCACGGCCTCGACGATATTGGCGAACGCCGCCAAAACCGCAAGGGCTGGCAGTACAGTCACGCGGTGCTGCCGGGTCCGAGCGGATCGTCGGTCGGCAGACGATGGATCAGCAGGAGCGCCGGTAGCCCGACGGCAAAGGACACCCAAAAATAGAGTGGCCAGCCTGACGCCTCGGCGACGAATCCCATGCCGGCGCTGGCGCCGGTTCGGGCAAAGGCCATGGCCGCTGTCAACACTGCATACTGGGTCGCTGCAAAATCCCGACGGCAGAGGCCAAGCAAAAACGCAGCATACGCCGCGTTGCCCATGCCGCCGCAAAAGTTCTCTGCCGTCACGGTCGCAATGAATAGGGGCATGTCCGGGCCCGCACTCGCCAGGAGCGCATACAGTACGTTGGTGACCGCCTGCAAGACGCCGAACCACAACAGCGCCGTCGCCATCCGCAACCGCAGGAGCAGCGCCCCCCCCACCACGGTGCCGGCCAATGCGGCCGCCAAGCCGACGCCTTTGTTGACGGCGCCGAGGTCAGTCTTCGAGAAGCCCAGTTCGAGTAAAAAAGGTGTTGCCAAGGCCTGTGCCATCGTGTCGCCGAGCTTATACAAAAGGACGAATGCCGCGATACCCCATATCCCCTTGCGCCCCGCAAAATCGCGCAGCGGCTCGACAACCGCATCCGTCAACGAGGTCGGCGGGCGGACATCGGTCGGTTCTGGCGCCGCCAGCACGGCCAAGCCTCCGAATGCCAGTGCGCCTGCCATCAGCGCAAAGACCAAGGACCACGGCACATGATCGGCCAACATGAGCGCCAATGCACCGGAGGTCAACATCGCAACGCGGTAGCCCAGAACATGAAGCGAGGTGCCAAAGCCTAGTTCGCGGCGCTCCAGAGCCTCTGCCCGCCAGGCGTCGACCGCAACATCGAAGGTGGCACTGGCTACAGCCAGCGCCAATGCCGCGGCGGCGATTGTCAGTGCGGCCCCCGCCGGATCGACCACGCCGAGCGCCAACGTGGCCACCACACCCGCGGCGAGCGCCGCCAGCATCCAGCCGCGACGCCGTCCAAGCGGCGGCGTAAAGCGGTCGAGCGCCGGTGCCCAGAGAACCTTGAGCGTGTATGGAAGCCCGACGAGTGCGAAGAGGCCAATCGACTTGAGATCCACGCCGGCCTCGTGCAGGCGGGCTTGCAGCGTTGATCCGGTGAGCGCCAGCGGCAAACCAGACACAAAACCCAGCGGCAAAAGGACCGCGAGGCGGCGGGGTGGCAGACGTGGCAGCATCTCGGACAGCCTAGCAGGGCACAGAGAAACACGCGATACAAAGCACTATCGGGCGCGGCTTGACAAGCGGCAACAATTCACCAGTCGTGCTAGGCTGACGGCGTAAGGCTGACGATCGACGAGGAGATGCGCTGGGGATGCGTCTGTACGACTGCGAACAGCAATTGACGGAGCTAGCGGGCGAGCCTGCTACGCGCCAAGCGGCGCTGCTCGCGCTGTCGCCACTCGGCTTGCTGCTGTGTGACGCGGACGGGCACTTGGCGGCTCGCGAAGGCGGCCCGTGGATGCGTGCCGGCCTCGGAGATGTCGCGACGCTGGCCGATCTGGCCGCCAAAGCGCCGCGCTTGGCGGGCATTATTCATCGGGCCGCGGGCGGGCTGCCCGGCCATGAAACCCTGGATGTCAACGGCCAGGTATGGGAGGTCGAAGCCACGCCATGGCACGGTGGTGTCGTTGTTCTTGCGCTCGACCGTGGCCCCGCCGCCGCATCGGCGCAGCGGGATGATCGCTCAAATGGGTTGCTTGACCTGCTCGCCGAGGGCAGTGCCGAGGGCCTGTGGATGTGGGATACGACGTCTGACCAGATTTGGACATCGCGTCGTCTTAGAACCATGCTCGATGGCGGCGAAGATTTCTCGGAGGGTGGCCTCACCCGCTGGCTGGAGCGTGTCCATCCCGAAGATGTCGCCGGAATACGCGCCGCCCTCGACCGGCTTGTCGAAGGCAGCGTCGAGGTTTTCGAACTCGAAGCGCGACTACGCCACCGCGGCGGCCGCTACCTGTGGATGCGTGCCCGTGCAGTTGCCGAACGTGACCCCGAGGGTCGCGCACTGCGCATCGGCGGGTCGCTGGCCGATCTAACCGACCAAAAACGCAGCGAAGAACGCCTCGCGTGGCAGGCGTGGCACGACCCGCTGACCGGTCTGCCCAACCGAGCATTTTTCCTTGACCGCCTGCGGCTGACTATGGAGCGTGCCCGGCGCCAAACGTCGCTAATCTGGGCGGTGCTGTTCATTGACCTTGATCGCTTCAAGATCGTCAACGATAGCCTCGGCCACCTTGCCGGTGACGAATTGCTACGCGGGATGGCGCGACGCATCGAGAGCTGCCTACGCAGTACCGACTGTGTAGCGCGGTTCGGCGGCGATGAATTCGCCATTTTGGTCGATGATTTGGGCAGCGAGGATGAAGCCGAACAGGTCGCGGAGCGCCTGCTCAGTGAACTTTCGGAGCCTTTCGTACTTGAAGGAACCGAAATTGTGGCCACCGCCAGCATCGGCATTGCCCATGGCAGCACCGCCTACACGCAACCGGCGCAACTCCTACGGGATGCTGATTCGGCGATGTACCACGCCAAGCATGCTGGCCGCGCCCGTTGGTCCGCCTTTTCGCCCGACATGCACCAACGCGCCGTGGCGGCATTGCACCTCGAAAGCCAGCTTCGCCGTGCGGTCGAGCGGGCTGAACTAGAGAACTATTACCAACCGATTTTTGATCTTTCCACCGGCAATCTGGCGGGCTTCGAGGCGCTGGTTCGCTGGGACCACGGCGACCACGGTTTGATGTCGCCAACTCAATTTCTCAGCCTGGCCGATGAGACAGGGCTGATCGTTCCGCTCGGCGAGCACGTGCTTGATCGGGCCGTCGCCTGCATGCACGACTGGCGGCAGCGTATCCCCGCGTTCGCCGATGCCCATATGAGTGTCAACCTTAGCCCACGGCAGTTCGCCATGCGTGAGCTGCCAAGTCAGGTGCGGGCCATTCTCGATCGCCACGGATTGCCGCCGGGTACGCTCAAGCTCGAAGTCACCGAGAGCGTGTTGATGGACAACGCCGACCACGCATTCGCAATGTTCATGCGCCTGCGGGCGCTGGGCGTCAAGCTGGCGATCGACGATTTTGGCACGGGTTTTTCGTCACTCAGCTACCTGCACCGCTTCCCGATGTTCATTCACACATTGAAAATCGATCAAAGTTTCGTCAGTCGCATGCATATCGAGGTCGAGAAGGCCGAAATCGTGCGGACCATCGCCATGCTGGCGCGCAACCTCGACCTCGAAATCGTGGCTGAGGGCATCGAACATGTCGATCACGTCCAACAGATTCGAGCACTTGGCGCCAACCTCGGCCAAGGCTTTTTCTTTGGGCGCCCCCTGCCAGCCAAGGACATTGAATCGCGCTGGGGCGGCAGCAACGCCCGGGTCGATGTTGGCGGACCGGCCATCGCCCACAACGGCGACCATCGACCCTAATTCCGGCTTAGATAACCCCGAGCAACCCGAGCGACATCCAGGCCAGCATGGCGATCTGTGCCATCCAGTATACGGCGCGTATCGAAACCGTCGCTTGCGTCACCGCTGCGATATGCATACCGCTCTGCAGCACACGGGCGACCAACAACCACGGCGCCAAACCGTCGGTCACCTCTGTTTGTCCGGAGACGGCGGCCGTCAACAGGACCGCCGCCACAAGTGGAAGATTTTCGACGCCGTTGAGGTGCGCCCGCCACAACCGACGATACAGCGGTGACCCTTCGTGCGGCGCATCGGCCGGGAATTCATCGGCCCGTTTTTTTCCTGTGGCGACGAGGACGACCCGAATCAGCGGGTAACTGAGCGCCAGCGCCATTACCCACATCGTGTAGCCGATCAAAACCTGCAGTGTTACGGACATACGTCCCCTCCTTGGCTTGCCTTTGCCGCTCATCGTACCACGCTCGCCCGTGCTACCATACAAGAGCCATGATGAGGCATGCCCAACGTCTGAGCCATACACTCGCCGCCCTTGACGCCGTCCACGCGCTCGGCCCGAACATGGTCGAGCGCGACGGAGAAATGGTGGCTGCCGAACTCGACTATGCCCGGCGGATGAGCGGCTGGCTGGCAAGGCTTGTCCCTGCGCCAACGGAGGCCGTTGCCATTGCCGTCCGTGCGCAGCATCTTCGGCGTTGGCAGGTCGCGCGCGACGCGTATCCAGCAGGCCGGGCCGGATATCTGGCGTGGCGGGCCGAACGCGCACGGCTCGCCGCCGAGGAGATGGCCGCGCTGATGCGAGATCACGGCTGGTCGCAAGAGGTCATTGATGACGCCGTTCGCCACGTGCGTAAGCAAAATCTACGGCGCGATGCTGGCACACAGATCCTTGAGGATGTCGCCTGCCTAGTTTTTCTCGAAGGAGAATTCGCGACGTTTGCCCCGACCGTGGACGAAGGCAAGATGGTCGATATTTTGCAAAAAACATGGAAAAAAATGTCCCCATTGGCGCAGAATCTCGCGCTCGGACTGGCCATCGAGCCGACGCTTCGCCACTTGGTCGAACGCGCGCTGAAAGGTACTCCCGCATGACTCGTCTACCTGTGCTCGACACGTTTTTTCCCGACCAAGCCGCCGGCGTCTGGTTGACAGGGCTGCCGGTGCCCCCCGGCTATGCACAGGTCGTGGCCTGCTGGCAGCAGCGGGATCCAAGCGATACTGAGGCAGCGCTGGCCGCGGCACTAAGTGACGACCGCCGGGCCGGGCGGCGGCCGCCGCCGCAGGCCGTTTTCGCCGGCGCCACGTTGGCCCTGCATGCCGGCCGAAGCGAAGACGCTCGGGCGATGCTCGAACGCCTCGTCCTTGACGAACGGAGTGCTGTGCTGTGGCGCCTGCGCGCCGCCGGATCACTGTGGTCCCTGGGAATCGTTCCGCAGCTGCCAGAATCCGGCGCGCCGTGGGGTGTTGTGCTCGAAGTGGCAACACCCCGGGGTATCGAAGTTTTGGCGGCATGGCGCGATGGTGAGGCGGCCTACGCAGGCGCCGACGGTCTGGTAACGTCGGCGGCGCCATCGGCTGCGACCGCACCGCTTGCCGTCAAGGTGGTCGAGCTGGCCCACGAATTACGCACTGGATTCCCAGCGCCGCGCCGGCGACGGCGGCCGCGGGTATTGGCCACAGGTCAGGTCCGAATCACCCTCCTGACCCCGGCTGGGCTACGCCGGCGGGAAGAGACCATGCCGCAGGGCGGTTCGGCGGCGGCGGGCGCCGGGGAATCGTTCGAACTGATCCTTGAGGCGCAGGAGTTGATGTTGTCACTGCGGCAGACGGTGGAACGGACCCCGGCCGCTGGGGTATCCTGAGGCGTCCGGTTCATTCGCACGCCGCAAGCGGCGCATCCGTACACCCGAATTTCGCCGAGGATGGGCTTCACGCATGGAATACGCACTTCGCCGCGCCGAGATCCTGCACGAGGCACTGCCCTATATCCAGCGCTTTGCGGGCAAAACCATTGTCATCAAATACGGCGGCCACGCCATGGTCGACCCCAAGCTCAAGGAAAGCTTCGCGCGGGACGTTGTCCTGCTCAAGTCGATCGGCATCAATCCGGTCATTGTGCACGGCGGTGGTCCGCAAATCGACGAGCTCCTTAACCGCCTCAACATCCCGGCGCGCTTTGTGCGCGGCATTCGCGTCACCGATGACGCGACGATGGATGTGGTCGAGATGGTCTTGGTCGGCAAAGTAAACAAAGAGATCGTCAACCTGATCCAGCAGGTGGGTGGGCGCTGCGTCGGCTTGTCCGGCAAGGACGGCGGCCTGATTACCGCGCAACGGGTCGGGGCGCCGCCGCAGGCGGATGGCCCGGTTCCGCCGGAAATCGTCGATCCCGGCAAGGTCGGCGAGATCGAGGCTATCGATGCAACGGTCATTGATGCGCTAGAGGCGGCCGGATATATTGCCGTGATCGCGCCGGTTGGACGCAGCGCTACCGGCGAAACACTCAATATCAACGCCGACCTTGTGGCTGGCCGGATTGCTGGCGCTCTTCAGGCCGAAAAGCTAATCCTGCTTACCGATGTGCCGGGCGTCAAGATCCGCGATCGTTGGGTGCAGGCCATGGATATCTCGTCGATTGCCGCCGAAATCGCGAGCGGCGAAATCAAGGGGGGTATGATTCCCAAGCTGGAGTGTGCGCGCGACGCTTTGGTCGAAGGCGTAGCCGGCGTCCACATTCTGGACGGTCGGCAGCCGCACGTGGTCTTGCTTGAGCTATTCACGGATGAAGGGGTCGGCACGATGGTGCGGACCGACGGCGGTCTCGATTTTCGGGATTAGGCCGCTGCGGCAGCGGCGCGGCGGCCGTCAGCCCTGCAGCTTCTGCTCAAGAGCAGCCAAGAGCTCAAACAGTTCCTTTTGGCGAAACGGCTTCTTGATGTACGCATTGGCGCCCTTTTTCAGGGCGTTGATGACGCTTTCTTCTTCGCCTTCCGTCGTGATCATCACCACCGGGATCTTGCCGGCTGGCTCCGGTTCACGTCGCAGGGCCTCGAGAAACGTGATGCCGTCCATCAGCGGCATGTTGATATCAAGCAGAATCAACTCGATATCCTTGCGTTCTTTGACCTTCTTGAGCGCCTCGATGCCGTTGCGCGCTGTCATCAATTCAACGTCCGGCTGCCGCCGAAACGTGAGTTGGTGCAGGTTGAGAACGATGTCACTGTCGTCGACGGCCAAGATTTTTTGAAACACGGATCGGATCCCTTCCCGAAAACGCCCGTCGGACCGGTCAGCGCCGCAGTCGGATCGTTCCGCCCTGCAGGCTGCGGGTACTACCGTCGGCAAGAAAGATCTCGGCTGAAAACGTGCCATCAATACGGGTATCCGACCAGCGCTCAAGTACCAGCTCACCGGCGGTGACCGCGGTGATGTTGTTGGCGGAAGACGTTGTCGACTCGCCGTAGAAAAGCGAAGCCTCAGCGGCGGACTGTGGAGGCCCCAACTGCAATGTCAGCGTAGCCGGCGGAGTCGCTGCGCCAAGCAACGACAAGGTCAAAGAGACTTGCCGTGAACCATCGGCGCTAAGGCCGGGCGCAAACAACCCACGCGTAATCAAGGTTTCGTTGACGACGACGTTGCCCTCGGGGACAACAAGCGGCTCCGCAACACCAGGAACAACGACCTGTACGCCGTAACTGGCGACAACGCCTTCGCCGCCGCCACCGTCCGTCGTATCGGTGGCCGTGCCGCTGCCGCCCAAACGGCTCACCCAAGCCGGAGCTTCGAATTGCGACACTTGCTCAGCCGGGGCATCTTCGGCGCCACAGGCGCCGAGCGAGAGGCCGATCAACGCGAAGAGCGCCAGACTTTTGGTGCGGGATATCCACATGCTGCCCATGCTACCATACCGCTGTGCGGATGACGAGACGCACGCCTTCGCGCTATGATGACCGCGTGAAAGCCGAAGAACTGAAAGATTTGGAAGAAGGACTCGAGCGGTTACGCGCGGCGTACGAGCAGTACTTTTTGGGTATCGAGAAGCGTCCGCCAACCGACACCCATACAAAGCTCGCCCGTGCGATCCGCATCGGCGCCGAGGGATTTACGCCGAATGCCGGGCTGCGATTTCGTGTTCAGGGTCTCAAGGCGCGCCTGATTTCCTTCGAGCAATACTGGAGTCGCACACTACGCGAAATCGAAAGCGGCACGTACAGGCGGCAGCGTTTCCAGCAAGCGCTCAAGGCCAAGGCCGCCGCAGAGGCCGCTGAGCAACCTCCGAAGTCCCGGGCGACAGCCCACGTGGATCTGGACGGAGACGATCGGCCGTTTGGCGCCGTCATCGACGAATACAGGCGGCTGCAACGCGAGACCGGTCAGTCCCAGATCGACCCCGCCAAGCTGGCCGAAACGCTACGCAAACAAGAGATGCAGCTTCGTGAGAAGCTTGGTGTGCGGGCGGTGGAATTCCGCGTCGTCGTCGAGGACGGAAAACCCAAGCTCAAGGCCAAGCCGGTCAAGTAGCAAACGGCTAGCGGCGGTGCCCTACGGCAAAAACCGGGCGGGAATCTCGACGACGGCGACACCCGAGTTTATGTCGTAGCGGGTCGAGGGCCGCATCGCGCGGTTTTCTACGTAGATAAAATAGAGCAACGTCTTGCCATCCGTGCGTGCCAGAGTCGGCTCACCGACACCAAAGATCCCGCCGACTGCAAAATCGCCGCTGGCCAGCAAGACCTCTTCGGGACCCCAGGCCCCACTTTGATCGTAATCGTCGTGCCCGGAGCCCAGATAGGCGTGGGCGACGATCGACACCTCGCGGTTGACCAGCAAATGACTGCCGCTGAAAAACGGCTGCGATTCTGCGGCCGCCGTGTTGACCGTCGCCGGCAACGACACCGGCGCCCACACACCGTCGGGAAAGGCCCCAGCCGTCAGCCGGTAGGCGGTAATGTCGTGCGAGACCTGCTCATCATCCGTCCAGATTGAGCGAATCGCGCCCCCACCGTCGGCATACAGGTGCGGATTGCCCTGCACGCCGACATGTGTGGTGAAGGCAACCGGGGCCACGCTCGGTGAAATCGCGTCAAACATCTGGCCCGCATAGGTGACCGTGCCAAAGCTGTTCGTTACCCCCATGGTGACGACCCCATGATAGATGTCGGGCTTGTCGTCGCCCTGATCGTCGTAGTAGTTGTCCCAGGCGAACACGACCGTGGCCTCGGTCGCATTCTGCATCTGAAAACTGACCCCAAACGGCCCCATCGTACCGCGGGGATCGTCAAAGGCGGCCTTGAATGGCTCGCTGAACGAGCCATCGGGCTGTCGCTTGAAGCCATAGAAAACTGTCGGGAAGCGAGCGATGCCGCTGGCCACGGTGGGAATCGTAATGCCGATATGGGCCAGCTCGCCACCGACGATACCGCCGGTCGGGAAATCGGGGCGAAGCGGCGAGTCGTAGGGTCCGATCGTTTGGAACACCATGTCGCTGTCGGCCTTGCCATCGCAGGTGCTCAAGTTGTACAACGACCAACCGGCCTCAGCGCAGATGTCTGAAACCAAGAAGATGCCGCTGAAATAGAGTGGACCATATTGAATGAACAGGTAGTTGCCGTCCGGGGTGATGGCGGCGCCGTCTTCGTAGCCCTCGGTGTTGACCAAGCCGGGGACGAGTACGGCCTGGCCGACGCCGTCGGCCACCGTTGGCAGCACGAGCGCAGAGCGTGTGATGACCGCGTCTTCGACACTCACTGTAACCGGATAGACGCCGGTCCCGGTCGGCGACACCGCGAACGAATAGCGGCCATCAGCGTGATCGACAACCGACGCAGCGACGCCACGGGACAGCTCGACCGTCAAGGTTTTGCCGGGTGTGGGAATCCCCCCGTGCGTCAGCATCGCCGTGACCGTAAACCCATCGGGCCCGCTCAGCGGGATGCGGTCGAAGCTGAGGGCCAGTCTGTACCACTGGCCGCCCTCACCGGCAACGACGATTCGCCCGCCCGCCGCCGGTACCGTGTAGAGCCTGGCGGTGTCGACGAGGGCCGCCGTGTTGCCGACCTGCCAGACCATCTCGCAGACCTCTCCGGGGTCCGGCGCAGTGGCATTCCAGATGCGGGTCGAGACCCAACGCGTGCCGACAAGGTTCTGCATGCCGCTGCTCAAGCTACCGCAGGTCGAACTCGGCGCCTCGAATACGTCAGCAGCATCCGTCGTCCCCAACTCCGTCTCGACAGTCACCTGGAACGGCAGGCGGGCCAGATCGAGCGCGCAGGAGTCGGCGCTGCCGAAACGATCGTAGACGCAGGAAGACAGGCCGTCCGAGACGACCATTGTCGCAATCACCGGCCGCGGAATAAACCGCCCGTTCACATCGACGGCGCCGGTTGCTGCGTCCGGTGCAATGGTCAGGATATCGACGCCAAGCATATCGCTGAGCCCACCAGCCGTCACGGACACGGTTAGGCGACAACGGCCAACGGCGCTGTTGGCCCACGTGGTCTGCCGCGCTCTTTGATCGGCGAAATGACCGCTGGTGCAGTTGTCGCTCCACAACCAATCGAGTGCGTCGCCATCGGGATCGATCGCGGTGGCGGCGAGTGTCACCGGTTGGCCCTGCTCCACCGTGAGTGACGAAACAACCAGTGCCGTGATGACCGGCGCATGATCCGGCTGGTCAAGCGGTACAGTCGCGTCCGTGATCGTCAAGTACACAGCGGTCGTCTGATCTTCGACCACCACAACATCATCGGCGCGCCCGGAGCCAACAACGGCCGTGGCGGCATAGGCGGTGGCCAGCAGGCTGTATGTCCCAGGGGCGGCCGTGAGATCAGCAGAAAAACTACCGTCGGCGGGGCCAGCCGTCAGATCGGCCATCGCGCCGGTGGGTAGAAGCGTGACGTGGATCGCCGTGATGGTGGTGACGCCCGCCAGCGGACGAACCACGATGGCCACCGTACCGGCTCTGGGTGGTGTGGACAGTGACGGCGCCAGCGGCGGCGCCTCCCTCGGACAGGCGGCGAGCAACAGGCCGAGCAGCGCGGGTACAGACACGTCTCTCAAGCGCGACATAGTAAGGCCCTCCGCCACCATTGAACTCGATCCCAGCGCTGGAATCAAGACTGGGTGAACGCGGGTTGTCAGTGTTGCGGCGATACGATCTCCGGCTGGGAGCCAGCGGCCTCGGCAATCTTGGCGGCCACCGCGTCATGTAAAAAAGGCACAAAGCCGAGCGGATCGCGGATTTTGCGGGGCAATGCCAGGGCAGTCGCCAAACAAATGACAGGGCGCCCAGCGACCACCAGATGCAATTCCCGCCGCGCGAACAGCGATCGTTGCGACGGTCGCTGCAGCGGGCGCCCGCCGCCAAGAAGCGCCACGTCCTTCCACGCGACGAAGTCCGTCTCGATGTGAACGCCGGTACGCGCCACGTCCTTCCACGCGACGAAGTCCGTCTCGATGTGAACGCCGGTACGCGCCAGACGAACCGACGAATAACGTTGGACTGCAATCCCCCAGAGGACGACCGGTGAGAAGGTTAACGCCAGCATGCCGATTTTCAGCCAGGGCGGCGCAAAGCGCATAAGAAACGCGACCGGCAGCGCGATCGCAAAAGTCGCATAGACAGCCTCGAAGCGCAGAGTGGCGAGCTCAAGGCCTTGTTCGTCAATGATCTTGACGAGATCTTCTGGTGAGTTGATATTGTCACCCTGGTTCACGCCCAACCTCCGTCCGCATCGAAGCCCGCCACACCGTGGCGCCACCTAACCCCAGCGCACAAAAACCTCTCGGGTCATAGCCATTGCCGCGAATTCAGGGCCTTCGCGTGCCTCCCCGGCAGCGCCGATGCCACCGTATGGTTGCTGATCGAGGCGGCGCGTCGGCAGCTCACCAATCAGCACACCGCCGAAATCGAGACCAGCAATGGCACGGCGGGCGAATGCCAGATCGCTCGTCAGCACACCAACGTGGATTCGCTGCGGGCTGGCGTTGGCCAATGCAATGGCCTCCTCACGTGTGCCCCATGTTTCGACGGTGGCAATCGGCCCAAAGATCTCTGCGGTTCGTAGGCGGGCGGTACTCGGTACATCGGCCACAAACGTCGGCTGAAAAACACGGTCTCCGGGCCGTCCTCCACAAAGTACGCGCGCACCGCCCGCGACCGCCTCGGCTAGCCATTCAGACCAACGTGTCAGCTCTTGCGGACGAATCGGTGGCCCGACGATGGTCGCCGGATCGGACGGATCGCCGCATGCCAAGTCATTGGCGGCCGCCGCCAATGCTTCCTCCCAGCGGCGGGCTTGGGCGGTGGGGACAAGAACGCGCTGCACGGCAATGCAGCTTTGACCGGAAAACCCACAGGAGGCTTCGGCAATTCGGGGCGCCCATTCGGCCGGATCGGCGTCTTCATCAACAATAACCGGACTCTGCGAGCCGAGCTCAAGTTCGACGCGCCGATCCCACGCCGCCTCACGAATCGCCCGACCGACAGCCGCCGAACCGGTAAAACTGACCAGCGCCACGTGCGGATGCACGATGAGCGACCGTGCGGCGGATCCATCCTGATCAGCCAGAACTTGGACAAAATCATCGGGCATGCCGCAGCGCCGCAGCAGGTCGAGTAGCCGCAGGGCAAGCAGTACGCCCTGCGGGGCGGGCTTTGCAACCACCGGACAGCCGGCGGCAATCGCTGGACCCACCTTGTGCAAAAGCAGGTTCAGCGGGAAGTTGAAGGGGGTGACCGCCGCGACAACACCGATTGGCCGGCGTTCGATCCAGGCGCGAACCGCCTCGTGTCCCGTTGTTGCCGCAGCCGCGACGCCGCTCGGGGCGGCCACGGCGCGGGCAGCATAGGCTGACCAACGTAGCGTTTCGACGGCGCGCTGCACCTCGGCCTCGGCATAGCGTATCGGCTTGCCGACCTCCACAGCAATGGCGGCGGCGAACAGGCTGGACTCGGCGTGCAGGCATCCGGCAGCGGTTTCCAGGCAGGTGATTCGCTCTGCGGTCGGCCAGGTCCCCAACCTCGTGGCGGCCCGTTGACAAGCAGTGTCGATCGCCCGCGAGCCAGCTATCGTAACGCGTCCGAGTGAGCGCCCATCCCACGGTGCGCAAACAGCGAAGTCCGTCACGCCGGGCGTACCGGCCGACGAGCGCGAAGTCGGCGCCTTGCGGTTTGTCATACCCTTCAGCCTACCAAGCCTCGATGCAGCATGCGACACGCGACCTCTCGTGTCCAGTTGTGATTGCCGCCCCCAACCGTTAGCATAGATGGATGGGTGATCCGCAGGCCGAATTCGTCGTTTCCGCTTGGGTCGTGGCGGTACTTATCTTTTTCGGCGGTGTCGCGTATATCGCCCTTGATACGGTACGGATTTTATTCATCCAACGCGGCTACCGGTTGGCCGCTCCCGTGCTTGGTTTTCTGGAAGTTATCGTTTTTTTGCTGGCCGTCAGTCAAGTGCTGTCCGGCCCCCTGTCCTGGGTCCGCATCGTCGCGTATGCAGCAGGATTCGGTGTCGGCACTTGGGTCGGCATTTGGATCGAGCAGCGCCTGGCGATGGGACACGTCTTGGCGCGTGTGGTCACGCAAGCCGATGCCGAGGCCCTCGTCAATGAGCTACGTAAGCGCCGCTATGGCATTACAACCGTCGCCGCCCAAGGGCTCGAAGGCGACGTGCGCATTCTGTTTTCGGTGCTGGCCCGCCGATCGATGGAAGACTTCCTGGCCGATGTGCGACGCCACAACCCGGGCGCCTTCGTCACCTTCGAAGACGTCCGCGCTGTCAGTGCCGGCTGGTTGCCCCCGGGGGGCCGTGGGCTGACCATGCGCTGGCGCCCCCGTCCGGGCCCCTGAACCCACGCGTTGAGCGCGTGATCCCAGCCTGCATATTCGGGCTGCGAAACACTCCCCTGTGGATTCACTGTGGAAAGATCCGACAATGGCGTGGGTCGACCCCGCCCCCGCGCCATCAGCCAGCCAAGCCGAAGCGGCAAACCCTTATGTTATGGGCTTCTTCAGCCACTGCTTAGTTCTGCGGCAATTCGCTTGAAGGCCCGTGCGTAGGGCCTTTTGTCACTTTAGGCCGGAGGTTTTCCACCGATTTTCCGCAGCTGCTTGGGGACAGCCGGATGCATCGACCTCACCGCACCTTGGCAGTACGGACACAACCTACTGACGCGACGATCATATTCAATCGTCGGTCGAATCCGGTGGTGGGTAAACGCCGTCTGCATCATGCACTTCACGGCCGGTTAAGGCTGGCGTAAACACGCAAATGCACCGCAGATCTTCGATGGCCCGCAACAAATGTCGTTCGTGGCCATTGAGCGCATACATGGTTCCGGGCGTCACCGCGATGGTACGTCCCTCATCAAGTAGTTCAAGCTCACCATGGCCTTCGATGCAATAGACGGCCTCAAGGTGGTGACGATACCAGATCAGTGTCTCACTGCCGGCGTGCAAGACCGTATCGTGGAGCGAAAACCCCATACCGTCGTCGGCCAAAAGCAAGCGACGGCTGTGAAACGTCTCGGCCCGGACATCACGCGGCCCGCCGACGAGTTGCGAAAGCTCTCGTACGATCATCGAATATCGCTCCTTTAGGCCGCAGGGCGCGGGTCGGTATCGGCAACGGCGGACGACAAGACCTCGGTTGCCGCTTCGCGGAGCAATTCCAATCCTTCGCGCAGAGTCTCGATCGGGATATTGAGCGGCGGCATCACCTTGGCGACATCACTGTCAAAGCCCGCCGTTTCCATGATCAGGCCACGGCGAAACGCAGCGGCACAAATGTCGCCAGCGACACCCGGGATATCCACGTGCAGGCCCTGGAAAAGCCCTTTCCCTCGTACCTCCATCGGCAAATCTGGACGCAGTGCGCGAAGTTCATCAAGCACTGCACGGACAATCTTGGCGCGTTCGGCGACACCCTTGGAGATCGAATCATCCACCCAAAAATCAAGGGCTTCGGTGGCGGTAACAAAGGCCAGATTGTTGCCACGGAAGGTTCCGTTGTGTTCGCCGGGCGACCATACATCCAGCTCGGGCCGCAACAAGACAATCGCCATGGGTTGCCCAAACCCCGAGATCGACTTCGACAGCGTCACTAGGTCAGGCACGATACCAGCCTCTTCGAAACTGAAGAAAGACCCCGTACGCCCGCAGCCGGCCTGGATATCATCGACGATGAGCAGCGCGCCTTGATCACGCGCCAACTGAGCCAAGCCGCGCAGCCATTGGGCGGATGCCTGGTGCAGCCCCCCCTCGCCCTGCAAGGTCTCGACAATAAAGGCCGCCGGCTGATCAAGGCCGCTCGATCCGTCTTCAAGATACTGCCGGATCAGCGACAATGAGTCCACGTCACCGTCGATCCAGCCCGCGAACGGCATGGGCCGCGCGAACGGCAGCGGCACCCCGGCGCCTTCACGCTTGGCGGAGTTCCCGGTCACCGACAGGGCGCCCAGTGTCATGCCATGAAAGCCGTTGGTAAACGAGACCACGGTGCTACGACCAGTATATTTTCGTGCCAGCTTAAGCGCCGCTTCAACCGCGTTGGTGCCGGTTGGACCTGTGAACTGGACGCGATAATCCAACCCGCGCGGCGCCAGGATGATCTCCTGAAATCGCTCCAGAAAACGCCGCTTGGCCACCGTATACAGATCAAGTGAGTGGGCGATCCCATCCGCCGCGACGTAATCAATCAGCGCGGCTTTGAGCTGGGGATGATTGTGCCCGTAATTAAGCGCGCCCGCCCCGGCAAAAAAATCAATCCAGCGGCGGCCGGATTCGTCAAAAAGTTCGGACCCGCGGGCGGTCGCTAGGACGGCAGGCAGGTCGCGGCAATAGCTCCGCACCACCGACTCATACTTCTGAAACGCCGCTGTTGCAGGATTTTCGTCAAGAGTAACAGACATGCTTCATTCCTCCTTGGTATTCGCACCGGCCACAACGGCAACCAGTGGTCCAATTACAATGCGATCTTCGTCTTCGTGCCCGTTCTCGGGGAACCACTCAGCCGGGAAACGTGGCTCGCTTGCCAGCGAGGCCCGGCGCCTGGCGGCAATGCCGTGGAACAAGGCACGCGACGGTTGGTTGTCAGGTGAAACCGTAGCTTCGAGTGTGTCGACGCCGAGTGGAATCTGCTCGTCGAGCACATCTTCGATCATCCGCGCGGCAAGCCCCTTACCGCGCCACGCATCGAGTACGCCAACCTGCCAGACAAACAAGGTGGATGGACGGTCAGGTGGCCGGTAAGCCGTCAGAAACGCAACCGGGGCTTCGCCGGCCCAGGCCAGGCGGCAGGTGGCTGCGAAATCCGAAGCCAACAAGAAATACAGGTAAGCCGAGTTGTGGTCGAGTGTGCCGCATTGCCGCACAAGGGACCATATCGCCGCGCCGTCGGAAGGGAGCGGTCGTCGAAGATCGATAGAGGCGTCGGAACCGAGAGAGACGGGGAACGCGGCCGGCGGCCGGTCGCTCATCCCTCGTGCAGGGTCTCGGTAGACACAATGGGAACGAATCGAAGCATACTCACATAGGATACCACATGGCCGTAAAATACCCCAGCTCCTGCAATGTATTGCAGCGCGAAGCCCCCGTCCCGACGGGCCTCGACCTCGCATGTCCCGCGACCTTTTTGGCGCTCAATCGCCGTCCGGTAGCTCCTTGCCGATCCACCACGAATACAGGGCCGGCAGCACCACCAACGTCAGCGCAACAGATCCGATCATGCCGCCGACCATGGGCGCGGCGACGCGCTTCATCAGGTCGGCGCCGGTGCCGCTCGACCAAAGGATCGGCAACAGCCCGAGTGTGGTTGTTGCCGCCGTCATGACCTTCGGTCGAGCCCGGGCAGCAGCACCCTCAATGACGGCATTGCGAAACGCCCCGCTACTAAGCGAGCCATCGGACGCCTTCGCGCGATGTACCGCCTCGTCCAGATACACCAACATAACGACGGCTGTCTCGGCCGCTACACCGCAGAGTGCAATGATCCCGATCCATGCCGCTACCGACAGGTTGTAGCCAAGAATCGCCATCAGGCCAAATGCGCCGGTCGTCGCCATCGGAAGGCTCAGCATGACCATCGCGACCCGCGCGACACTGCGAAAATTGAGCCACAGCAGGAAGGCCACAAGGAGCAGTGTCAGCGGCACGACGACGCGCAGACGGGACTCGGCTCGTAACATCGCCTCGAACTTGCCCGACCAGACCAAACGCACACCCGGCGGGAGTTCGACCGCTTGGGCCACCGCCGCCTGTGCCCGCGACACATAGCCGGCTAGGTCGTCGTCATCCGTGTCGACGTAAACCCACGCAGCCCTCGCACCATTCTCATTGCGCAGCTCCATCGCCCCCTCGACGCGCCGCAATTCAGCCAATGCGGCCAACGGCACCCAAGCGCCGCTTGGTGCGCGAATCTGCAGACGGGCCAAAGTCTCGGGGCTCTCACGCGCGTCTCTGGCCAAGCGCACCTGCACCGGATAACGCGCCGGTCCATCGATGATTTGGTCCACGGCCATCCCGCCGACAGCCGATTCCAGCCACATGCCGACAGCCTCTATCGTCAAGCCGTGGCGGGCAAGCGCAGCGCGATCCCAAACGACATCAAGATAACTCGTTGCGCCAACGCGCTCGGCCAGCGCACTCAGCGTACCCGGCACCTCGGTCAAAACGGCCTCGATCTCCTCGGCGATTCGGCCACTGGCGACGATGTCGGGGCCCAGCACTTTGACGCCGACCGGTGTCCGGATACCGGTTGTCAGCATGTCGAGGCGACCGCGGATCGGCATAGTCCAGGCATTGGTCACCCCGGGCAGCCGTACGGCGGCATCCAACTCATCGATCAGGGCTTCCCAGGTCAGGCCGTCGCGCCATTCTGACTTGGGTTTGAGGACAATCGTCGTCTCAAGCATCGACAACGGCGCCGGGTCGGTCGGTGTATCGGCACGGCCGGCCTTTCCAAAGACGCTTGCAACCTCGGGAACGGCCTTGATCGCCCGGCCTTGGATCTGCATTAGCCGCTCGACCTCCCCGAGCGAAATGCCCGGCCACGTCGTCGGCATGTAAAGGATCGTGCCTTCACGAAGCGGCGGCATGAACTCGCGACCGAGGCTCGTTGCCAGCGGCCAAGCGGCGAGCAGTACCGCGAAACCGGCCCAGAGCACGGTCCGTGGCCATTTGAGCGTCCAAGTAACAATGGGGCGGTACACTGCGATCAGCACACGCGACAGGTACAGCTCGCGCTCGGCACGAACGCGACCGCGAATGAGCAACACCGCGAGCGCCGGGACGAGGGTAACGCTGAGGATGGTTGCCCAGCCCATGGACAATGTTTTGGTCCAGGCCAAGGGATGAAACAGCCGCCCCTCCTCGGCTTCAAGCGCAAACACGGGCAAGAATGAAACCGTGATCACGGCCAGCGAGAAAAAAAGTGGCCGCCCAACCTCACGAGCGGCCGCAACAATGGTCGCCGTACGGTCGCCGCCGTCACCGTCCTCCAACCGCTTGTAGATGTTTTCAACGAGCACGATCGCCGCATCCACCATGGCGCCAACCGCGATGGCGATGCCGCCTAGGCTCATCAGGTTCGAGCCGATCCCCAATGCGGCCATGGGTATGAACGAGAATAGGATCGCCAAGGGCAACATCAGCAGCACAACCAGAACGCCGGCGGCCTGACCGAGGAACAGCGCGACGACCGCCGCCACCACCAGCATCTCTTCGATCAGCTTCCAACGCAGGGTGTCGATCGAGGCGCGGATCAGGTCACTGCGATCATACGCCACCTCGACCTCGACACCCGGTGGCAACGACGGCCGAAGCTCAACCAAACGCGCCTTGACACGCTCCACCACATCGAGCACATTCTCGCCGAATCGGACGACGACAATCGCGCCAATGGCCTCCCCCTCACCGTTCCAATCCGTCACCCCGCGGCGCATACCTGGGCCCCAGCCAACGGCGCCTAGCATGCCGACGGTTACGGGCTTCCCGTCGTGAACTTTGACAACGGCCTCAGCCACGGCTGTGATATCTTTTGCGTACCCCCGGCCGCGGAGAATGACCTCACGACCGCCAACCTCGATCATGCCCCCACCAACTTCGCGATTTGCCGCCCGCACCGCCTGCACAACCGCCGGGACGTCGACATCGTGGACCTGCAGGCGAACAGGATCAAGCCGCACTTCGAGTTGGCGCTCGGCGCCGCCAACCGTGGCAACTTCGGCGACGCCGGGCAGCGATTGCAATTCGTAGCGCAAAGTCCAATCTTGAAAGCTGCGCAAATCCTCAGTCGAGTTTCGACCGCTGCGGTCGATCAGCACATACTGGAACCCCCAACCGACGCCTGTCGCATCGGGACCCAGCAGCGGCTCGGCCCCATCCGGTAGGCGCCCGCGGGCCGAGGCCAACGTTTCGGCCACGCGGCTGCGGGCCCAATACAAATCCACGCCGTCTTCAAAAATGACGTAAACCCACGTTTGCCCGAACGTCGACAGCCCGCGCACCGTCTTGACGCGCGGGCCGCCCACAAGCGCGGTAACAATCGGCTGCGTCAGTTGGTCTTCGACGAGATCGGCGGACCGCCCCGGCCATGCGGCATGAACGATGACCTGCGTATCGGACAGGTCGGGGATGGCGTCGAGTTGGATCGTATTCAGCGCCCGCAAACCCAGGGCCGCAAGCAATAAGGTGGCGGCCAGCACCCAGCCGCGATGCCGTGCCGACCATTCGATCAGTCGATCAATGCCCATGGTTGTCCACCTCACCGAAGCGCTCGACGGCGGCTCGGAGTGCACCTTCGCCATCGACGAGGAACACGGCGCCGCGGACAATCCGTTCGCCAGCCGTGAGTGGTCCCTCGACGAGCGCCCTCCCGTCGCCCTCGGCGCGTACAGCCACCATGATCGGCGCCAAGCGCCCGTCACCCTCGTCTCGCCACACCCACGCCTTGTCACCGGCATGAACAAGGGTGTCGCTCGGCACGACCAAGCCGTGTCCCAGTGTCGTCTGCATGTGTACCTCAACCCAGTCGCCATCACGGAGGGCCGCATCCTCGCCACGCAGGACGTAACGTGCGATCTGCCGGCGGGTCGTGCGGTCAACCTGTCCATCGACAGCGAGCAAGGCCGCGACCGTGCGCCCGCCGACCGCATCGACCACCAATGCCGTTGCAGGCGCCGCGGCCGTCAGCAGTACTTCGGGCGGCAGCCAAGCGTCAATCCACAACTCCCCGAGGTCAGCGATGATGAACAGCTCGCCCATGGAATCGATTTGCATACCCTCGGCCGCCATGACCTCGCGCACGATTCCGTCGACCGGACTCCGCAACGGCAAGCGCCGCCTTGCTTGGCCGCTACGTTCGACGTTTGCAATGTCCCGATCGGCAACACCCCAACGGCGCAGTCGGTCACGTGAGGCCTCGGCCAAGCCAACCTGCCCCGCACGCACCGCAGCCAAAAGCTCCTCCTGCGTCGCCACCCAAACCGGGGCGTAAATTTCGACGAGCGACTGCCCACGTCGCACATAGGTGCCCGGCGTTGCGATGTCCACACCTTCGACCCAGCCTGGGCTGCGCGCGTGGACATGGTGGAGGCGGGCCGTCGGTGTACGCACGTCGCCCGGCACCCGCCAAGTCAACGTCAATGTGGCAGTGGTCACGGCCACGGTGCGCAGGCCGATCGCCTGCCGCCGCGCCGAATCGATCACAACAGCAGCCCGGCCCCCCGCAGCGGTTACCCCGTCGCCAAATGATGCATTGTGGCTGGGCTCCACTGGAACCAATGCCATACCGCAAATCGGGCACGAACCCGGTTTGTGAGAGGTGATGTGCGGATGCATTGGGCACTGCCAGAGCTGCGTCTCTGCCGGTTTTGTCGCGGCCGTGTGCTCGGCATGGCCATCCGTGTTCCCCGGCGCCGCGTCGCGACACCCCGGGCCCGTAAGCAGCGTAAGCAGAAGCATGGGCAGAGCAAGAGCATACAGCAATCCTGTTCGAGATTTCATGGCATATCCTTCCGCGGCATCAACCGCCCGGCGACCGCCAGCCAATTTGCCTCGAGCATACGTCGCTCAGAGACTTCCACGGCCAGCATCCGTTCCGACATCCATTCCCGCTCGGCGGCATCAAGCACTTCAATCAAATCGCCGTTCCCGGCCCGATAGGCCTCCCAAGTCGCCGTCCGGGCGGTTGCCAGTGCCGGCAACTCCACCTGACGCCGACTATATTCCCGCGCCCGCTGGGCCGCGAGGCGGGCCGACCAGCCGGCCAGCCGTGACTCAAGATCAAGCTGCCGCCCGGCCTGCTCGGCCTCGGCGGCAGCAAGGCCGGCGCGCGCCGCATCGACCTGCGGCGCTTGGCGACGCGCCCCCCAGATCGGCACCCCAACGCCGATCATTGCACTCAAGGCGTCCATCCCGGTGCGGACGCCGTAACGCACGCCCAGCTCGATTTCGGGGACCCAGGCCCCTCGCTGCCGCGCCAATTCGGCACCAGCGGCCTCGGACTCGGCCTTGGCTGCCCGCAACGCGGGGCTCGCTGCAACAGCGGTGGTTACGGGGCCCGGCTGCCACGTGGCCGTACTGCTCGCGGGAGGTCCGTCTAGCAGCGGCCGCACAGTGCCGGGGACAGTGGCGGCCCATTCGGCATCGGCCGCGCTCAATCGTGCCGCCATGACCGCGCGCTCTCCGTCCAGCGCCGCAAGGTCGGCTTTGAGACGAGCAGCCTCACGGGCATCGCCTTTGCCTTCGCCGTAACGGCTTGCCGCCGTTGCAGCCACCACCTGCAGCCACGCTCTGGCGCGATCGATCACCGCAAGCTCCGCCTGCCAGCGTGCTACCTCGAAGGCCAGCGCGGCCAGCCGCAGGGCCAACATGTTGAAATTGGCCTCGGCGGCGGCGGCCGCCGCCTCACCGGACCACTGGCCGCGACGACGCTCGGCGCCGAGGCCAACCGGCGTCCAACGCTGGCGAATACCAATCATCGGCAGCTCCGCCATTGGCGCCATGGCAGGGTCCCCACCGACGGGCCACATCGCCACCCCGACTTCGAGCATGGGATCCATCGGTGCGCCCGTGGCGCGCCCGATTGCCGTGCGCCTATCGCGTTCGGCAGCCACCGCACGCCCCCCAGGGGCGTTGGCGAGAGCCTCGAATGCGGGCGCAATCTGCGCCCACCAAGCCGGTCGCTCCTCCCCATGGGCAGACGATGCACCGACTACGGTGAGCAGAAGGATCCACGCCGTCAGGCGTGGCGCTCGGAATGAAAACATGAGAACTCCTCCGGGATCGATCCATCAGGGGCCGGGAGCCGGTTCGAGCACGAACCGGCAACGACGCCGGAGATCAGATCCGGAGGATGCCGTGCAGAAGGGTCAGGTCCGAGTGTGCAGGTGGACCGCGGTCGACTGCTGCAGCCCGTACGAGCAAAGTGAGTGGGCCTGTGCCGGCCAGCGAAGGCAGCAAGGCCGGTGCCACGGTCGTGGCGTCTGGCATGTGTGGGGCGGCACGCAGTCCCAAATGATCCATGCGGCAATCGTCGGCGCCGACCGCGTCATCGGCGCTGACCGCATAACCCGCCGCGAGCGCGGGCGCCAGCAATGCTGTTTTGTGACATGGCGCCTCGGACGTTGCGACGGTGGCGGCGAACGCGGCCAGGGGACCGGACGCGCAGCACTGCTCCCCAGCCCACGCAGCGGCGGGTGTTCCCAGAGGTAGCAGAACCGCCATCAAGGCGGCAATCGCTCGTAAACGACGCATCATGGGCATCATAAGCGTACCGCCTATGTCCTGTCAAGGGAGCGATGCGTAAGCCTCGTGGACCGCTGGTATACTCAATAGCGCGATGCAATGTAGCGACGCCACGGCCAAGCCGGGCCGCAACGACCCTTGTTGGTGCGGCAGCGGCCTCAAGTACAAGAAGTGCCACCTCGACGTGGACCGTCGGGAAAATGGCGGTCCTCTGCGCGGCGACGGGCCGCCGCCGCTCGACCCGTCGCTCTGGGACGGCATGCGACGTGCTGGCGCCGCCAACGGCAAAGTGCTCGATTTTCTGCGGCCGCATGTGCAACCGGGAGTGTCAACAGCCGCCATCGACAAGCTCGCACATGACTTCATCGTCGACCACGGCTGGCTCCCGGCCTGTCTCGGATACAAGGGCTACACACGCACCCTCTGCATCTCGCGCAATGAAGTCGTCTGCCACGGCATCCCCTCGGATGACGAGCGGCTGCAGGAAGGCGATATCGTCAATATCGACTCGAGCGTCATCGTCGACGGTTATTTTGGCGACTCCTCCGAAACCTTCCTCCTCGGTGAGGTCGATGAGGCCGGGCGCCGTCTCGTTCAGACGACCGCCGAGGCCACCTTGCTCGGCCTCGAAGCCGTGCGTGCCGGCGGGCGCCTGCGCGATGTCGGCGCCGCCATTCAACCCTTCGTCGAGGCGCGCGGCTACACCGTGGTACGAGAGTTCACCGGCCATGGTATCGGCCGCCGATTCCACGAGGCATTCAGCGTGTTTCATCACGTCGGCCCCGGTACGGATGACTTTGTGCTGCGACCGGGCCACTGCTTCACCGTCGAACCCATGGTCAACGAGGGGGACTGGCGCACCGAGGTCGATACCCGCGACGGCTGGACTGCGCGGACGCGTGATCGCAAACGATCGGCACAGTTCGAACATACGGTGCTCGTGACGCCAGATGGACCCGAGATTTTAACCCTGACGCCGCGGCAGCGTGCCGCTGGCAAGCGTATCATCATCGACGGACTGGAGTGGTCAGCATGAGTAAGCTCGCGCGACGAGACGTGATTCGCGGTTTGGTTGGCCTGAGCGGTCTCGGGGCGCTGGCCTCTTGCACCCCTTGGAAAGACCCGATCATCGACCGCAACCTGCCCCGTCCAAACGGTGATGTGCAAGGCTACCGCGGCCTAGCTGACACACCGTGGTTCACCATCGGCCCGGATGGTGAGTTGACGCTCGATCCGGCCGTGGCCGCCTCACTGCCTTGGGGTACCGACTTTCACGCCCATCTGGGGTTTTCGTTCATGTTCGCGCCGCCGCTCGACCTGGGGCACGAAAGTGAGCACGTTCACTACCTGATGGACTGCGACGCCTTCGAATCTTGCCGCTACGCCTTCGACGACTACCTCAACAAGATCGCCACACCCGAAGTGCTGTCCGAGATGGAGCGACGACTGACCGGGCAGGCGTTACCTGGTGGGTCGGATGCGGCCCGAACCCATACAATCCCTAACCTGGTCCGCGAGATGGACCGTATGAAAATACGGCGGGCCGTGCTGCTGTCGGTGGTGCCGAAACTGCCGTTTCGCAACAACGCAACCGATGCCTGGATCGAAGCCCTTGCGGCCTCGCCGTATCGCGACCGTTTTGTGCTGTTTGCCGGCGTCCACCCGCTGGACGGTGGAGCGCCGGCCCAACTCGCCAAATTTGTCACCAAGGGCGCGCGCGGCGTCAAGCTGCACCCGCCGATGCAGCAGTTCTCGCCCGCCGACCCGCAGGTCTTCAAGGTCTACGAGGTCTGCGCCAACGCCCGTATTCCGGTCTTCTTCCATGCCGGTCGTGCCGGTATTGAGCCAAAATCCAGCCGCCCATTCGCACGGATGGATAACTATGTGGCACCGGTCAGGGCCTTCCCTGAATTGAACTTCGTCTTCGGCCACGCCGGCGCCCGCGACTGGGAGGCAGCCGCTACAATCGCCGAGAAATACCCCAACGTCTACCTCGAGATCGAGGGGCAAGGCGTCGCCGAAATGAAGCAGATTTTGAAGCGGGTACCTGCCGAGCAGCTTCTGTTCGGCTCGGACTGGCCCTTCTACCCACTGGCAGCAACCGTGGCCCGGGTGCTGATGGCCACCGAGGGCGACCCGCACACCCGCGACCTCATTCTGGCCGGCAATGCTGAACGTCTACTCGGGCCAGCCTGACAGCCGGCCAAGCAGCTACTTCTGATCGACGGCCGAGCGGCCGCTGACCTCGGGCAGTCGGGGCAGCGCCTGCTCGGGCATTGGGCCAGTCAGCGCCTCCAGAAAAGCGACGATCCGCTTCACGTCCTTGTCGGACAGCTTCTTGTCGAGCTGAACAGCAGCCATCACGCGCACGGCTTCGTCGAGCGTCGCCACCGCGCCGTTATGGAAGTACGGCGCCGTCAGTGCGATGTTGCGCAGGGTCGGCACGCGGAACATGTGCTTGTCGGCCTCGTTTCCGGTTGCCTCAAAGCGGCCAAGATCGGAGGCCAGGCCATATTGGGCAACGTAGGGGCTCTTCTCGAAGGTCGGAAACTTCTGGAAAAACCCGGTGCCCATGGGCAGTGCATCGGGACCTGCAAAGGCGCCACCACTATGGCACGCAAGGCAGCCGACGCTGCGAAACAGCTCGGCGCCGGCGACGGCTTCCTTGGAAATGGCCTTCTTGTCACCGGCCAAAAAGCGGTCAAAAGGGTCGCCCGGCGTAACTAGCGTACGCTCATAGGCAGCAATCGCCTTGGCCACGTTATCGATGGTCAGGGCCGCATTGCCACCGCCAAAAACATCGGCAAAGGCTTGTACGTAACCCGGGATCGTCCGCAGCCGAGCAACGGCTGCGGCATGGTCGGGCTGGCCCATTTCGACCGGGTTGATGATCGGCCCTTTGGCCTGACCTTCGAGTGACGGCTCACGGCCGTCCCAAAACTGCACAGTCAGGTAGGCGGAGTTCCAAACGGTCGGTCCATTGCGGCTGCCCCGCTGCCCACGAATTCCGGCGGAGGTCGCGCGGTCGTCATCACCACCGGCCATCACATTGTGGCAGGAGTTGCAGGAAAGCGTGCCGTCAAACGACAGCCGAGGATCGAAATAAAGCTGCTTGCCAAGCTCGATCTTGGCGGGAGTCATCACGTTGTCGGTCGGGATCGGTGGCTGCGGCGGCAGCGGCGAAAAGCCAGCCGGGTCGAATGCGGCAGCCGTGGAAGCCGCCAGAACGGCCACGAAAAGGGGAACAAACCAGAACTGCTTAGGCATGGCGAACCCTCCTGACGACGAGGATACAGATATCGAAATCATTCTATCAATTGGCCGTACTGTGGGAAAATGACCTTCCCGGTCGGCCCTCAAGCAACGCATCGGCCACAGCATACCACGCCAGTTTCCGATCAAGATCCTGATCATACAATAGCGGCGCACTCCAGCCGGCAAAAAAGCGCGGTACCCAGGAACGCCCATCATCGATACCCCAGAAGACGATCGTCGTGCACGCAGTCACCCGCAAACAGGCGCGCGTAAGCCGCCGCATTGCGATGGCCTGTCGCACCTTTTGACGAACCGTCGGCTCGCCTGGAATGGCCACGTCGACTTCGGTGAGATGAATTTCGAGGCCCAAGGCAGCGAAGCGCTCCAAGTTACGCACCAGGGTATCTTCATCGGGCAATTCGAAGTGCATATGCGCTTGTAGGCCTACGCCGTGAATCGGCACGCCCTCATCGAGCAAGGTCCGCAGTAGCGTCAGCACGCGGTCGGCTTTGCGGTTGGGTGCTTCGATACGGAAGTCATTGTAAAACAACCGGGCGGCAGGATCGGCAGCGTGTGCCGCTCGGAACGCCTCGGCGATATAGCCATCGCCCAGAGTGCGCCGCCACAGTGTGTCGCGCAGCGGGTCGCGAAAGAAGCCAGCCACGGCCTCGTTGACGACATCCCAGGCCTCGATGTGGCCGCGCCAGCGCCCGACGACCGTACGGATATGCTCCAACATGGCTGCCCGCAAGGCCTCCGCCGTCCATTCGACCGCAGGCTCGCGGAGCCAGCCCGGCAGGCCGCCGTGCCAGACCAAGGTATGGCCGCGGACCGCCTGCCCATTCATCCGCGCAAAGCGGACCAGATTGTCGGCGGGCGCAAAACTCCACGTACCGGGCTGCGGCTGCAGGGCCTGCCATTTCATCGCATTTTCGGCCACAAGCACATGGGCCTCGCGGGCAATATCGCGCAAGGCCGGATCGCGGCGCAGGGCGGCCGGATCGACGGCCCAGCCGATTCGTAGCCCAACCGCATTCCCCAGATCGCGTAGCGTCACGCCGGGCGGCGGCACCGCCCACGCGCGCGGATCTTCATGCGGGCCGCTGGGCTCGACGGCCCGAAAGTCCTCGACGGCACCAAGCATCAAGAAGGTCCCGAGGAAGCGCGCGGCGAGCAGTTTGAACCAGATCACGCCGCCTCAGGGCCCCGTTTTCGCCCACGGCGGCACGACACGGATCAGATCGGGCTGCCCGTCTTCGACGTGCCAAGCCGGGAACGCGCCGTTGGAGGCCCAAGCCGATCCATCGGGCGCAATGTCAATGTCCCGTGTAAACGTCATGCGGTCGGGCAGCGGCACCACGTGCCAGCGCTGCCCGACGATCTCGAAGGCCATCAAGGTGTCGCTGTTGGTACCGGTCACCCAGACGACGCCGCGCCGACGATCCATGCCGAGCGCGTAGGGCGTTTCGGAGCCAACCGGCTCGACCGGCAACTCGAAACGCTCGAAGCGCCGCGTCACCCGATCCAAACGCACGAGTTCGGATTCGGGAAACGCTGTAAACCAAGGATGCCCCGCGCCATCAACGCGAATCCGCCGCGGCCCCGTCACCGGCGCCGGGATCAACTCCAACTCCAGCGTTTCGGCATCGATCCGCCCGATGTCACCGGCATGCATGCGGGTAAACCAAACCGTACCGTCGGGCGCCACGTCGAGCCCGTAGGGCAGCGGCACGCCCGATGAAATCATGTCGATCGGGAACTTGCTGAGCGGCAGGCCCCAGTCGGCAGCGAGCCGGAACAGCAGCGGCATCGCCCACAGCGTGATCGTCTCACGCCAGTTGCGCGACGGCAGATCGAACAGACGGGTCTCGCCGCTGCGTCGGTCGAGCATGCCGATCTGATTGGACAGCGCCAGCGTGAACCAAAGACGGCCGCGGCCGTCCGCGCGAATCGTGTGCGGATACATCCCGCCCGGCAGCCGATGGACTGTGAACTCGCCGCTCGCTGGCGCAAACTCGATAATCCTTCGCACATTCGACGGCGTCATAAACAGGTGACCATCGGCTGGGTCTTCGGCCAGCGAATGCAGTGCCACATAGTCGACGTGGCGTGGAAATGCCGCAAGCCGAGCTGCGATCATGCCGCCGATGCGGTCGTCGGGATCGTGCGGCAATACGTGGATTCGGAAGATCCCGGCGGCCGGATCGAACTCCCACAGGCGATCTTGAATGTTGTCGCCCACATAGATGCTCCCGTTCGGGTGCGCCAATGAATCGTGCATCTGCGAAAAGCCGTCGCCGGCCGGCCATGTCTCAACACGAAAGCCGTGCAGATCAGGACCGTGCGGGGTCGCCAAGGGGATCAGGCTCGGATCGGCAAGCAGCTTCGCCCAACCCTGGCTGAGCAAGGCTGGCATGACCTTCTGATCGCTGCTCGGCATGCGTGCGCCGTAGCCGACCATCCGCGTATTGATCTCGTGCCACGTCGCTTCATCGCGCGGCACCCGGATCGCTGCTGAGCCCTGCTGGTGACAAAACCCACACTGAAACCGGAATCGTCGCGCCATATCCGGGTCGCCGATCTGTTCGGACAAGGCAGCGGTCCAGGCATTGGATGGGCGTGCCCAGGCGGCCATCCGTGGATCATCATAGGGCGCCAAGGTCACTGTGGTCGTGGTCCGCGCCACTCCTACGGCAACCTCCACGTCGATATATTCCGGTAGACGCACCCTCAAACGACCAGGCGCCGCCACGTCAAGCGTGGCCTTGCCGTCGGCATCACTGAACACCGTCGTGCGTGCCACAGTCGGGTGGTCTACGTCGCGCTGCGGGTAGCCGTCGTCGTCAGTACCAAGCGGCGGCATATTCTCCGGCGTCCAGGTGGCCATGGCGCCGACGAGCGGCGTGCCGCCGGCGTCAACTATGCGAACCTCCAGTGCAGCGGCGGATGTGGCAGCTAGCGTGGCGAGAACAGCGACCAAAACATGCATACGGCTCATCGGGAACCTCCAGCGGAAAGATCGGGGCGGGCGGTAAAAAATGCCGTCAAAACCTCGCGTGAACTACGACGCGGCAGCGTGGGAAAATCGCGGCGCAGGCGATCGTTGGCCAGCACCGGGCGCCAGCGCAGAAAACGAACTTGCTCGGGCCCCCACGGCACAAGCCTCAGTGGATGCAGCACGGCCAACACAGCCGCCAGCACAAACGCCGGCACAGGCAGTACGCGCTTACCGAGCAAGTGGGCGATCTCCGCCACCGGTACAGCGCCATCGCCTGCCACGTTGTAAATACCACTGCGCTGCTCGACGACCCCGATCCGGATGATCTCCGCGACGTCATCGACGTCGATGGCGACAAAAGGGCTGTCGCTGCCGGCAATCGCAATGATGACGGGGCGCGCGAAGATGGCCGTGATCGGATTGTCGACACCGGGTCCGAGCACGGTGCCGGGGCGCAAAATGAGCTGCGCCGGGCCACACCCGTCTTGCCGCCATTTGGCCAGAATCTCCTCGATTTCGCGCTTGTGGTCCGAGTAGGGAAACTCTGCATTTCCCCGCAAGGCGTCATCTTCACGAAGCGGTACCGGATTGTCGGCGTGGTAGCCATAGGCAGCGCCGCTCGATGTTATGATCAACTGCTGACTGCCAGCGGATTCTGCCAGCTCTAGCAGTCGTTCGACCGAGCCGACGTCGATATCGTGCACGATCTGTCGTGTCATTCCGGGCGGCACCGCGACGATCGAGGCCAGATGCACGATGACCTGCGGCTTTGTACGCTTGAACAAAGCCGCCAATCCCTCGCGGTCGCGCAGATCCAACGCCACGAATTCGACGCCCCGAAGAGGCTCTGGCGGCGTACGTAAATCGGTCGCGACAATTTTGAGCTCGGGCTCTGCAGCCAGCTTTTGCACCACACGGCTGCCGAGAAAACCCGCGGCCCCAGTAACAAGAACGGTTCGGGTCATTGGGTGTTCGTTTCCGGAAGAGGGATGCGGCGCAAGACGGCCGCCAGCAAGCTGCCAGAAATGATATGCCAGACGCCCCAGAGACTGCACAGGACGATCATCGGCATGGCGGTGCCGCTCTGACCGAATTGCGCCAAGGTCACCCCGAGGGCGAGCGCCGAGTTCTGCATGCCGACCTCGATGGTCACGGCCCGACGCTCGGCCGGCTCAGCACCGAACACAGTGGCCGCGAGCGCGCCAATGGCCAGGGCCGCTGCATTGTGCGCAACAACCAGCGGAGCCAAACTACCCAGCGCCGACTCAAAATTGGCCCAATCCTTGATGGCTGCGCCAATGATGAACACACCGAGCCCGAACAGGCCGACCTTAAGTAGCGGCCCGCGCAAGGCGTCCGCAAGGCGTGTCTGACGAGCGCGTACGGTCATCCCGGCGGCAAGCGGCAGACCCAGAATGGCGATCAGGCTGACGATGAGCTGTGAGGAATCGACCTCGATCGAACGCACCCATTCGGCGGTCGCCGGATTGGCCGCCACCGTCCAGCCAAAATTGAGCGGCATCATGACAATGGCCGCGACACTGGACATGGCCGTCATGCTCACACTCATCGCCGTCGAGCCACGGGCCAAATGTGTGATGAAGTTGGACATGTTGCCGCCGGGCGCACTGGCGACGAGCAGCATGCCGGTTTCGACGGCGGGATCAAGGTCGAGTGCAAGCGTCGCCAACCAGGTCATCACCGGCAAGATCAAGAACTGCGCCAGCATCCCGCCGACGATCGGCCACGGTCGACGGGCCACGCGCCGAAAATCGGCAACGCGCAGGTCGAGCGCGATCGCGAACATCATGGCGCCGAGGATGCCGCCCAGAATCAGTTGTTGCGCCTGCACCCCGCCACGTTACCCGACGCGGG
>CAZUAB010000002.1:0-40399 GCA_964617795.1 uncultured bacterium
ACCAGATGATCGACGGAGCGACGGGCGATGCCTGGCAGCGAGGAGATGGGTTCTTCGATGCCCGTACCCTCGCCGACGAAGACGCCTTGAATAAGGTGTTCGAGGCCGATGTCTGTCTCGTGGACGAGGTCGCGCAGACGGCGGCCGCGGCGCAGGCGGCGGGGGCGGTCGAGTGGGCCGTAGTGCATGGCATGTCCTTTCCTTGATTCCATGCTAACAGAGGTCGTCGGTGGTGGGCGGGCGATCGGGCCGCCGCTGGGGTAGGCTGATGCAATGATTCGCTTGATTGCGCACCGATCAACGGGCTTGCTGGCCGTTGCCTTTTTGGCGGCGGTGGCTTCTCAACCGGCCATTGCCGCCACAGCACCGATGATGGAAACCGGCCTGTACTGGACCGGCTTGGGCCGGCTGGAAGGCACGCTGCGACACGTCGGAAACCTGCGCATCGGATCGGCCAGCGGCTTGGCCGAAGGGCGGCCCGAAATGTGCTTGGAGATTTCACCTTGGCAGCCGATCGCGTTGGAAGCGTGTGGCAACGGTGCCGGGTTCCTGCACAGCGAAGACCGGCCAGAGATTGCGCATTTCCGGGTTCGTTGGCGTGTGCTGCAGTGGGCCTTGCCGGGCGCGGTCATCGAGCCGCAAATTGGCGCGGGATTTGCCGAACTGCAGATCGGTGAGGATGCACCGGGTTTTGCGTTCGGACGGACGGCTGGTGGCGTCTCAACGGCTGGGCCGGAAGCGGTCGCAGCAATACGTGCGTTGTGGCCGGTCGGCGGCGGCATCGAGCTATTGGCCGATCTGGCTGCCGGCGCTGCCTGGCTGCCGGCCGCCGATCAACTCGCCGTGGCGCAGCCCGTGTATTATCCTTTTGCAGCATTTTCGATTGGCTTTGGCTTCTGAACCGAAAGGACGGCTCTTCGATGGTTTCTTATCTGCGAGTTCTTTGCTCAACGGTACTGGCGCTGGGAATCGCCCAGGCTGTACAAGCGGCCGACAAACCGCAAATTCGACCGCCGTCCGGGTCTTTGGAGGCCGCGCTGGCGCTGACGCCAGCCGATGCCGCCAGCATGGGTGTGGACGCGCGGCTTGATGCGGCGATGTGGCTGTGGTGGTGGAAGCACATGGGGCATACGGCGCCTGTCTCGGGGAGCACCGCCGATTGGATTGCCGCCGGACGTAAAGGGACGGCCATCCTCCGGTCCGTGATTCGAGATGCGCCAAAGGATCCCCGCGCCTATTGGATGCTGGCCGAGGCGAATTACGATATCGGCGAGCTGCTGCCTGAAGACGATACGACGGGGCGCACTGCGTTGTACGAGGAGATGATTGCGTTGGCCGAACGCTGCGTCCGGGATGTGGACCCCAACAACGGCGCTTGCTGGCATTTTCTAGCCACGGGAAAAGGCCGGTTGTCTACCACCCGGGGCCTGGTCAACTCGATGTTCGAGGCGAAATCGGTCGAAAAGGCATGGCAGCGCGCCTGGGAATTGCAGCCCGCAGACGTATTGCCGAACGGCGATCCGATGACCGCCAATATCGCCTATGGGCTCGCTGTTTTTTATCGCCTGGTACCGGATGCCTGGATCGTCAAGGTACTCATCGGCACGCGGGGGGATATCGACCAGTCGGTGGAGTACGCACGCAAGGCCGTGGCGCTGCAACCGTGGCGCTTGGAGATTCAGAAAGAATTGGCAATGTCGCTGCTCTGCCGCGGCAGGCGTCAGAAATCTGCGGCGGATCACGAGGAAGGTATGGAGATCCTGCGCAAGATTGTGGACGGCGTCTTCGACAAAAACGACCCACGGGCCTTCAATATCATTGACAAACGGCACGCCGTGGAAATCCTCGACGCACCAGAAAAAGCCTGCGGGTACAGCCGGGATGGATATGAGGAAGTGGACATGGCTGCTGCGGAGCGACGGCTCAAGTCGCAAGGCAAGGATACCTCCGGCGGCTCCTGACGAGGCCCCCGGATTGGGCGTCCTCTGGTAAAATATGGGTTTCGAACGGAGGCCCTTCGTGCGGATCGGCGAGACCCACGATTATATCCTGAGCGACGAACTGCGCGAGGCCGTCAATGCGGCCCTCGTGCTTGAGCGTCCCTTGCTGGTCAAGGGTGAGCCCGGTACCGGCAAAACGCAGTTGGCACACGCCATCGCCCAGTCGCTTGGTATGCCCCTGCTGCGCTGGCAGGTCAAATCGACCACCAAGGCGCAGGACGGGCTCTATGTCTATGACACGGTCAAGCGCCTCAATGATGCGCGTTTCGGCGACGGCGACGTCTCGGATATTCGCCGTTATATCAAGCTGGGACCGCTCGGGCAGGCATTTACAGCCCCCGAGCGCGTTGTGCTGTTGATCGACGAAATCGACAAGGCCGAGTTGGAGTTTCCCAACGACCTCTTGCACGAGCTCGATCAGATGGATTTTTTCATCGATGAAACGGGCGAGACAATCCGTGCCAATGTCCGCCCCGTGGTACTGATCACCTCGAACGCCGAGAAGGAGTTGCCCGAGGCCTTCTTGCGGCGCTGTATGTTTCATTTCATTGACTTTCCCGGCCCGGACCTGATGCACGATATTGTCCGTGTGCACTATCCCGATCTCGATCAAACGCTGCTCGATTCGGTGGTTGCCCGCTTTTTCGGTGTTCGCCGGACGGTGGGCCTGCGTAAGCCACCGTCGACCTCCGAACTCATCGATTGGGTGCGGGTCTTGCTCGCGCATGGTTGGCAACCGACGGACGACGAGGGCGGGCTACCCTTCCTCGGCGTTCTGCTCAAAAAGCCGGAGGATCTGCGCCGCGTGCTCGATTCGCTTCGTCGGGGCGCGCCGACCTGGCAATGATGCTATTTCAGGCCTTCTTCGATCGCCTGCGCACCGAGGGGGTCCCGGTCAGTTGGAGCGAATGGCTGATGCTCCTTGAGGCGCTTGATCGGGGCGCCGCCGAGCCGGATCTTGAGAGCTTCTATCGGCTGGCACGGGCGGTTCTCGTGAAGGATGAAGCCTTTTATGACCGCTTCGATCGTGCTTTCGTTATCGCCTTCAAAGATGCAGAACCGCCCGCCGATGTGCTCGAACGGGTGCTGGCGGGGTTGCAGAAGGAGCTGGCACGCACCTTCAGCGAAGAGGAAATGAAAGCACTACAGGCGCTGCCGCTGGAACAGGTGCTGGCCAACTTTCGCCAGCAGTTGGCCGAAGGCCATTACAAGGGGCATGTCGGCGGCAACAAAGCGATCGGCACACGCGGCACCAGTACGCAGGGCGCCGACGGCTACAATCCGGCCGGCATTCGCATCGGTCAAGATGAAGGCCGGCACGGTCGAGCTATCAAGATCGCCGAATTTCGCCGCTTCCGAAATTACGATTCACGGCGCGCCCTCGATACGCGCGGCATGCGGGTGGCGCTTAGTCGCCTGCGCAGGCTGCAGCCGGTGGGCCCGGCCGATGAACTCGATCTGCCAGCGACGATTGATCGCACCGCGCGCGAGGGTGGGGAGCTCAGTTTGGTGATGCGTCCACGCCGCCGCAATGTCCGACGCATTCTACTGATGACGGATGTCGGCGGGTCCATGTCGGGGTTTGCCGATATCGTAGGCCGTTTTTTTGCCGCCATGAATGACGAGGTTCGCGACTTGCGGCATGTGTACTTCCATAACTGCGTCTACGACAAGGTTTGGAACGATGCGGCGCGGCATGATGTGGTCCCCACCTCCGACCTGATTGAGCGCTACCACGCGACCCACGATCTTGTTCTGGTCGGCGACGCAGCCATGGCGCCGACCGAACTGACCCACGTGGGTGGGGTCATTGATCTCTACGACCACAATCCACGCCCCGGTCTGGCGACACTGCAGGATTTGCGGACGGCATTTCCACGCGCGGTATGGCTGAATCCCGAGCCGGAGCGTAACTGGGATGTGATCTGGACGATCCGCATAGTCCGCGAGGTCTTTCCCATGTTTCCGCTCACCACCGACGGAATCGTTGCCGCTGTGGGGGCATTGATGCGTCGCAGGGCGGCCTGACAATGACGCTACAGGGCGAGTTGAGAACCATGGAACTACCGGACCTGTTGCAATGGCTGGCCGCCTCGCAGTCCACCGGTACCGTGCTGTTCCGGCATCGTGCCGGCGACATTACGTGGAAGGTTGCGGCCGGACATCTGGTTGATGTCGTCGGCAGCGGCTTCGAAACCTGGGCGTCACAGCGGGTGGGGCGGGAGGCGTGGGAGAAGGCCCGCAACTGGTCCGAACGTGAGGGCACGGCGCCGGCGGTCATTTTGCAGCGAGTGGGGCTCATTGCGGCAGCCGATCTCGCCGAGTGGCGCACGTTGTCGGTCAAGCGCTCATTGCATATGGTTTTGATGCGTGAGGACGGCTGGTTTCGCTTCACGCCGGGGTCCGTGCGGGGCGAGGGGATTCCGATCGAAGCACTGCTGATGGAGGTCGCCGTCGAACTGGACGAGCAAATACGAGTACGGCAGCGTTTCGGCCGCGGACTCGTCTGGGTGGAGGCCATTCCCGGCGCGCCGTTGGACGACATGCCGGATGATCTGGTCGTGCTTGTGCGGTCCGGAGTGCACATTCTCGAACTTGGCTGGCTGCTGCCCGGCGATCCTTGGCCCGCACTGCAGGCATTGGATGTCGCCGCGACGGCTGGTAGCATCGCACTGTTGCCGGTCGATCCGGCGCTGCCCGACGATCCGGTACAAGCCTGGCAGGACGCACTCATCGCGCAGCGGAGTTTTCAGATTGAGCGGGCGGCAACCTTGTTTGAAGATGCGTTGGCCGCTGCGTGGGACGACACGACGGCCGAGGAAGTTACCGCTCGCTGGCTCGGACGCTACGACGAACTGGTGCGAACCCGCCTGTTTCGCGGTGACCGCCTGGTGGCACCGACCGGCGCCGTCGGACCTCTGCCCGGCGATCCGTGGGGTGCGTGGCTGTTGCGCGTGCTTGATGCACCGACGACCATCGACGATTTGCGGCACCGGGCGCCGTTCCACCCATTCTTTATTACCCGCGCCGTGCGGCGCCTCGTCGAGGCGGGGCGGCTCGAACTGGAACCCATTCCCGCCGACGGAGGAACACTCGCGTGACCTTGTTGCATGATGTCCAAGCCCGCGAAGCGCACTGGCAGACCCGTTGGCACGCCAAGGGCGCTTTCCGTGTTTCCGATCAGGCCGCTGATCCCGTGTATGTTCTGGAGATGTTCCCATATCCGTCGGGGCGCATCCATATGGGGCACGTTCGCAACTACTCGATTGGTGATGCGATGGCTCGCTGGATTCGCATGCAGGGCCGCCCGGTGCTGCATCCGATCGGCTGGGATGCATTCGGCCTACCAGCCGAGAACGCCGCCATCCGGCAAGGGCGCCATCCGGCCGAGTGGACCTACGAGAATATCCGCACCATGCGGGCGCAGCTGCAGCGACTCGGTTTTAGTTACGATTGGGAGCGTGAACTGGCGACCTGTCATCCGGGCTACTACAAGCACGAACAGGCGCTGTTTCTCGACATGCTTGAGCGGGGTCTTGCGTATCGGCGCAAAACGCAGAACAACTGGTGCCCTTCTTGCGCCACGGTGTTGGCCAACGAGCAGGTCATTGACGGCCTCTGTTGGCGCTGCGACAGCGCGGTGGAGCAGAAGGAAATGGATGGTTGGTTCCTGCGTATCACAGCGTACGCCGATCAGCTTCTGCAAGGCCTCGACGCGCTCGATGAATGGCCCGAAAAGGTGCGCTTGATGCAGGCGAATTGGATTGGTCGCAGCGAAGGGGCGCGGATCCGTTTCCCGTTGGTCGGCAATGTGGGCGAAATCGAGGTGTTCACGACACGGCCCGACACGTTGTTGGGTGTTACATACGTGGCAATCAGCCCTGAGCGCGACGACCTGGTGGCCCTCATGGCGCCCGAACAGCAAGCCACGGCGCGGGATTTTGCGGCCAAGGTGCGGGACGGCGTCTTCGGTGAGAACGAAAAGGTGGGTTTCGATACAGGCCTGCGAGTGCGGCACCCGCTGCGCGGGGATGAGGTTCCGGTGTGGGCGGCCAACTTCGTGCTGGCCGGCTACGGGACCGGTGCGGTGATGGCGGTGCCGGCCCACGACCAGCGTGATTTCGAGTTCGCACGGGCGTACGGGCTCGACATTCGAGCCGTCATCGCACCGCCGGGAGCAACGCTCATTGCCGCCGAGATGCAAGAAGCGTACACCGAGCCCGGCACAATGATGGCCAGCGGGGAGTTCGATGGGCTACCGAGCGAAGACGGCAAGCGTGCGGTTGTCGACCGTTTGGTCGCGCTGGCTGCCGGAGAGGCCACAGTGCAGTGGCGGCTCCGCGATTGGGGGATCAGCCGCCAGCGCTACTGGGGCTGTCCGATTCCGATCATTCACTGCGAGGCCTGCGGTGCTGTACCTGTGCCGCGAAACCAGTTACCGATCGAATTGCCCGAGGATGTCCGCATGGATGCGGTCGGCTCACCACTGGCGGCGCACGCGGCCTTTGTTCAGGCTGACTGCCCCGTGTGTGGGCGACCGGCGCGCCGCGAAACGGATACCTTCGACACCTTCATGGAGTCGAGTTGGTACTTCCTGCGCTACCTCGATCCGCGCAATGAAGCGGTGCCCGTCGACCCTGGCTTGGCGCAGCGCTGGATGCCGGTCGATCACTATATCGGCGGCGTTGAACACGCGGTGCTGCATTTGCTGTATTCCCGTTTCTTCACCCGAGTTCTACGTGACCTGGGACACCTGAATGTCGACGAGCCGTTTCGCCATTTGTTGACGCAAGGAATGGTGATCAAGGACGGTGCCAAGATGTCGAAGTCCAAGGGGAACGTCGTCGACCCCGATGATATGATTGCCCGTTACGGTGCCGACACGACGCGCCTATTTATGCTGTTCGCCGCACCACCCGAGCGTGACCTCGACTGGCAGGAGGCGGGCGTCGAAGGCATGTCGCGCTTCCTGCGGCGCGTGGTGCGGGCTGCCGAGCAGACCCTGCCGCTTGGTGCAGGCGCCGTCGCGGGCGCTCCCGGCGAGGTTTGGGGCAGCTTGGATCGGCAGCTTCACCGCACGATTGCGCGTATGACCCACGACATGCAGAAACAGCAGTTCAACACAGCTATTGCCGCCCTCATGGAGTTTGTGAACTATTGGCATAAAGTGCTTGATACAACACCAGAAAATGCCGCAGACAACGCGATCGCTGCGGGCGTCGTCGGTACCTTTGCCCGGCTCCTGTCGCCGTTTGCGCCGCACTTGGCCGAGACGCTTTGGGCCGAGACTGGAGGTGAGGGGTTCGTTGCCCATGCCGCTTGGCCTGAAGCCGATCCGGCGAAGCTCCTCGACGATGATATCGAACTGCCGGTGCAGGTCAACGGCAAATTGCGCGGACGGATCCGTGTTCCGCGCGAGGCGGATGCGGCGGCCGTACTGGCCGAGGCGCGCATCGAACCAAACGTGATTCGCTGGCTCGAGGGGGCTGAGATCGTCAAGGAATTGGTGGTCCCGGGCCGCCTCGTCAACTTCGTGGTACGCGGTGGAGGGTTTTCATGAAGCACTTGCTGGCTGTCGCGACAATGGGAGTGCTGCTTGGCGCCTGCGCGGTCAGTACCGAAGGCGGCCCCTTGTGGGGCGATCGCGCGCTCGTCGGCGGGGCGCCCAAATTGCACTGTGTAACCGTGATCGAGGTTGGTCTCAGCGGGAACCAGCCCTCGTTAGAGCAGGTGGCGCGACGCGCCATGCTCGATGTCTGGCAGCCGTCTCGCGACGATTGCCCGGCTGAATTGCCGGCGCGCCGCCTCGAGGTACGTGAGGTGGCGATCGGCCTACCGGTAGACGCCTTCGCATTGCCGCCTGCCGGCTCCGAGGTGCCGGGACCGGCCCGTATGCGCATCAGTGTGTCCGGCCGTTTCCGCGAGGTCGGTTGCCTGAGTGGTGAAGTGCGTGAACGCCTGATTGAGCGTTCGACTTGGATTCCCTGGGTCGCCGATCCCTGGCTGCGTGAAGAAAAAGCCGCCGCGGCGGTCCGGGACCTTGTTCCCCGCCTGATGCACCTGTGGGCGGCTGAGGAAGCACCGTCGCCATGCCCGACCCCGACCCCGATGACTACCGCCACCGAATTGGCGCCAACAGATGCGCCGGCGGCCGACACCGAATCGACGGTCGGGGCGCCGTGAGCAAGGCCGCCGCTGTTCTGCTGTGGATCGGACCCGGCGGCTGGCTTGCTGAGCGCGTGGAAAATGCTCGCCGCGCGGCTGTTGAATGGGATCGTATCCGTGCGGATGAGCGGCCGTTCGGCCGACTGTTTGAGGCCGTGCGCAACTTCAGCTTCTTTCAGATGGACCGCACTGTCTGTGTCGAGGGAGCCGAAGGACTGCGTGACGAAGAGCGCGCCGAGCTTGCGGAAGGGCTGAGAGCACCGGCGCCGGGCGTAACGCTGATCCTCGCGGCGACAGCCGGACGTGGTGCCGACAAATTGCGTGAGTCCCTGCAGGGTATCGAAGGTTTGGCGCTCAAGGTTGAGACGGCTGCTGGCGGTGATGCGGCCGCCTCGCCCGAGGCGCTCGCCGGATCGGCGGGCATTCGGCTGGCGCCTGATTTGGCGGCGCTGCTGCGCGACCTCAAGGGTGATGATGCCATGCAGCTGCGGCTGGAGATTGAAAAATTGTCGCTGCTGGTCGAGTCCGGCGGCGAGGTCTCGCTTGATCACTGGCGCGAGGTATCTTCGGCCGGTGCGGCGGCGGACGGATTTCGTATCGGCCGCGTGGTATTGGCGCGCGATGCCGCGGCAATCGATGCGGCACTCACCGATTGGTCGAATGGCGGCGGCGGGGACGGCAGCGTGCCGGCGCTGCTGGGCGGCGCTGGCTACGTGCTACGGGTGGCGCTGGCGTGGCGCATCTTGACCGCGTCGGGCGTGGCTCCTGACGAGGCCCGGCGCCGTCTGCGGGCGCGTTTTGACGCAGCCGATCAGCGCGCGGCGCGTCTGTGGTCGATTGCTGATTTGGCCGCCATGCTCAGTGAACTACGAGCGCTGGACCGGGGCTGCAAGAGTTTGGCGATGCCCGCGGGGCGCCAATTGGCACGCTGGTGCATGCGCGCCGTCGAGGGCGCGCGTGCCTGAACCGCTGCGTGCCGTGATGTCGCTGTCAAACCGAGTCGTTGAAGCGGTACCGGGCGCCAGTCTGGTCGCGCCCGGGATCGTTCATTTGCCCGGGCAGACCTCGCTGCGCGAGCTTACCGCGGCATCCTTTCTTGTCGCGGGCGACCCACCACTCCTTGTGGACGCGGGGATGACCCGTCCGGTGGCCGAAGCCCTGCGGTCCTTGCGGCTGCCGTTGCGCCTGCATCTGACACACATGCATCTCGACCATCGTCTGCACGAGAGCTGGTTTCGCCACGGCCCGATCAGCGCCCCGGCGATCGAAGCCGAGGCACTGGTCGACTGGGACGCTTGGCTGGATGCGGGTGGATTTGACGGCCCACTGCGAGCCGAGGTTGATGCTTGGCGCCGCCACCGGTTGCCGGGCGATCTGACGAGAGACGTGCAAGGGCTAAAGGACGGTGATCACCTGACCAAGCTGGAGCATCCGGCCCTCTTTCGCCTGCTGCCCGGCCATACAGCGGGCCACAGTGGGTTGGAGTGGCCTGAATTGGGCGCTATGCTGGTCACCGACTACGACATGGAACCGTTTGGCCCGTGGTATGCCAACCGGACGAGCGACCTGGATGCCTATGAAGCGACGCTACGTGCCCTGATGGCCCGGGACGACGTGACGACATGGATCACTTCGCATCGCCGCGGCGTCTTGGACCCCGAGGCGTTCCGAACTGGCGGGCGGCGCTATCTCGAGATGATCGAAGCCCGCACGGACCAGCTCCACGATTGGCTCGTTGAGCCGGCAACAGCAACCGATTTGGCGTACCGTGGGCTGTGCTATCCTGCGGCCATGCTCCGTGATTCCGCATTTTTGCGCGCCTTCGAGCAGCGCATGATCGATCTCCATTTGCAGCGTTTGGCACAAGCCGGCGCCGCCGTCTGTGAACAAGGCCAATGGCGCCGAACTTGAACCCTCAAGTGCTACGCCTGCGTTCATGGCCGGTATTGCTGACCGTGGTGTTTGTCATCGGGGTACAGGGGCTGGCGATCGGCATCGGCGGCTGGCATTTTTGGCGCTACGTGGCGGCGCCCAGGCTCGGTGTGTTAACCGATGCCGACCGTTGGGAAGAAAGTTTGCGTGTAGCGACCAGTGCGTTTCGTACACTGGACGAGAAACAAGCCGCGCTCGAGACCATGTTGACCTTGGGGGACTATGTGCGCACATTGGGTGAGGACGTTCGGCTGAACGCCATTGCCGCCCTCGACAATGTCGTGCTGATGGTTGAATACCCGCTCGACCTCAAATACGCAGCGGCTCGCGTGCAGGCCATGCTGGGCCGCGAACCGTTGCCGGCTTTCGCGGCTACGATCGCCACGGGGGCCACAGCCAGCCCTGTCATCGCGGTCGATCTGCGGACGGCGCAGGCCCGCCTGCGGGCGCTTGTCGATCTGCGCGGCGACGCGTTTCGCGAGGCGTCGGCCGAGCGCACCCGTCTGCTTGTCGAAGAGTTTCGCCGCGATCCGTGCGCCGCGTCTTTCAGCGCCTTGATCCACGACCTTGAACGACGTGAAGACCTCGGTACCGTCGAGCGAAGTTTCCTTTACGGTATGCGTGAAGAAAGGCAGCAGCGGTGTTTTTGATTGACCCGCCGCACGATGAGGGCCCATGGTGGCTGGCGCCGGGGGCGCTCGACGACCTCAGGGAGCTTGATGTCGGCCGCTGGGCGCTTCGTCCCGGTGACGCTTGGGTATTGACGGCCCCTCGCGCAGCTCTCGACAGGCTTTCTGTGCTGCTGGCCGAACACCGGCGCTGGCACGGATTGTCGCCTGCCGAGCTGGCATTGGCCCGGCTGGGCCCCGTCGACCGTCCACGGCTGACGTGGCGCGAGCGCCTGCGCGGCTGGTTGGGGCTGCCCCCGGTTGGGGCGGCTTGGTTCGATCGCTGGTCAGTGGCCGCAGAGTCGGACTACGACCGACTCTGGGCGATGGCTCTGGCTCGCAGTATCGAGCGCGATGTACCCGTGATCGTGCTTGATCGAGTCGTCGGGCAGCTTTCTCCCGGTTTGTTGCGGCGTCTCGGGGCCGACTTGTCCCGGCTCGTGACCGAGACCGGGCTGACGCTGCTCGTCTTGGAGGAGTTCGAACCCGCGGCATGGCCGGTGCCGTCACGCCGCGGAAACGCTCGCCTTGGTCGCCTCGTTCCCGAGGTTCGCTCGCGCGCTCAGGGATAGTGCGAGACCGGGTCGATGACCGTATCGCGCGCCTGCGGCAACAGGTCGGGCTCGTCAATACTGAAATGCAGGCCACGGCTTTCGCGCCGCCGCAGTGCGCTCTGTACGATGATCCACGCTACCTGCACAAGGTTGCGCAGCTCCAGCAGGTCGGCGGTCGGCAGCGAGCCCCAGTAGTACTCCTGCACCTCTTCAGCCAGCAGCGCCAGCCGTCGCCGCGCCCGTTGCAGACGACCGCGACTGCGCACAATCCCGACGTAGCTGTGCATTGCCCGTCGTACCTCGTCCCAGTTGTGCGTGACGATGACCGCTTCGTCGGAACTGACGGCATCACCGTAAAGCCACCCGAGGTTCACGTCGCCGAGGTCGCGGGGAGGGCGGGGCGCCTCGCTGCGTAGTGAATCGGCCGCGTACCGGGCATAGGCCAGACCTTCGAGCAGGCTATTGGAGGCGAGGCGATTGGCCCCATGCAGGCCCGTAAAGGCGACCTCACCAATGGCCAGCAGGTCCTGCACCTCACTGCGCCCGCATTCGTCTACCCAAACGCCGCCACACTGGTAATGCGCCGCCGGTACCACGGGTACCGGCTCGCGAGCCAGATCGAAGCCAAAGCGGCGCGCCGCTTCGGTCAGGTTGGGGAACCGCCCCTCAACAAAGGCCTGGTCTCGGTGGCTGATGTCAATGTACACATGCTCGGCCCCGGTCCGCTTCATTTCGGCATCGATGGCCCGGGCGACGATGTCGCGCGGCGCGAGTTCGGCCGCCGGGTGCAGGTCGGCCATGAACCGTTCGCCATCAAGGTTACGCAGCACGGCGCCTTCTCCTCGAAGTGCCTCGGAGATCAGAAAGTTCTTCGCGGCCGGGTGGAAAAGGCAGGTCGGGTGAAATTGCGTGAACTCCATGTTGACGACTCGGCAACCGACGCGGTAAGCCATAGCGACCCCATCTCCGGTCGCTACATCGGGGTTTGATGTGTACAGGTAGACCTTGCCCGAACCACCGGACGCGAGTACCGTCTTGCCGGCCAACCAGGCCGTGATACGTCCGTTGGAGGTGTCCAGCAGGTAGGCGCCGACGCATGTATCGCGAAAGGCATGCAGCTTGCGCCGGCGAGTAATCAAATCGACGGCAAAATGGTGGTCGAGCAGGCGGATCCGTGGATGCTCGCGGGCGCGTTCAAGCAACGCATGGCCGATCGCGGCGCCGGTCAGGTCCCCTGCGTGCAAGACCCTTCGGGCTGAATGCCCGCCTTCTCGCCCCAGATCCCAGCTGTCGTCTGTGCCCTGCGCAAATTGGACGCCCCAGCGCACGAGGTCATCGACCAACCCCGGGCCATCTCCAATCACGCGGCGTACAGTGTTTTCGTGGCACAGGCCCGCACCGGCCGTCAGCGTGTCCTGAACGTGATGCTCAAAGGTGTCGGCCGGGTCGACCACAGCGGCGATGCCGCCTTGGGCGTACCACGTGTTCGATTCTTCGAAGGCTGTTTTGGTCGCAATCGTGACCTCGCTGAACTCGGCGGCTCTGAGTGCGAAGCTAAGCCCCGCCACGCCACCGCCGATGACCAGAATATCCGTCGTTTCTCGGCTCATTGCGACTCCCTCTGTGCCGTCAGGCGGCCGACGCGCACGAAGTTTTGATACTCGCCTGGCCGCCAGCCGGTCCAACGTTCGATCCCCGCCGATACAGCCTCGCGGGGCTGGCTGCGTAGCCACGGCCAGACGCGTGGATCGGGCTCGAACGGCCAATCCTGCCGGCCGATCCAGTCCACCATGACCGCCGGGTGCGAGCCATCGAAGGGCCGGACGCGAATTCGCGGATCATAGTCCCAGTCGTCCGGCACTACGACTGGTACGGCCTTGTCGGCGCTCCACCACTGCTCGAAGTCGACCTTGCGCTCGCGCATCAGCGCCGGTGGCCGGACCCAGCCATAGTGATGCACATGGGCAGGAATTTCGAGCACCCGCAATTTGCGCCCATTGATCCGGAAGCCCTGCGCATCCTTCCACGAGCGAGCACCGCTGGAACGGCGTACGACGCGAACTTCGCGGCGGTACCAGCGGCGGCCCGTGCCAATCGTGTGGTACGAGCCGTAAAAATGCCGATACCACAGCAACAGGCCCTCAAAACGGGCATCCTGCGCCATGGCCTCGAAGCCGGCACGAATGGCTGGCGTGTCGTTCTCGTGCAGCACTTCATCGGCCTGAAGATAGAGCGCAACATCATGCAGGCAGGCGTCAAGAGCGATATCGGTCTGCTGCGCAAGAATACGCCCACCACTGCGCAGCTCGGGATCCCAGCGCGATTCGATGATTCGCAGGCGGCTGTCCGCCGCCGCAAGCTCACGGACGGCCTCCAGCGTGCCGTCCTCTCCGATGCCCACGTTGACGACGACTTCGTCGCACAGGGGCAGCAGGCTGCGGATACTCTCACGGAACGGGTAACCGAGCCGAATCCCGTCCCGCACGAAGGTGAAACCGCTAACGTGCATCTGGTTCAAATGGCCTTCCTCTGCTACGATGAACATTCTATCCGATCCCATTTACGCCGGTCGTTGATGGCGGCCCGTGTGCGTTTCGCAAGGAGACATGCGTGAGCGAATATCTGTTTACCTCCGAGTCGGTATCCGAAGGCCATCCGGATAAGCTGGCGGATCGGATTTCCGACGCCATCCTCGATGCCTATTTGACCGTCGATCCGGGCGCTCACGTAGCCGCCGAAACACTAATCACGACTGGGCTGGTGGTGATTGCCGGCGAGGTCAAGGTACGCGGCGGCGCCGGGGTGGTCGATATCGCCGAAGTGGCCCGGGCGGCGATCCGTGACGTGGGCTATAACGACCCCGAAATCGGCTTCGACTGGCGCAGTTGCGGCGTCCTCGTCGCACTGCACCAGCAGAGCGCCGATATCGACCAGGGCGTTAGCCGCGTCGACGACGTCGGCGCCGGTGATCAAGGGATGATGTTCGGCTATGCCGTCGATGAGACGCCCGAATTGATGCCAATGCCGATCCTTTATGCGCACAAACTCGTCGAACGGCTGGCCGAACAACGCAAATCGGGTGCGGTTGACTTCCTGCGCCCGGACGCCAAGAGCCAAGTCTCGGTACGCTACATCGACGGCCGCCCCCGTTCCGTGGCTGCCGTGGTCGTTTCGACCCAGCATGCAGCCGATATCGGTAACGAGCGGCTGCACGAATACGTCACAGAAGAGATCATCAAACCGGTGATCCCAGCCGAATTGCGTGATCCCGACTGGAAGCTCTACATCAATCCGACAGGGCGCTTCGTGATCGGTGGACCGCATGGGGACGCCGGTCTCACCGGACGCAAAATCATCGTCGACACCTATGGTGGGGCTGCCCATCACGGTGGTGGAGCATTCAGCGGCAAGGACCCGACGAAGGTTGACCGTAGTGCTCATTATGCGGCCCGCTATGTGGCCAAGAATATCGTGGCCGCCGGTCTGGCGCGTCGCTGCGAAATTCAAGTCGCCTATGCCATCGGCGTCGCCGAACCGGTTTCGATCATGGTCGATACGTTCGGTACCGGCACCCTTCCCGACGAGCGTTTGGCAGCCATCATTGCCGAAGTCGCCCCGCTCAAGCCCAAGCAGATCATCGAGCACCTACATCTGCGCCGCCCCATCTACCAACCGACGGCGGCCTACGGGCATTTCGGCCGGGAGCTGCCGGACTTCACCTGGGAGGCGCGGGACCTGGTAGACGCGCTCCTTCGTGCCGCCGGCTGAGTTCGCGCTACACTAATACGTGATGCCCACGTCGGGTTCTCGACGCGGGCCGAGCCGCCCTTGTGGGCAGGAGCATGGAAGATGACGACAGCGGAGCGCACCCGCACGGCGGGTGTCGATTACAAGGTGGCCGACCTGACTTTGGCCGAATGGGGCCGCCGCGAACTTAACCTGGCCGAACACGAAATGCCCGGCCTGATGGCCTTGCGCGAACGCTACGGCAAAGCGCAACCGTTGGCCGGTGCCCGCATCACGGGCTCGCTGCACATGACGATCCAAACCGCTGTGCTGATCGAGACCTTGCAGGCGCTTGGCGCCGAAGTGCGCTGGGCATCGTGTAATATTTTCTCGACCCAAGACCATGCGGCGGCAGCGATTGCGGCCGCCGGGACCGCGGTGTTTGCCTGGAAGGGTGAGTCGCTCGACGAATATTGGTGGGCGACTGACCAGATCTTTGACTTCGGTGATGGTCAGGGACCAAACATGATTCTCGATGATGGCGGTGATGCAACGCTGTTGTTGCATTTGGGCGTCGAATGGGAAGCCAAACATGCTGTTGACGGCTCGCTGCCGGATCCGGCGATGGCCGGTAATGAAGAAGAAGTTTCGTTGCTCAAGATCTTGCGCGCCTCGATTGAGCGCGATCCGCAGCGCTGGACCCGCCTTGCGCCGCAGGTCAAAGGCGTCACCGAAGAAACCACCACGGGGGTCTTGCGCCTGCGCGAACGGGCCGAGGCCCGCACACTGCTCTTTCCCGCAATCAACGTCAACGACTCGGTAACCAAGAGCAAGTTCGACAATATCTACGGCTGCCGGCACAGCTTGCCCGATGGCATCATGCGTGCCACCGACGTCATGATCGCCGGAAAAAAAGTCCTGATTGCCGGCTACGGTGACGTTGGCAAGGGCTGCGCGCAAGCTATGGCCGGCGCCGGCGCCCGCGTCGCCGTCAGCGAAATCGATCCAATCTGCGCATTGCAGGCGCTGATGGAAGGCCTCGATGTGATCACCGTCGAAGACGCGATTGCCCAAGGATTCGACATCTACGTGACCGCAACGGGCAACAAAGACATCCTCCGCGCCGAGCACATGGCAGCCATGAAAGACAAGGCGATCGTCTGCAATATCGGCCATTTCGACAACGAGATTGACATTGCCGGCATGGCCAAATTGCCCGGCATCCGCAAGACAGAGATCAAGCCGCAGGTCCACGAATGGACCTTCACCGATGGGCACGGTGTCCTCGTCCTCGCCGAGGGACGCCTCGTCAACCTCGGCTGCGCCACCGGCCACCCCAGCTTCGTCATGTCGGCCAGCTTCTCCAACCAAGTGTTGGCCCAGATCGAACTATACACCCGCAACGCCGAATACGACCGTCAGGTCTATGTGCTTCCGCGCCACCTCGACGAAGACGTGGCCCGTCTCCACCTCGACAAGCTCGGCGCCCGGCTGACCCAGCTCACCGCAGAGCAGGCGCGGTATATCGGGGTGGCGGTGGGGGGGCCGTATAAGCGCGACGACTACCGCTACTAAGGCGGGGCCGGTGAAAACCGGCCATCTGCGGCGTTACCGGCTTGGCCCCCGGCTCGACGTGGCGCTGCCACGCCTGCGCCGTGGTCCGGCGCCGGTTCCTTGCATCTAGCCGATTTTGACCGGCCCCGGGGCGGCGGTTTTTTGGGGGGGGAGGCGGCTCAGGCCTTTGCGTAGTCGATGGGGGTCAGCCAGCGGCTGTGGGCGGGGAGTTCGCCGCGGACGGCCGCGTGGTAGTTGGCCTGCAGCTTGCGGGTGATCGGGCCGGGGCGGCCTTCGCCGACTGGGCGATCGTCGACGGACTGCACAGGGGTCACTTCGGCGGCCGTGCCCGTGAGGAAGATTTCATCGGCGATATACAGTTCGTCGCGCGACATATAGACTTCTTCGACCGTCAGGCCTTCCTCATGGGCTAGCTGGATCACGGTATCACGAGTAATGCCGTCCAGTGCCGAGGTCAGCGGCGGTGTGCGCAAGCGCTTGCCGCGAACCACGAATAGATTTTCGGCACTGCCTTCGGCAACGAAGCCGTTCGAGTCGAGCATGATCGCCTCGTCATAGCCGACGCGCAAGGCTTCGCGTTTGGCCAAGATGGAGTTCAGATAGCCGCCGCAGGCCTTGGCCTTGTTCATCATGGCATTGGGGTGGTGCCGTGAGAAGCTCGAAATCCGGCAACGAATGCCTTTTTCGAGCCCTTCGTCACCCAGATAGGTGCCCCACGACCAGCCGATGATCGCTGTGCGGATGGGGTTGTCCCTGGGGTTGAGGCCCATCATGCCGCTTCCGATGAACATCAAATGCCGCAGATAACAGCTCGGCAGGTTGTTACGTGCAACCAGCTCGCAGGTGGCGGCGGCCAGTTCGTTGTCGCTGAAGGTGGGTTCCATCTGCATAATTTTGGCGGAGCGCCTCAGGCGCCGCAGGTGGTCTTCGAGCCGGACGGCCGCGCTGCCGCCGCTGCTGGTCTCGTACACACGAGTACCCTCAAAGACACCGAGGCCGTAATGCAGTGTGTGGGTCAGGATGTGGACATTCGCGTCGTCCCAAGACACGAACTTGCCGTCAAGCCAGATCCAGTCGGCGCGGGGGATGGACATCACGGTCTCCTTACTGTGGAGATAGTGTACTCAATCCCCGGCGCGGCCGCACTTTCAGGAAGACTTGGGCGGCAAATCGAGCGCTCGCAGCTCGCGCGGCGCCTCACGATGCTGCGGGTCGAATTTGAGGACCTGCGCGAAGGCCGCACGGGCCCCAGCTGTGTCGCCGACGATCTTAAGCATCCGGCCGAGAAAGAACCAGCCCTCAGCGTGCTTTTTGGTCTGGCCCAAGGCTGTTCGTGTCGCTTCGATCGATTCTTTGGCCACCGGACCGGGCTGGCCGCCAGCCAGCACAAAACGACACCACGATGCGTAGATGTTGTATTCGGGTTCATCCGGGTGCATCTGGATGGCGGCCTCGAAATGCTTGATCGCCTCGTCGTAGCTACGACGCTTGACGAGGATCTGCCCTTTTTGAAACTCGACCTCACTGCGCAGAATTTCGCGCGCCCGCTCCAGCTCTTCTTCTTCCGACGTCCCACGCTCGATATAGCCGCGGTATGTGGCGCGCTTGGCATCATCGCGCAACTCGTCCCAAGCGCGGCTGATTAGCGCAAACAGCGCTTCGGCCGAGCGGTTGTGCGTACGTGTGGCCGACTCGAAATAGCGATCCGGGTGGTATTTCTTGGCCAGCTTGAAATAGGCCCGCTTGATTTCAGACAGCTCGGCTGTGTGTGATACGCCCAGCACGTCGAACCAGCTTTGGCCTTTGAGCGCTTCGAGCCGGGCGTCGAGTTCGGGGTCACGACGACTGTTGTCCTGCGCGCGAACCTCTTCGGCGGGGACGGCGGCGGCCGCCGCCGCCGAACGCGCGGCATTCGAGCCGTGGCCCGAAGGCTCGTCGAGGCGGATGGCTCCAAACTCCAGCAGCGTCCAGACGCCGGCCCAGAAGCGGAGTGCAGCCTGCGGGTCGCCCTTGGGCGTCAATTGGCCGATCGCGCGGCCTTGGCTGTCCAACAGCCGCGTTGCAACCTCGCGGGTTTGCGGTAGGTCAGCGAAATCACGGTCGAACCGGAACCACAGGGACTGCTGCACGTGCAGCGTCCAAGTGCTGCGTTCTTCGGCTGCCCGTCGTAGCGTATCGCTGTCGTAACGCAAGCGAACATACTCAAAAAAAACAGCCAGCGGGTTGATGCGAAATTCGGGGTAGGTGGCCGGGAGCTCGGAGGTCCATTCAAAGTCTCCGCTGGTCCAAGTGCACACATCAGCAAAGCGCATGGCCACTTGTTTTTGGAGCAGGGCGTCGACCTTGGCGGCCGGTACGCCGTGCTTTTTCATCAACTCGCCCTGCGGGCCCTGGCCGGCCTCGATCTCGGCGAGCACCGCCTGGTAGGCGGCCTCATCAATGATCCGGAACGAGAAGGCCAACCGCGTTAGCGTTTCTTGAATCTGGTTGCTTTTGGCACCGACCGGTCGCCCAGCCGCCACATAAAGTGCTTTGCGCAGGCCGTCCCGCCGGGCGGTCAAGGTCCCCGTGCGTGAGCCTGTCAGCAGGTCACGGATGACATCAATGCCCGGCTTGGCCTCGAAGCTGCCGGTCTCGGGCAATTCCCCCGTCACAACATCGTTCTTTTGGTACCGGTCTGAAGGCAAATTCTGGATCCGTTCCGCTTGGGCAACTAGGCGATGCCTATTCTATCAGGTCGGCTGCTACCGCCTCAAGGACCCTGTCGCGCGCCGCCCGCGTTTCAGTAGCTAGCTCCTCGATCAGCGATACCAGCATGCCTGAATCGGATAGGCCCAGTACGCGAGCAATGGCGCGGCGGCGCTCTTCATCGTCGGGTAACCGTGATACCGGGCGGTCCATAAGCAGGCGCACGCGGCTTTCGAGCGTGCGAACGACCCACAGCGCTCGCCGCAGTAGCGGTGCCGTTTCGGCCCAAATGCCGCCCAGTTCATCGAATCCAACAAGAACATCCCAAGGGTTGCGCGCGCGTAGGCCGGGGATTCGCTGGCCGTACGCGAGTTGGGTCATCGCCAGTGTCAGGTCAAGATCCGCCATGCCGCCGGGCCCGGCCTTGAACGGCTCCTGTCGGCCGCGCTCCTGCTCCATGCGATCACGAATCCGCAGCATTTCGTCAAAATGCGCGCGGGTGAGGGGCGGTTCAAACAGAATGCGCGCAAGTTCGGCATCGAGCGCATCGCCGGCCGCGCCGCTGGTCAGCACCCGCCGCTTGAGTAGGGCGACCCGCTCCCAGATCGCTGCTTGCCGTTCGTGGTAGGTGTGGAAGGCGGCAAAGGTTGTGACCAGCAATCCTTGATTGCCGCTCGGTCGCAGCCGCATATCGACCTCGTAAAGCGAGCCGTCGCGTGTTTTCGTCTGCAGCAGGGTAATCATTTTCTGGCCCCAGCGGATGGCGGCCTCGATCGGCAGCACGCTACCTGGCCGCACGACGAAAATCAGATCAAGATCACTGCCATACCCGAACTCTCCGCTGCCCAGCTTGCCCAGGGCGATTGGCACGAGGTCGCCGATCATGTCGTCTGTCAACGACCAGCGTTCACGAATCTGTGCAAAGGCGTCGGCCCGTACGTCGGCCACCAATGCCACGGCCAGGTCGGTGAGTTGGGCCTGCACCTCGGTTAGCGAGATAATGCCGTTCAAGTCATGCCAGCCGACGCGCAAGGTTTCCTGCATACGCAGCCGCCGCAGTGCATCAAGCCGCTCTTCGCTGCCTGCGGCATGCTCGTGCGTGGCCTGTTCGACCAACGTGGTCAAGGCCGTGGCATCGCGGACCGGTACCGCATGCGAACGCAGCACCAAGGTATCCAGCAACTCAGGATGACGCAAGAAAAAACGCCCCAGATAGAGTGAGCCGGCGAACAGGGTCGCGATTGCCCGAATCACATCGGGGTTTTCGCGCAGCAGTGCGTACAGGTACGAACGGCCACCGACCCGCGGTACGAATTCCGAGAGCAAATTGAGCACTTGATCCGGATCCGCGCTCGTCACCGCCGACTCGATCAGCAGTGGCAAGATGCGCTCAAATTGCTCGCGACTGCGCGCGCCGTAGGTGCTGGCACGCGGACCGTCGATCAGACGCTGCAGGTGGGCGGCGGCTTCGTCAGGATGCCGAAAACCCAACACGCGCAGTCGCTCGCCGCGTTCTTCTTTTAAAATACCCTCGTCTTCGATCAACTCGAACACCGCAGTTCGGGTCGGTGCGTGGCCATCGCCTTTGCGGCGGTAGAGATTGTCGAATTCCTCCTGCACGACCCGGCGTACGGATTCCAAACGGTTACTCAGGGCCGCAGCGGGGGATGGATCTACAGAAAACCCACAAGCCCGTGCCAGTTCAAGCCGCTCGTCTTCGACGGGTAGAAGCTGAGTTTGCCGATCGTCGCGTGACTGCAGGACATTTTCGACGTGGCGCAGGAAACGGTAGGCCTCGGACAATGCGTCGCCGATATTCGGCGGCATAATGCCCTGCGCCGCCAACTCTCGCAGAGCCGGTAGGGTTCCTCGTACTTGCAGTGACGGTTCACGTCCGCCAAAGATGATCTGCAAGTTTTGGACGAGAAATTCCAGCTCACGGATCCCGCCACCGCCCAACTTGATGTCGAAACCGCGCCGTTGCCGCCGTGCCGCCTCGCGGTCAATCTTGTCTTTTATCTCCCGCATGGCCTCCAGCGACTCAAAGTCGAGGTGCCGCGGATAGATGTGGTCGTGCAAGGCGCCGAGCAACCGATCTCCGAGGGCCCGATCTCCGCCGACGGGGCGCGCACGCAGCAGGGCAATGCGTTCCCAATTGGAGCTCCAGCTACGGTAATACTCGACGAAGGCATCGGCGCCGGGCACGAGAACGCCGCGTGTGCCATCGGGGCGCAGGCGCGTATCGACCCGGTAGACGAAGCCGGCATCCGTATGGTCATCGAGCAGGCCGATCAAGCCTTGGGCAAGGCGTGTCAGGAAGCTACTCGCATCGAGTGACCCTTCGGGGCCGCCCGCCGTCTCGCCGGTCGTCCGTGCGGCGACAAAAACCAAGTCCACATCCGACGAAAAATTGAGCTCACGCGAGCCCAATTTGCCAAAGCCGAGCACCGTAAAACCGATCGGTGTGCCGCCCTCATCCAAAAGGTCACCCCAGCGCAGACAGAGGCGCTTACGGGCGATTCCCACGGCCGTATCGATCAGCGTCTCTGCCACGTCGGAAAGGGTCTGCCAGACCTGGTCAGGGCTCCATAGCCCGGACAATTGGGCCAGTGCGATGCGGGCCTGTGCTAGGTTGCGGCGGCGCCGCAAATCCGTTTCGGCATCCAGGGATGCATCGGCTATCGCAACGGCCTGCAGCACCGCCGCCGGCCCGTCGGCGAGCAAGGCACGTGTGCCGCGCGCAACGAGATCGGGGAACACCGCCGTCTGGCGCGGCAAGAAGCTGCCCCAGCCCAAGGCCAGGGCGAGTAGCTCGGGATCGGGGTCGGCAGGAAGCGGGATGCTGTCAAGCCCTCCAAGCCGGGCCGGATCCGGCGCGTAGCGCGCGAAGGCATCCGCGAAGGTCCTCGCGTGGCTCAATCAGAGCTCCTGGCAAAGGCGGCCAAGGCGGCAGCATCGCCGCCACGAATACGGGCTCCGTCCAGAATAAGCGCGGTGATCAGATCGGGTGGCGTTACGTCGAAAGCCGGGTTCCAGACCAGGACGCCCGCGGCAGCAATCCGTCGCCCATGGACGTGGGTAAGCTCCTCGGCGGCGCGCTCTTCGATCGGTATCGCGGCGCCGTTCGGGCAGGCGAGGTCGACTGTCGAGCGCGGCGCGGCAACATAGAAGGGCACGCCGTGGCGGTTTGCCAGGACGGCCAGCGGGTAGGTGCCGATCTTATTGGCCACGGCGCCGTCTGCTGCGATGCGGTCGGCGCCGACAACCACGACGTCCACCAAGCCGGTGGCCAGCGCCGCACCGGCGGCGGCGTCCGGCAGCAAATGCACCGGGATGCCGTCGGCGAGAAGCTCCCAAGCGGTCAGGCGTGCGCCCTGCCAGTACGGCCGTGTTTCGTTGGCCAGTACATGAGCCAACCGGCCTTCGGCGGCCAATTGCCGCACGACACCGAGCGCTGTTCCCCAGCCGGCTGTGGCCAGCGCGCCGGCATTGCAGTGTGTAAGAACACGCAGGCCGTTCCCCAAAATCGCGGCGGCGCCCGTATTACCGATGTGTCGGCACATGGCAAGATCTTCGGCTTCGATCGCTGCGGCCTCGGCACAAAGAGCGGCGGCCAGCTCGGCAGGCGTACCGCAATGGGCCGTGCGCACGGCGCCCATTCGCCCGATCGCCCAAGCCAGATTGACAGCGGTTGGGCGGCTGGCGGCCAGTTGCGCCGTCGCTGTCTCCCAGGCTGCGGTCTCGGCGGCCCGCTCGCCGAGTAGCGCTAGACCCCAAGCCGCGGTGATACCGATGGCCGGCGCACCGCGTACAACCATGTCAGCAATGGCCACTGCGGCGTCCTCGGGGGTCGCCAGCGGGATCCAGCGTTCTTGTTCGGGCAATGCGCGCTGGTCAAGCAGTTCGCAGCGGGCACCGATGCGCCGCAGCGGGTGAATCCGGCTCAACCCAGCTTCTCGATCAGTAGGGTGCGGGCAATTTCGGCGCTGGCCTTGCCGCCAGTGGCCTTCATCAGCTGCCCCATGAAGAAGCCTTGCAGCTTATGGTCACCGCCGCGCCAGCGCTGAACCTCGGCCGGATGCGCAGCCAGAATGCCGTCAATGATCGCCCCCAACTCGCCCGCATCGGCAACGGGGGCGAGCCTTTCGCGTGCGATAATCGCCTCGGGGGTGTCCTCGCTGGCAAGCATATACTCGAATACGCGCCGTGCCACGTTGCCGGGGATTGCGCCGTCGGCGATTAACCGCAGCAGGGCCGCCAGTCGCGGGGCAGAGACCGGCAGGCGGCCGCCGTCAGCGTGACGCAGAACGTCGTTGAGCAGCCAGTTGGCCGCCTGGCGCGGCTCGGCGCCGGCGCCCACGGTTTCCTCAAAGTAGTCGACGAGTGCGGGGTCAGCCGCGATCTGAGCCGCATCCGCTGGCGGCAACGAGTATGTGCCCACATAGCGTGCGCGCCGGGCTGCAGGTAGCTCGGGCAGGGCGGTGCGGGCTGCTGCGATGGCGTCTTCGTTCAGTACCAGCGGCGGCAGGTCGGGGTCGGGGAAATAGCGATAGTCGTGCGCCTCTTCCTTTGACCGCATCGACACAGTGCGTCCGGCGGCAGCGTCCCAAAGGCGCGTCTCTTGCACGACACGCCCGCCACTTTCAATGACCGCGATTTGCCGCTCGATTTCCCAGGCAATCGCTTTTTCGACAAAGCGGAAACTGTTGAGATTCTTGACCTCCGCCTTGGTCCCAAGGCGCGTCTCGCCGTGCGGTCGCACGCTGACGTTCGCGTCACAGCGGAAGTTGCCCTTGTCCATGTCGGCATCGCTGACCCCGAGCGCACGGATAATGGCGTGTAGTTCGCGCAGGTACGCGCCGGCATCCGCAGGGCTGCGCATGTCGGGTTCGCTGACGATCTCGACCAGCGGTGAGCCGGCCCGGTTGAAATCGAGCAGACTATAAGGCTCCTGCGCACCACCATGGACACTCTTGCCGGCGTCTTCTTCCATGTGGATGCGCGTGATGCCGAAGCGTCGCGACTGCCCGTCGACATCGACCGTCAATTCACCATGCTCGGCGTAGGGCTCCTCGTACTGTGAGATCTGGTAGCCCTTCGGCAGGTCCGGATAAAAATACTGCTTGCGGGCAAACACGCTGCGGGTGTGGATCGTGCAGCCGAGTGCCAGCGCCGTGCGTACGGCCAAATCGACCGCCTCGGCATTGAGGACCGGCAGTACGCCTGGCTGCCCCGTGCAGATCGGGCACACGTTGGTATTCGGTCCGTCGCCAAAGCGGTTGGGGCAGCCGCAAAAAATCTTGCTGCGTGTGCCCAGTTGCACATGGACTTCGAGCCCGATGACGGCTTCCCAGCTCACAGCGGCAGCCCTTCACGGACCAAGGGAGGTCGCCGGCGGTGCCAGTCGCTGTCTTGCTGGTAGGCGTGCACGGTACCGAGCAGCAAGTCCTCGCGGAAGGCCGGCGCCATCAGTTGGGCGCCAATCGGCAGGCCTGCGGCGTCGAAGCCGCAGGGGAAGCCGATGCCGGGGATCCCCGCCAGATTGCAGGCATTCGTATAGACGTCGGAAAGATACATTTGGAGCGGATCGGCCAGGCGCTCGCCGAGCCGGAACGCCGTGGTCGGTGACGTCGGCGTCAGGATCAGATCCACCTTGGCAAACGCCGCATCGAAATCTTCGCGGATTCGAGTGCGCGCCCGCTGCGCCTTGCCGTAATAGGCATCGTAGTAGCCACTCGACAGCGCAAAGACGCCAAGCATGATGCGCCGCTTGACCTCGGCGCCGAAGCCCTCGCCGCGACTGTGCGCGTAGGTGTCGGCAAGGCCCCGAACATCGGCGGCGCGGTGTCCATAGCGGATGCCGTCGAACCGGGCCAGATTGCTTGAGGCCTCAGCCGTGGCGATCAGATAGTAGACGGCAGTGGAAAAACGGGTATGCGGCAGGTCGATCGGGACAAGCGCTGCGCCGCGATCTTTCAGCCAAGCGGCCAGCGCCTCGACGGCGGCGCGTACCTCGGCATTGAGGCCTTCGCCGTCGAAATACTCTCGCGGCAGCCCAATGCGCAAGTTGCGTGCCGGCTCACCCAGCAATTTTTCGGCAGGCCGCGAGCGGTGCGGCGCCGAGGTTGCATCCAGCGCGTCGTGGCCGGTGATTGCCGCGTACAACCAAGCACAATCCTCAGCACTGCGGGCCATGGGCCCGACTTGGTCGAGGCTCGAGGCGAATGCGATCACGCCGCGACGCGAGACGGCGCCGTAGGTCGGCTTGAGGCCTGTGATGCCGCAAAATGCCGCTGGCTGGCGAATCGAGCCACCAGTGTCGGTACCGAGTGTGCCCGGCGTCTGACGGGCCGCCACGGCAGCGGCCGAGCCGCCGCTCGAACCGCCTGGTGTGCGATCCAAATCCCAAGGGTTGCGTACGGGGCCCCACGCGCTCGTCTCGTTGGAGCTGCCCATCGCGAACTCATCCATGTTCAGCTTGCCGAAGAAGACGGCGCCGGCCTTGCGCAGCCCTGCTACGGCATGCGCTTCAAAGGGCGGTTGGTAGCCGGCAAGGATGCGCGATCCGCAGGTTGTCGGAAAGCCGTCCACGTGCAGGATGTCTTTGATGGCCAACGGGACGCCGTGCAGCGGACCGGACGGCGCTGCGGTCAAATCACGGCGCGCACGATCAAGGTCAAGTGCGACAAACGCACCTGTCTGCTCGGCGCCTTGCTGTAGCCAGCCGTCGAGCGCGTCAATCGTCTCAAGCGGATTGATGTCCCCGCAGGCAATGCCGCGGGCCAAGTCCGCGACGCCCAGTTCCAGCAAATCGGCATTCTTCATTCGTCGTCGCCACCAAGGATACGCGGTACGCGAAAGTAGCCATCGTGCGGGTCGGGCGCGTTGGCGCCGAGCACGGCAAAGCCGGCCGGCGTATGCGTATTGTCGGGACGTAGCGACATGGCGTCGAGAAACGGGTGGGCGGTTGGCGCTACGTCCACCAGATCCAACTCATCGAGTACACCGACATAGGCAACGATGGCCGCCAAGTCGCGGCCGAGCGAATCAACCTCGGTGTCATCGAGCGTCAGGCGAGCCAGGCGGGCAATGCCCCGGACGCGCTCGGCATCAACCGCGTTCGTCATTGTCCTTGAGTACCTCGCGAAGGACCGGATCCTGGGGTGCCCGCCCGATTGTAAACATGCGACGGACCTCGTCCGCCATGCGAGCCAGAACGCTCTCCCGATGCCCCAGCAGCATCTCGAGCTCACCGGCGTCAAAGCCGACGTAGCCGCAGGCATCGCAGGTGTCGACAATCACATGACGCAGAAGCGTTTCGTGCATTTGGCTCCCGCATTTTGGGCAGCGCATCCAGTGCTCGGCGCGGGCGTGGTCGCCGCGTCGGGTTTCGCGCTGAGCGTCGAGTTGCTTGCGCAGCCGCGCCAACCGTTCAAGTTCCTCACGTTGAAAGTACTCTTCCTCGGCGCTCGACGGCTTTTTCATCGTCACGGGTAGGGCTCCTTGGCATAGCGTTTGAGTGGCGTGGCAGGCGGACCGACCTCGGTGCACACACGTGTCATTTTGCACCTCGGACATTGTACATGATGGCACGCCGTCGGCCACTCCGCTTGGCGGACAACCAGAGCCGGCTTTGACAACCGCGGGGGGTTATGAAAAGATACTGGCGCGGAGGAGTTCTTGAACCGGTACGTCATCGGGCGGGTGTGGACGCTGTCGATCCTGATTGCAGGACTGCTCGCGGCCCCCGTTCAAGCTCAGGATTACGACCCAGCGGACGCCCTCCTTGAGGGCGCTCCTGCTACTGCTCAGCCTGCGCCCGACGCATCTGCGGCGCCGGCCGAGGAGTCGTCATCCCCGGATCCGGCCGATGTGGTGGATGATCCGGCCGATACGATTGCTGACCCGGCCGAGACGTCGCCGCCTCCGGATCCGGCCGAAGACCCGGTCGATGCGGTTGGAGACCCGGCGCCTCCCCAAGCGCCCGCACCGGCACCCGCTTCGGCCCCCGAGCCTAGCCCGCCTCCTGCGCCGGATCCGGCGGATTCCGTTCCGGCTGACCCTGCCGACAGCGTTCCCGCCGATCCCGCACCGACGCCGGCGGCGGCCCCTGCCGCCGCGGCGGGTGGCGATGTGGCGGACGAGGTTTTGGCGCCGCCCCCTGCCGCAGCGCCCGCTGCCGAGCCGGCTGTCAGCGATGGGCTGGGCGCCGTGACCGAGGCTCCCAGTGAAGCTAGGCAGACCATTCAGGCCTCGGTGTCGATCAAGGAAATCGAGGCCGCCAGCCAGTTGTATGACGGTATCCTGATCCGCCGTAAAAACAAGGGTACACGGGGCGCACCCAATCGACTTGGTTTCACTGGTGTGTTCCGCGGGCTCACCGCCGACGTGCCGATTCGCAACAGTTTTCGCTTCGGCAGTCATTTTGGCTTCTACTCCGTGCCCGACCACTGGGACGATACGTCGCAGGATCATCTCGACGCCATCGGATTTTTCAGCTACTCGGTGCGCGACGATCTTGAGCTTCGCATAGCGGCGATGGCGACGGGTCATTCGTCGGGTACCATCTCGCGCTACGGCCAGGGTGCGCTGTTTCAGACGCTCGGTGACGTCTACCTCGGCGCCAAATATGTCTACAAAATCCCACCGCTGCCGTTTCTGTCGGTCGGTGGAGCCGCGGACATGCAGTTTTACACCAAGGTTGGGCGGTTCCTGCTGCGCGGTGATGCAACCTCGTTTCTGGTCCAGGCCGTGGCGTCGATCGATCTCAACGGTACCAGTTGGTTCAAGAGGCAGGTTCCGGTTCGGGCCCACTTGACGCTGGGTTACAATCTGGACCGCTCATCCACGATTCTGGGCGATGTCGGCATCCCCAATGCCAGCACCTACGGCGGCTTCGGGCTTGCGGCTGGCGACAGCATTCCTTGGGTGCTTGCCGTCGATACGCAATTCGAGCCGCTCAGCTACTTCGTTGAATACTCCGCCGAGCCGGTCGTCCACGCGCGCACCGAGATCATGGAACGCCCAACGTGGAACCGGAGCCCGCAGCGGTTTACGTTCGGTGCGCGGTACAATCCCTACGAAAACATCCTGATCGACGGCGCCATTGATGTCTCTGCCGGCTTGCAAAAGCCCACGATGATCTTCGGACGCCGCGAACCGGTGTCTCCTCCGTACCAAATCCACCTTGGCTTGACCTACGAGTGGAACCCCCAAGGCTTCGAAATCATCGACCTTCGCGGCCAGGTGATCGGGATCGTCGTTGATGCCGGTACCGGTGAGCCTTTGGGCGGCGCCATCGTCGAATATGTGGACGGACCGCAGTTGACTCGCCAGATGTCCGACTTGCAAACCGGCGCCTTCCGTACATATTTGCTGCCGCCGGGTGAGGTGCTGCTCAAGGTACGGGCCGAAGGCTACGAATCCATCGTGGTCAATCCCGAGATCATCCGTCAGGAAACGATCGAAGAAAAAGTATTTCTGCGCCGTATGAGTGAGGCGCGCGGTCCGATCGGCGCGCTGGTCGGCAGTGTCGTCGACGAAGAAGGCAAGCCTGTTGTGGCCGAGATCAACTTCCTTGAGACCGACATCGGTGGTGTGCGGTCGCTGCAGGAAAACGGCGCCTTCCAGAAGATCCTGCCGGAGGGCGAGTACAAGGTCGAAGTTGCAGCACCGGGATTTGAAACCAAGGTGTATCTTGTGCCGGTTGTGCAGCGCAAGAAAACACGCGTCGTGTTTCAACTGTCGAGTGGTCGCAGTCTCGGTGCGCTGGCCGGGTCCGTGCGCGATGCCCAGAACCGTCCAATCGAGGCAACAGTGCTCTTTCTTGACGCGCAAGTCCCACCATTGGGCACCGATGCCACCGGTCAGTTCATGAAGGTGCTGCCGCCAGGCAACTATGCCATCGAATTGCGGTCCCGTGGCTTTCAGTCCAAACGGTTCCGGATGCCGGTCGAAGAGGGCCGCAAAACGGTGCTCGACGTGCAGCTCGAAGAAGAGCGTGCCGTCGGTGCGCTGGCTGGGCGGATCGTATCCCCGGACGGCAAGGGGCTGGCCGGTATCCTGACGTTCGCCAAACCGGGCGTGGCCCCCGTGCCCGCCGACCCCGAGACGGGCCGTTTTGAAGCCGTCCTCGAAGCCGGCAACTACGAAGTCCAGGTCGACGCCCCCGGTTTTGAACCGCGCCGTTACCGCATCCCCGTACTGCAGGGCAAGAAAACCGTTCAAGATTTCCAACTCACACCGCAGGCGGTACGGGCTGGCGGAGCTCGCCGCGAGGGCGATCAGATTTTGGCCGATGAGCCGATTACGTTCGAGCCCGGAACGGCGCTCTTGACGGCCGATGCGTACAGCCGGCTCAATGGCGTCGGCCAGGTGTTTCAGCGTCTTCCGCTCGATGCGAAACTGTCGATTGAGGCGCACACACACAACCTTGGACCGGCCAGTGCCAACCAACGCCTTTCGCAGGAACGGGCGGCGGCCGTGCGCGAGTATCTGGTCGGTTTGGGGCTGCCTCCCGGCCGCCTTGATGCGGTGGGCTTCGGTGAAGACAAGCCGCTCGCCGACAACGGGACCGCCGAAGGCCGTGCGGCCAACGAGCGGATTGAATTCCGGATCCGTTGACGGTGGCGCCGCGTTTTCCCGATTCGGCCATTGCCAATCGCCCGGTCTGGCGCAGCGGGCAACGCGGACATCTCGAAAGCTGGTTCGCCAAAGGCAACGACCCGGCTAGCGGGCGAGCCTATTGGCTTAAATACACGCTGTGGGTACCCCGCGACCCTGCAGTGCAGGCCCTCTGTGAGACGTGGGCGGTTGTCTTTGACCCACAGAGCGGCAGGATCATCGCTGGCAAAGAGGAGCGGCCCATCGAATCCGCCCGGCTTGAGGCGACGCCGAGCATCGATTTCGGCAACGGCGCGCTCGTCGACGGGCATGTTCGCGGCGATATTGCCGATGATGCCGGCGGTCGACTGCGCTGGGATGTGCGCTGGCCCGCACCGTCAAATCCCCTCGTACCGTTTGCTTGGGACTGGATGTACCACGCGGGCATTCCGCGCTCCAAAACGGTGTCCCCACATCCTGATGTACGGGCCACGGGGTGGATCGAGTTTGCCGGCGAACGCTGGGCTTTTGAGGGAATTCCGGCCATGCAGGGCCACAATTGGGGGACCGAGCACGCGCCCCGTTACGCCTGGGGGCATTGCAATCTTTTTGTGGGCCTGGACGGCGCTTGGTTCGAGGGCTTTTCGGCCCGCATTCGTGTCGCGGGACGCCTGACGCCGCCAATTTCGGCGGCGGTTCTGCAGCTACCAGACGGGCGCCGCTTCGCCTTTAACGGAATTCGGGCGCTCCTTCGCGGCAAGGCCGAAATCAATGATCTGTCCTGGACCTTTGCCGTCGGCCGCAAGGACGGCTGGCGCCTCGAAGGGACAGCGGCGGCGAAGGCCGAGGCCATGGCCGGACTCACCTACCGCAACCCCGATGCACAGGCATTGTGCTGCCTGAACAGCAAAGTGGCCGATTTGTCGCTGCGACTGATCGACCCCGATGGACGAACGGAAACGGAGCTGCAGTCCGATGCAGCGGCTGCGTTCGAGACTTTGACGCCGGCGCAGGATCATCCCGTCCGGATGCGAGTCTAGGCGCGCTCCGGCAAGGCCTCACCGGCCCGCCTCATCTGCTATAATCTTGGAGCCGACTACGGCGGACGAGTTCCGTTCGCCGGCAACCTTTTCAGGAGTGCGAAGGCCATGATCGATACCAGTGATTTTCGCCGCGGATTGAAGATCCTGTTCGAAGGCGCGCCGTGGGAAGTTCTCGACTACCAGCATGTGAAAATGCAGATGCGCAAGGCGCATATGAAAACCCGCATGCGCAACCTACTGACGGGCGCCGTCCTCGAGAAAAACTTCCAGTCGACCGAAAAATTCCCCGTACCTGATCTGCAGTACCGCAAGATGCAGTACCTGTATAACGACGGTGGTTACGTGTTCATGGATCACCAAAGTTACGATCAGATCACATTCAACGACGATCAAGTGGCCGATGCGCGGCTGTACCTCAAGGAAAACCTCGACTGTGACGTGGTGTTTTTTGAGGGCAACCCGATCTCGATCAGCCTGCCCAATCACATGGTGCTGAAAATTACACGTACCGATCCGGGGCTCAAGGGCGATACGGTCTCCAACGTGACCAAACCGGCAACGCTGGAGACCGGCGCCGTCGTGCATGTGCCTCTGTTCGTCAACGAGGGAGAGCACATTCGGGTCGATACACGCACCGGCGAGTACATCGAGCGTGTTTCGGTCTGAGGGTGGGGGGCGGCCCCGGCTCGCTGCCTTGACGCTCCGGGGCGGTTTCCACTAGCATGTACGATCGGGCTCGGAACCTGCGTTCCCCGCTTTTTGTCCGTGATGAAGGGACGTCGTGAAGGTCGACCGCAACAAGATTCTGCAGAAGGCTCAGGCCTATGTTCAGAAGAACCAGCTGGACAAGGCCATTGCAGAATACGAGGTCCTGATTCGCGCCGATCCGACCGACGTCAGCTCGGTGTTGCGCTTGGCCGGTCTGTATCTGCGGGTTGACAAGCCCGCACAGGCCGTCGAGGCATACGTCAAGGCCGGTGATCGCTACAACAAAACGGGCTTTTACCAGAAGGCGTTGGCGGCGTTTAAGCAGGCCGTACAGTTGGACCCGTCCTCTCCCGCGCTGCTGCAGCAGGTGGGCGAGGTCTACCTCAGCATGAACATGAAGGGCCAGGCGATCGACAATTTCGCCAAGGCCGGTGACTTGTACGCACGGGCCGGGAAGTCCGCCGAGGCGTTGGCGATGATGACGCGGGTGGTCGAGGCCGAGCCCGGGCGCCCCGATTACAAGGCCAAATACGGCGAAATGCTCTATCAGGCCGGGCGCCACGATGAGTCTTTGGCGGTTTTCAGCGGCCTCGTCGAATTGCTCAAGCTCGAGGGTCAGTGGGAAGAGCTGGCCCGTTTTTATGAGCGTATTCTGCAACTGTTTCCCAGCGAGACCGCCTTTGGACTCGATCTGGCGCGGGTGTACCTGCGGCTGGGCATTGCCCCCAAGGCACAGCAGCGCCTCAAAATGGTCTACGATGCCGGCGAACGCAGCGCCGAGGTCTTTGATTTGCTGGCACGCTCGTATGCGCTGCTCGGCAAGAATGACCGCGCCGTAGGCGCCTATGTCGAAAAAGTGCGGCGCCTTGAGGCGGCGGGCGATCACGAAGAGATCCCCAAAACTTGGCGACGGGTCCTCGAAATCGACCCGACCAACGAACACGCACTGCGGGCGCTCGGGGACGCTGATTCAACCGCCGCCGCGGCGGTTGAATCAGCGCCGAAGCGACGAGACTCCCGCACATCCGGTCGGGATATCAGCGTTGCGGAGGTGGTGGTTGCCGAGCGGGGCCCAACAAAGACCCCCGGGCCCGCCGCGACAGCCGGTTCCAACAGTGAGCTCAGCGGGATCTTGCAAGAAGCCAGCATCTATGTGCGCTTCGGTATCCCCGAGAAAGCCGTGCGCAAGATTGACCAGATTCTCGCTAGGGATCCCAACAACGTTCCAGCCTTGCATAAAAGGGTCGAGCTGATCAAGGCTGCACGGCCGGGCGATGCCGTTGTCGATCTGCTGCACTTGGCCGAGATTTACGAAGGCCTCGGCAATATGAAGGCATCGGATGATGCTGTCGCGGCGGCCAAAAAAATCGATTCGAAGCATCCACGGCTGCTGGAGTTTCTTGGCGAATTGCCTGTCGAACAAGCGGCAGCCGGGACCGCCAAGGTTGCGGCCAAGGCGGCCGTTGCTGATGTTGTCGAACTCAGCGACGACAGCGAGGTTGTGTTTCCCGACGCCGATGAATTTGTTGGCGGCGACGATCATACCGAAGTCGATCTGCAGGCGCTGGCAGACGATGCTGTCGAACTCGATGTCGACGTCGATATCGAAGCCGGTGACGATGCGGATGCGCTGTCAGACGAGGTGGCAGGGTCCGCCTCGCTTGGCGAGCCGCCGGCTTGGCAGGCTGAAATCGACGAGGTCCATTTTTATATTGATACGGAACACTTCGGCGAGGCGCGCGCGATACTCGGTGAATTGCGTCGGCGTTTTGGCGACGACCCGGTGTTCGCCGAACTGGAGGCGCGGATCCCGGATGCCCAGAAGGGGGCGCCGGCCGGGGCTGCAAAGCCGACCAAAGAGCGACCCGCAGCGGCCGTTCCACCGCCGGCACCGGCCGGTGGCGCCATGTTCGATCTGGCCCGCGAACTCGACATGGACGATGAGCTTAGCTTCGGAGGTGTTGAGGTTGCACCTGGCGCCGAGGATGTGCCCGATTTTGAAGAGATCTTTGATGCATTCAAAAAAGGCGTCAAGGAGCAACTCGGCGACGATGATGCCGATGCGCATTACGACTTGGGCATTGCCTACATGGAGATGGGGCTGTTCGACGATGCCGTTTCGGAATTCGAAATTGCCCGTAGTAGCCCGGCCAAAGCCGCTGAAGCCTACTATATGGCGGCCGTTGCCTTGACCCGCAAAGGTGAACCGCAGGCCGCGATCGAGTATTATCGAGAGGGGCTAAAGACGCCGGATCTCGCACAGGGCATGAAACTCAATCTAAATTACGAACTGGCGATGGCGCTTGATGAAGTGGGCGACATGCGCAGTGCGTTGCAGCATTTCAAGGCGGTACTTGAGATCGACCGTAATTACCGAGAGGTCGCGAAGTGCCTCAAGGCGATCCGCGAGAAGCTTGAGGCCAAAAAAGGGGCCGGTACGCCGAGCGGCGGCGCACCCTCCAACGTCACCTATTTATAGTCGCGTACGAGCGCGGGACCAGGGGCAGGGCACCGAGATATGAATTACCTCGAGTATTACGGTCTGCAGCAGGAGCCGTTTACCAACGCACCTGCGATCAAATTTTTTTACAATAGCGCCCAACACTCAACGGCATTGCTGCGGGTGATGCACGCGATTGAAGGCATGCGAGGTCTTGCGCTCGTGCTCGGTCAGGCCGGCAAGGGCAAGACGACGCTGGCACGACGAATCCTCGAACAGCTCAGCCCCGAGATGTATCAGTCGGCACTCTTGGTTGTGGTGCACGCCGCCGTGGAGCCGGAATGGTTTCTCAAAAAGATCGCGCGTCAAATCGGCATCGAGGAAATCGGCGAAGACAAAGTGGAGTTGCTGGCGAAGGTGTCTGAGCGTCTTTTCCAGATCCACCGCGAGGGCCGCAAGACCGTGGTCTTGATTGACGAGGCGCAGATGCTGCGTTCGCGCGAGATTCTCGAAGAGATGCGCGGTCTGCTCAATATCGAAGCTGCCGAAAGCAAACTGATTACATTCATCCTGTTCGGCCTGCCCGACCTTGATGAGGTGCTTGAGATCGATCCGCCGCTCAAGCAACGGGTGGCGACACGTGTGCGGCTGGAAAACCTCAGCCGCGAAGGCGCCGCCCACTATGTGCGGCATCGTATGCGTTTGGCCGGCTCGAACCAGCCGACCTTCGCCGAGGGTGCGCTCGACCAGATTTTCCTGTACACCCGTGGCAATCCTCGGCTGATCAACACAATTTGCGACAACGCGCTGCTCGAAGGATTTTTGTTGGGCCGTGAGGTTGTCGATCGTTCGTTGGTCGATGCGGTCGCCCAAGATCTGGGTCTCGTCGGTGCCGACAGCTTGGTGGCTGAGGGATCGGACACGATGGCCGCGGAGCTTGATGTTCCGGCACCAGCCGCTGCCGTTGCAGCATCGGCCGGTGCAGAACTCGATGCTGCGGTTGCCGAATGGGACGAAGACGACGGCGCGGACTCGCTGGATCTACTTGACGAATTGACCGCCGATGAGGCCGAGGAATCGGTGGATGCGGCGCCGGCAGATGGATCGGTGGATTTGGAGTCGCTGGTTGACGACGAGGATGCGGTGCTTGACGATCTCCTGAGCGGGGTCGGTGACGAGCCCGCCGACGGCGAAGTCGATTTGGCCGCATTGCTCGGTGACGACGAACCCGAGGGCGCCGATGTGGATGCCCTGTTGGCTGAATTCGAGGCCGAGGCGGCTGGCGCCGCTGATGCCGCGGATTCCCCTGTTGATGAGATCGACAACCTGTTGGCGGGGCTCGACGAGGAGCCCGTCGTCGGCGCCGACGCCGGCGATACCGGCGACCTAGATGTTGACGATCTGCTGGCCGGGCTGGACGAGGAGGCACCGGCCATAGAGATTGCAGACGAGGCGGCCGATGACGACCTTGATGCGCTTTTGGGTGATTTGGGCCCGCAATCGGCCGAATCGGACGACGCCTCGGATATTGATGCGATGCTGGATGATCTCGGTCCAGCCGACCCGACTCCTGCCGACGGCGACGTAGACCTTGATGCGCTGCTCGGCGAACTGCCTTCCGATGAGTCCGAACTGGACGTCTCGGGTCTTGATGGCGCTGATGACGATGCGTTGTCCGATCTGTTGTCTGGATTGGAAGATGACGGCGACAAGAGCGAAACGCCTGCCGATGAGCAGTCCGAAATCGACGATCTACTCGATCAACTTGGGGACCTGGAGAATGGTTGAGGTGGTTCGTGTACTACCGTGCCCGACCTGCCGCAAACAGGTCCGCTGGGATGCCGCCCCATGGCGTCCGTTTTGCAGCGAACGCTGCAAGCTCGTGGATCTCGGCGCCTGGGCCGAAGGGCGCTACGCTGTTCCGGGTGAGCCGGCAGATCAGCAGGTCGCCGACCGGGAGCCCGGTCACGACACGCCGGGCTCCTGAGGCGGCGCTGCTGCGGTTGGGCTAAGCAGCGGCCGTGCGCCGTTTCCTACTGGCTCTGCTGGCGCTTGTCATCGGCACCGTGGTCGCACTCGTGCTGGTGACGTCCGATACCCGCGTCCAGCACTGGTTGGGTTACAAGGCGACCACGCTGATCCGCGAACTGACCGGGCTGCCGCTACAGATCGCCTGGATTCACTGGGATGTCTTGGATAACAGCCTGCTCATTGGGGACACGGCGCTCGTATCGGCGGACAGCGAGCCGTGGGTCGAATTGCCGCTTGTGGCCGTGGAGTTTGGCTGGACCGGTCTCTCGCTGTCGCGCGCCCGCTTGCAGTCGGTGACCTTCCATCAGCCGCGAGTCCACGTTCATATCGACGCCGACATGCGCGTCGAACCCGTCGAGTCGATTCTCGATATATTGGCGGCAGCCGCACTCGCACCCAGCCCCGACGAGGACAGCGGCGTCCCGCTTTTTCGGCTCGACGTTGACAACGTCCATCTCACGCACGCCGACCTACGTTTTTCGATGGCCGATCCGCCGATGGAGGCGCGGTTCCGTGACAGTGAGATCGTGACGGAGATCGTCAGCAATATGCCGGGCCGGCTGCGGTTCACCTTTGATCAAGGTACCTACCGGCTGTACGAATGGCCTTACGATGGCCTTCGGCTTAGCGGCGAGGGCCGATTTGCCGACCCTGGGCTGCGGCTTGAAAACGTGCAGTTGCACGGCGACGTTCCCGCGGTCGATTTGGCTGCCGACGGGCGGGTTTCCTTTGGTGATGAAGAGCCCGTGCTGCTGCTCGATGTCGGCGGGCTGGCCGATGCGGGGGTCGTCAATCTTCACTATACGTCGATTCCCGAACTGATCGGCACCGTGACGTTGCGGCAAGAATTGCGGGTTCATTCCGAGGCCGGCTTTTCGATGGCGGGATGGGTGGCCGCCGAATCTCTGCTGGTTCAGGGGCGGCTCGTGCAAGACGTGCACAGTGACCTGTCCATGGATGAAATGGGTATGGACATCGGACCGTTCGGGCTGCGCGCCGACGGCGGCAATCTGCGTGCCAGCGGCCGTATTGGCTGGGACCCTGTACTCGACTTGCTCTTTCGGCCCGAGATTGACGGGATTGAACTGGCCTGGTTGGAGGCGTTTTTTGGCCCAATACCCTTGTCTCCCGCGGGTACGCTGCGGGCAAAAGGACAGGTGCGTGTGACCGACGAGCCCAATCTGCTCGTGTCCGTAGCGGTAACCGGCAGCAGCGAGTTGCGGCGCATCGAGTTGGCGCCGGGGCGCCCTTTGCCGCCGCAGGCTGTTTCGGTCGCGGTCCTATTGGAGATTGACGAAGACAGTGTTGGCTTTTCGCGCTTGGCCGTACAGGCCCCGTCTTTTTCTACCGTACTGTCCGGTACGGTACCGATGGGCGCCGGCACCGCCTTGTTCGCGGGCTCCGCCAGCGTTGCCGACTTGGCTGTGCTTTCGTCGACGGTGGGCTTTGAAATCGGCGGGCAAGGAGAGGGCCGCTTTGCGCTGGATGGCGATCGTTTTGACGTCACAGCGTCGGGCAGCAATCTGGTGGCGTTCGGCACCCGTTGGGATTTTGCCGATCTATCGCTGATCGTCGACGGCGATGCCTTGGTGATTCCCGTACTCGACCTGAGTAGCGGCTCAGAGCGCGTGCATTTGGCTATGCGCAGCGCCGACGACGGTTGGCGTATCGAGGCGGATACAAATGGCTTGTCACTGTCGGCGCTGCGCGCGGATGTGCCGCTTGGCGGTCAGCTTGTCGGCGGCGTCGTTGCCGAGGCGGCCGCCGGTCAGGTCGTACCTTCGCTTGTTGCTTCACTGGAACTGCGCGATTTCCGCCATCAAAACTGGCGTTTGGGCAACTGGAAGTTGTCGGCCAATACGATAGACGGCAATCTGCGGGCCGATCTGAAGGCCGAAGGTGAGGTCCGTGGGTCCTTGGCCGTCGAGGGTCGCATGGACCGCAATGCGGCCGCATTGTCGGGGTCGCTGGTCTGGAACCTTCCCACCGACTTGGTTGAGATGCTCGGTACATCCGGATTGCTGCTCGACACACAGGCGCTCGTGGCCGGTCCTGCCGGCCACGGCTACGTCCGGGTCCGCGCCGCCGATCCAGGAGATGACCTGTTTGCGATTTTGCAGGCCGACGAGGCATCGGCCCGTTTGCTGGTCCAGCGGAGCGCCGGGCCACTGCACGGACGGCTCACCGGTCAGTGGTTGACCACTGGGCCCTGGACGCTGCTGGGACGCGTGAGCATCGCCAATCTGCTGCGCGGCATCGAAGGGCTCGGCGATCATGCCGGTTCGGCAGATATCGATTTGGCGGGGCATGGCAGCGACCCAACGCGCATTGTCGGGGATCTGCAGGTCCAAGACGTGGTCGCGACGCTCGGGGGGGTGACCTTGGTCCAGCAAGGCGTCCTTGTGGTAGAGGCCGCCGGGGAGCGCTGGCTATTGGCTGAACCGCTTCGATTGCGCGTGGCCGAGCGCGGAGAGCTTTCTGTGACCGGTAGCATGCGGCCCGAAGCTGGGTGGGATCTGGCGCTGCAAGGCCCTTTGCCTCTCGACCTTTTGCTGCCGTTGGGCATCGGCCTGCGCAGCATCGAAGGCCAAGCCGTAGTGGTAGCCACGGTCTCGGGCCCTTGGTTGCAACCGGACATGCGCGGCGCGTTGACATTGAGCAATGCCCGTGCCGAGCTTCAAGGGATCGATGCGCCATTTGAGATGCTGGAGGGCCACGCTCGCTTGGACGGAGACAGCCTGATCATTGACCGGCTGAAGGGCGTCTGGGGAGATGGAACGGCGGAGCTAGGTGGCCGAGTCGGCCTTGTTGGCCCGCGCCTGGGAGACATCGATCTGCGCGTGTCTTTGGCCACCGAGCGCGTGCAGATTGAACGTCGCCTACTTTCGGGCATCCGGGGACGGCTCGATTTGACGGCGCTTCCGGGACGCGCATTGTCGATCGGCGGGGACTTGGAGCTGGTGAATGCCAGCTACGACGAAGAAATCGCGTGGGAGCGCGCCATCTTGCAACTCCGCAGTGGAGTTGTTGATCCGGAGTTTCTGGACGACGGATCGAGTCCACGCCTCGACCTGCGCATTCGCGGTCGCCGTGATCTGCATGTGCGCACCAACTTGCTGCAGGGCGGCGTTGAATTGGATACACAGGTGCGCGGCACACTGCGGACCCCCCGCCTGTACGGTTTGGCAGAGCTGCGCCCCGGCGGCTTGTTCTTTTTCCGTGGGCAGGTGTACGTGCTACGTCGCGGATTGGTGCAGTTTGTCGATCCTTCGGGGCGGATTCCGTTCCTCGATGTCGAGGCCGAAACCACAGTTTGGCACGATCGGCGGCGCCAGGAGTATCGCGTCATTTTGACCATCATCGGCCCGGTCGATCGCTTGCAGATTCGTTTTCAGAGCGAACCGCCGCTTGACGAGGTTGAAATTCTCACGCTACTGTCGTTCGGGGTGTTGCCCGAAGAGCTGGCCGGCGAGGATAGCGACGCACAGGGGACGGCCGGCCGCGAATTGTCGACGATTATCCTGTCGGGGCAGATTTCGCGCATCGAGCAGGAAATTCAGTCGATCATCGGCTTCGATCGTTTAGAAATTGAGCCCGCCTTCTCGAGCCCTCGCAGTTCGAGTTCAATGCAGGTCACCTTGCAAAAGCGCCTGACCGAACGCCTGCGGCTCAGCTTGTCGAGCGGGTTGGAAGTGGGCGGCGAGCAGCGCATTGAGCTTGGGTATCGATTGTTCGACGGCTTTGACGTATCGCTGGGCTGGAACAGCCGTATCGACGACCCGGCCGGGAGCCTTTTTACCCGCCCACGTATTGTGATTCCGCTGCCATGATCGATCGGCTAGTCACCGCCGCGCTGCTGATCGTGCTGTCGGCGCTGCTTCCGGAGGCCGCCAGCGCAGCGACGGCGCCCGGTTTTACGGTGTCGAATCTGCGTTTCATCGGCCTCGACGACCCGGGATTCGAAGAACAATTGCGCCAGATGGTCAACCTGAATCCGGGCGACCGCGCGTCGATTGAGGAATTGGATTTTGCCGTCAAGCTGATCGCGCTCCGTCCAGAAATTGACGGCGTGTCGGTGCGCACGCGGGTGGTCAGCGAGGGCCACCGCGATTTGGAGTTTACATTGCAACGCACGCGCCTTGTCGAGCGCGTCGAATGGCGTCGGGTTGGGCGTCAACGCGCGGGGATCGACCGTACCACTGCGATTGTCGAGCAGTTGCGGTTGCCGCAGCGGGAGGGTGCGGATGCCGTCACGGAAGCAGCGGAC
>CAZUAB010000003.1:0-39389 GCA_964617795.1 uncultured bacterium
CCGGGAAAATGCGACCATTGACACCACCGCCGTCGGCCGACGATCTGGTTGTCCGATTCGTGCCACGGCCAACGCCGTGAGCCGAACTCTACAATCACTGCTGCTGATTCCCGCGTTACTGGGAGGATGCGCGCCGATCGACGCGCCTGTGGAGCCGGCGCCCACCCTGCGGCAGGCTGATGGGCGCTGGACAGTCGAGGCGGCTCGCGATTGGCAATCCACGCGCCCCTGGATCGTCGGATTCAACTATCTGCCCGCGACGGCCATCAATCCGCTCGAGATGTGGCAGGCCGAGACCTTCGATCCGGCCACGATCGACAAAGAACTGGGCTGGGCCGCCGCGGTCGGCTTCAATTCGCTGCGTGTTTTCCTGCACGACCTGCTGTGGACAGCCGAGCCGGAGGCTTTGGCCGGGCGCGTGGACGTCTTTTTGTCGATCGCCGAACGCCACGGATTCTCGACGATGCTGGTGCTGTTCGACAATGTATGGGGCCCCGAGCCGGCCTTGGGCCCACAGCCCGAACCGGTTCCCGGCGTACACAATTCGGGCTGGATCCAGAGTCCCGCCCAGGCCGATACGATTGCGTTCCCGAACTCGGTATCGATTCAGACACGACTCGAGGCGTATGTCCGGGGCGTCATACGACGCTTCGGACATGACCGGCGCGTACTGGCTTGGGATCTTGTCAACGAGCCGGGCAACAGCGGCATCGGCGATCTCGCGGCGCCGCTGGTCGAGGCCTCGTTCGGTTGGGCCCGGGAAGAGGCCCCCGACCAACCACTCACCGCCGGCGTCTGGTTGGGCCATGCCACCTGGGCGCTCTCACGGCGCCAGATCGAATTGTCGGACGTCGTCAGTTTCCATGCGTACCAGTCGGCACGCTCGACGCAATCCCTGGTCGAAGACCTTGAGGATCTTGCCGACGGTCGCCCGCTGCTCTGTACGGAGTACATGGCGCGCTCGATGGGCAGCACGTTCGAGGGCGTCATGCCGCTGCTCGCCGCCGCGAATATCGGAGCGTTCCACTGGGGCCTCGTGTCCGGTCGCAGCCAGACCATCTATCCGTGGGCGTCACGTGAAGGCGACCCCGAACCCGAGATTTGGTTTCACGACATATTCTATCCCGACGGCACGCCGTGGAATACGCAAGAAGTCGAATTCATTCGAGCGCTGATTGCTGAAACCCACGGCGACTGAATGTCGCCCGACAGGGTTAGCCCTTACGTTCGACCTTGGCCCAGGTATCCCGCAGGCCGAGTATGCGCAGAAAAACCGCCTGTTCACCCGGACGGTGGTCGCGCGGATCGGCTGCAAAATAGCCCGTCCGCAGGAATTGCCAGGTCGACCCGGGCGCCACGTCGGCCAGCGCCGGCTCGAGCTTGCAGCCGACCAACACCTGCAGCGATTCGGGGTTCAGATGATCGAGGAAGCTGCCGCCCTCGGGCAGGCTCTCTGGCTCGTCGACGGCAAACAGATGGTCGTACACGCGCACTTCGGCATCCATGGCGTGCGCAGCCGAAACCCAATGCAAGGTACCTTTAACCTTGCGCCCATCGGCTGTTTCGCCACTACGGCTGTCGGGATCGTGCGAGCAGCGCAACTCGCTGATGTTGCCGGATTGATCTTTGACGATCTCGTTCAAAGTCACGTACCAGGCACCCTTGAGGCGCACTTCGCGACCGGGCGCCAGCCGAAACCACTTGGACGGCGCATCTTCCCGCACATCGTCGCGCTCAACCCACAGTTCACGGCCAAACGGCACGAGGCGGCTGCCCGCAGCCGGATCCTCTGGGTTGTTCTCGACGCTCACCCATTCCACGCGCTCGGCTGGCCAATCCTCGATCACCAATTTGACCGGATCAAGTACGGCCATGGCCCGAAACGCAGTTCGATTGAGGTTTTCGCGAACACAGTGATGAAGAAGTTGAATGTCTACCCGCCCCAGCGACCGGGACACGCCGATGCGATCTGCGAAATCGCGCAAGGCCGCCGGTGGAAAGCCGCGGCGACGCATGCCGGCAATTGTCGGCATGCGCGGATCATCCCATCCGTCCACGTGCCCTTCGGTCACCAATTGCAGCAGCTTGCGCTTGGATAGCACGGTACGCGTCACCTCGAGGCGCGCGAATTCGATCTGCTGCGGCGGTTCAGGAATCTCCAGTGTGCGCAGCAGCCATTCGTAGAAGGGCCGATGGTCCTCGAACTCCAATGTGCACAGTGAGTGGGTGATCCCTTCGATTGCGTCGCTAAGCGGATGCGCATAGTCGTACGTCGGGTAGATGCACCAGGCGTTGCCAGTCCGATGGTGAGGCACCCGCCGGATTCGATAGAGCACCGGATCCCGCATGTTTACATTGCCGCTGGCCATGTCGATGCGGGCCCGCAGCGTATGCGCACCGTCCGGATAGTCGCCGGCCCGCATGCGCGCAAAGAGATCAAGGCTTTCCTCGATGCTGCGGCTGCGATACGGGCTCTCGACACCCGGCGTCGTGAGCGTGCCGCGCATGCTCGCCATCTCGTCGGCCGACAGGCTACAAACGTATGCCGCGCCACGGCGAATTAGCGTCTGTGCGTACCCGTAGAGTCGCTCGAAGTAGTCGGCAGCCCAATACACGTGTACGCCAGGATCGAATCCCAGCCATTGTACGTCGGCAAGGATCGCATCGACGTATTCTTGCGACTCTTTGAGTGGGTTGGTATCGTCGTAACGCAGGTGGCAGTGCGAGTCGTATGCCTCCGCCAAGCCGAAGTTGAGGCAGATCGACTTGGCGTGACCCAAATGCAGGTAACCGTTGGGTTCCGGAGGGAAACGGGTAACGACACGCCCACTCCAGCGCCCCGCGGCGACATCTTCGGCCACGCGCGTGCGCACAAAATCCAAGCCATGTGTATCGGGTGTCTCGTTCATGGATGGTGCAACCTGAAAATGCGAGGGCGTACGACGGACAATTGCAGGCGCATTAGCGAGGCTTGGCCCGGCCTTTGGTTTGACCGCCAACCACCGCGTGCGGTGCATCGGCCGGTAGATCGCCACGTTCTTTGAGGATTGCCTGCACGCGATTGGCGACCTGCTGCGACAGTGCACGGTCTTGATTGAGCCGCTGCACCGTCTGCTTGTAGACCTCAATCGGCATACCGTGGCGCTCCACGATATCAATAACCGAACGCTCGGTCGCCGCCCGCAATTTCGCAAGCTCCTGGGCATCCTGAGCTCGAATGGCCGCGCTGATCAGCTTCTGCGCACGCATTTGGACCAAGAATACATCGGCATACACTGCGGCAAATTCGTTGAGATCAACGGAATCCGGCAGGTTCACGGATGGAGCGGTCGCCGACGTGGCCGGCGCCGCCGTGTCCGTCACGGGCGCGGCCGGACCCGCATCGGGTGCCGTGGTTTTCTCGGACGGCGTGCAGCCCACAATGGCGGCAAGAAGAATCGGCGTCAGCGAGATCATACGATGGAAAAAGTTCGACACGGCAAAGTCCTTCGTAAGATGGGAACGGGGAATCTTGATTTTCCGCCGCCAAACAGCATAGCATGGAGGTACGTCCTGCTATGATGGAATCTATCGAGTATGGATCGGCAAGAGGCAAATAGGTATGCTGAATCGACGAAAGCTATTGCAGACAGGAGCGGCTGGCGTCGTCCTTGCGCATGCGGGTAGCCTCAGGGCCCAATCGGTGTCAGACACCCTGCGGAATGCGCCAATCGAGGCGCTGGACCCCTTTGGCCCCCCAAGCAATTATCCGCATATTCGACCCCTGTTTTTTGAACCCGAGGCCGGCCGCGCCGCGGTCGAGCGCTTTTGGCGTGAATATGAGTCGGGTAAAGACCTGCGTATGGCCGAGCGCGCCTTCATCTATGCTTTTGCTTGGTTCCGCGCCGAGCGCTCGCAGGAACGACGGCTACAGATTCTCAAGATCTCACAGAGAATGGCGGCGGTCGTCTCGCAAGACCACGGGCGACACCCGGCTGGCCCCGTGTGGGGCAGCGTGTTTCTGGGCATGGAGGCGGTGACGTCGGGGATTCTCAATACACTTCGGCTCATGCCCGTCTACAAGAATCTGTTGGAAAAGGCGCAGCAGATCGACCCGGACTATTACTATGGGATCTCGGGCTTGCTACGCGCCAAACTCTATACCAAGGCGCCGCCTTTTCCGGTCAGCGTTGGCAATCCCGCCAAGGCTTGGCCCGAACTCGAACGTATGGAGCGGTTGGCCAAAGGCGTTTGGTCGACCTGGTATTTGGCCTGCGCCGAGGCCGAATTGGCGCGCGGCGGCAAGGTCGCGGCCTATCGATGGCTCGACCGCATGTCAGCAGAGGTCAAGCCGCGCCTCGCGCATCTCGCCTATGATCTGGAGATCGCCAAGCGGGATGCGGCGTCGTTTCGCGATGTTGTCGAGGCAGGCACATACGACAAATACACGTGGGACCCAGTCACCGTAGTCCCCGAGGGTTGACGACGTCAGACGTCTCCAGTCACGCGCCCCGCAGACGCGAATACAGTCGCCCCAAGGTCACGTTGATCGGATTGGTGCGGCTCAAAAACGGCAGCACAGGCCCACGGCGGCGACCAAAGCGATCCATGATCACATCGAGAAAAGCATAGCGGGCATCAAGCCGCCGTGCCTCATGCCAAGCCTTCCAGCCGACTTCCCGGCTGTTGGCCAACAATCCGGCCGCACCGACCAAGGCCGCGGCTTCCGGGCTATTCGTGAATTGCTTGGCCGTCTTCCGGAGAGCGCTGAAGCCGTGCCGCGGATCGCCAGCCAAGAATGTCTGCCAAGCCGGCCAGAGTTCCAAGATGCCGGGGCTGCCTTGCGCATCGGCCAATGCGGCAGATAAGACCTCCGCATCAGGCAGCATGGTCTCATGATCGACCGTACGCAACACGGCAAAGAAAGGGTCATCCGAACGTGTGCCCATGACCTGTGGCCAGCGCTCAAACAATTCGCGCGCCCACGCCAGCTCGTACATCGGGAACCTCCTCACGCGGATCAATCCCCGAAAAGCCACCCCCCGCAGGATTCAGTCTAGCGCGCCAAATCCGGCACGTCGAGTTCGATGGTATCGCTTGCCGCGCCGGCAAAGGCATCCCAATCCGCCAAGCGCCTGAGCGCCGCATCGGCATAAGGCCCGTCCGGCTGGATACGAATCAGATCAGCCAAGGTGCGGCGCGCCGTATCTGTTTCACCGAGCGCGCGCAGGGTGTCGGCGAGCGCAAGATAGGCCGGTCCCACGACCCGCGGGTCTCGTGCCCGGTCCAGAAGGTCAAGCAGCGCGTCGACCGCGGAAATCGCTTCACCACGCCCCGCAGCCACCTGCGCTTGGCGAATGCGTGCGGTTTGACCGGTCACCACGTCGGGCCAGCGATCGGCGATCCACCCCCAGAGCCGTTCCGCCGGTTGCGTACTTCCACCGGCGAAATACGTTTCCGCCGCCGTAAACGCGGACGCGGCATCGGCGTAAACAACGCCGTCCGGCGCCCCAGTCGGCGCCGGACCGACGGACACCAGACGGGCATTGATCTCACGTACGCGCCCCGTCATCTCATCGACCTCACCGCGCAACTCCGCCCATTCGCGATTCGTACGATCAAGCCCAACCTCGTTGCCTTGAACGCGAATCGTCAAATCGACGAGCAATTCCTGCATGGCTCCCAGTTCGCTGCGCACCCGCGCCTGCTCGTCTTGCAGACTGCGTAGGTCACTGCGGGTCGCCAGGCAACCGCCGACCGCCGCTGCAATCGTGAGCAGCGATAAAGATAGCCGGGCGCGCCGTGCAAATGGCCTCAGCCATCCGGACGGTGACGGCATCAGGGTACAGCGACGACGAATTCGACACGCCGATTGCGGGACCATACCCTCTCACCGACGCCTTCGACAGCAGGGAATTCCTCGCCCAGCGAGCGGGTTTCAACTCGTGCATCCGCGACACCGTACGCCGCCAGCACGTCGCGCACACTATCAGCGCGCCGCTGTCCGAGTACGAAGTTGTAGTCGGCGGAACCTCGTTCGTCCGCATGCCCTTCGAGGCGCAGTGCTGTACCGGGGTTTTCCTTGAGAAAAGACGCCGCATTGCGGATCTTTTCGCGCTCGTCCGGAGACACGGCGTAGGAGTCGAAAGCAAAGCGGATCGGCGGCACCGTGTCTAGCGTCGCCCCGTCACCGAGCGCGCCTTCACCCGTGCGCTCGGCAGCGATGCGAGCACGGGACGCAGCCAGGGCCGCCTCGGCATCGGCCAGATCGCCGGGGCCGGGGTTGCCAGCGCATGCGGCCGCCAAGGCTGTGGCCGCAGCCAAGGCCCCAAAACGCGACACTCGGTTGATTTGGACGCGACAGGTGTTCATAGCAGCCCCTCGTGGTAATGGCAGTGGCGATGTTCGCCCCTGCGCTGGTTGGTTACGGCAATTGGACCACGATGGCGAACCGACGGTTCCCGTTCGTGCTCTGCTAAACTGGACCGCGGAAGGATGGACAACATGCGTGAAGTCGAGTTTTTCTGGGACACGGTGAGCCCCTATACCTACTTGGCGGCGACTCGACTGGCGGAGTTCTCTGCCCGCACGGGCGCCATATTCCGCTGGCGCCCTATCCTGCTCGGTGCGGTCATGCAAGACAGCGGCAACAGGCCGCCAGCCGAAGTACCCGCCAAGGGCCGTTGGATGCTCGGCGACTTGATGGCGTGGGCCGAACTATGGAGCATCCCGTTTTGTTTCCCGGCTCAGTTTCCGGCGTTCACATTGAAGGCCCAGCGTTTGGCCCTGGCCGCCGAGGCCGATGGACTCGGGGCGCAACTGGGCATGCGCCTCCTCAAAGACTATTGGGCCGACGGGCGGGATCCAGCCGACCCCGATGTATTGCGCGAGGCTGCCGTTTCGGTTGGCGGCGACGCCGACAAATGGCTTGCGGCAACGGAGTCGGCGGAAATCAAAGCGGCGCTCAAGGCCAACAGCGCGGAGGCCGTCGCCCGCGGGGCCTTCGGGGCGCCAACCTTCTTCGTCGGCGACCGCATGATCTGGGGCAGTGATCGTTTCGCGTTGCTCGAGCGTGCACTCGATGACGGTTGACGCCTCAGAACTTAGGTGAAAACAGGGCCCATCCGGGCGGCACAGCCGCATCAAACACAGAATCGTCGATCTTGACGTTCCGCTGGATACGCTCGAGCTGGATGCGATTGCGGTTACCCAGCGCGTCTTCCACGGTCACGACGCGGGCAATCCCGGCCTTGGGATCAAAGCCCAATTCTAGCCGCTCAATGGCCGGGTCCGGTTTGTGGGGGGCGAGAATAAGGGTCGTTACACCTTTTCGCGTTGGCCCAACTTCAAGCAAGCGGAAATCACGCTCGACCTCAGCCAGCCCGCCGAGCAGCCGCGCCGGCGCACCGCTGTCCATGGCTTGATCGAGCTGTGTCCGCACCACCTGACGATTTTCGGGCTGATACCACGACAGCATCCCGTCGACCACAAGATAGGTCTGCGTCTCGGGCCAGCGGTAATCCCAACGAAACGAGCCGCGGCGGAACGCGATCTCGCCCGCCGATGTCACAGTGCGGCCAAAGGCTTGCTGTACGGTTTCCTGCTTAAACTCCGCACGAAACGAGTGCAGATCGCTATACGCGGCAGCTACCCGTTGCAACCAATCAGACCCCTCGCCCGCCGCCCGAGACGGCCCAAACAAGCAAGCGACAACGACGACGAGGCAGATAGATTTTGTGAGCTGATGCATCATCCCTTATGCTAACACGGAGCCCGCGACCGGAGGCACCTTGACCGACTTCATCGCCACGTCTATCTTGATTGTTGCGGGGCTCGCCGCCGGCATCGCCGGTGGCCTTTTTGGCATCGGCGGCGGCACGCTCATTATGCCTGCGCTGATCGGTGTCTACGGCGCCCGCGGCCTGCCTGCAGATACGGCAGGGATTGTGGCCGTCGCGACCAGCCTGCTGGCCATTCTGTTGATGAGCGCCCGCGCCTTCGTTTCGCACCGCCGCCGCGGTGCCGGCAGTTGGCACGCCGTGCTCTTGATGGCGCCGGCGGGCGCCGTCGGTGCGTTACTCGGCGCCGAGGCCGCACTCGGACTTGGCGGTATTACGGTGGTCCGCATCTTCGCGGCACTCGAGATCATCATTGGTCTGTCACTGGTAGTGCCGCGCAGTCGCCCCCCATTGAAACCACGAGTGGCGGCACCAAGCATCGCCGTGTGGCTTATGATCGGCTTCGTTTCGGGCTTGGCAAGTGCCCTGCTCGGCATCGGTGGCGGCATCATCGCCGTACCGCTTCAGTTGGCCCTACTGGCCGTGCCGATCCATCACGCGACGGCCAACTCCAGTGGCCTGATCACACTCAACGCCTTGATTGGGCTGACGCGCTACTCGCTTGCCGACCGCGCACCGGTGACGTGGGCTCTGGGCGGCATTGATCTTGGCGCCGGCCTCCTGTTAACGCTGGCGGCGGTTTTGGCTGCACCACTCGGCGTCCGTTGGGCACACGCACTGCCCGCCGCAAAACTACGGCGAATCTATGGCCTTTTCCTGATTGTGGTCGGCATCGTGCTGGCCGTGCAAGCCGCCTGACGCCCCGCCAATCTCAGCGAATTCCGATTTTGAGCACGTTGCGTTCGAGCGCCATCACAATGCGCACTTGGCCGTTCTCCAGCGCCTCAGCAGGCGGCGCCTTGCCGGTTACGGCACCGCGCAAGGCATTGACCAGCATGCGATCGACCTTGTCCGACCCCGAGGGCTCCTCGACCGCCGCCGCAAGAACCCGCCCAGTCGCATCGATGTCGACAACAACAACCGCTGGCAAACGCAAGTTTCGCAGATCCCCTGCGTACCACGCGGTCAGCTCGACATTGAGATCGAGCAGGCGCACTGCCCGGTACCCACGTTCGATCAGGTAATCGGCAAAAGGGCTGCTGCGGGTATTGAGTAGCGTGACCGGGCCGGTCGGCCGATCAACGGCATTCCGCTGCGTGCTGCGCCCCTCGCTGGGCGGCGCCCCCGGGAACGCGGCGGTGGGATCAGGCAAAAACCGTGCCAGATCTTGCCCGCGCCGCACCCCGCTGTCGGCCGACTCGACTGGCGCCTTTTCTGGCGCCGGCTCTGCCGGAGCGGCATCAATAGGCGGCGCTTGCCCCGCACGGTTGGCTGCCTCACCCAAGTCGGGTGCAATGGATTCTTGCTCGACGCGCTGGTCGATGCGTCCAAGCAGATCCGTTTGCTCCGGCGGCCGCCGATCGGGTACAGCAGGGGCGTCGACGATCTGCCGGGCGGGAGGTTCGACGACCCGTTGAGCGGGAGCCACGGCTGGCGGCGAGGCCAAGCGCACGGCCAGGCGAGGTGCGGGCACTGCCGCTGGCGCGTCCGCCTGAAAGAACCAGTGCGCCAGCGGGTCGAGCAGCAGGCCGTGGACAATCAAAGACAGCAGGAGCCAGCCAGCCCAGCGAACGATCTCGTTTCGGCGAGTGGATCCATGGCGGCGCAAAATCGTCGTTGACGCTGAGGGCACGATCTCTTATAATAGACGAACACTGCTTCGCGTTCCCACTTCGACACCCCAGACTCGGAAAGGCGCGGTCGCTTGCGGACACCGCTCGTCGCCGGTAACTGGAAAATGCATCTGACACCCCAAGAGGGTGCTTCGTGGATTGCCGCAATCGCAGCCGACCTCGGCGCGACCGGTATACCCGATGGCGTCGAGGCTTGGGTGTTTCCGGCCTTCCCCGCCTTGCCCGCGGTGATCGAGGCGGCAACCACCGCGCTGCCGTCACTGCGGGTTGGTGCGCAGAACCTTCACGCGCAACCCCACGGCGCCTTTACGGGTGAGGTTTCGGCGTCCATGTTGACCGCAATCCACGCCCAAGGCGTGCTGGTTGGTCACAGTGAGCGCCGGGCCGGCGGCGAGACCGACGATGGCGTACGGGCAAAGCTTGCGGCCGCCGAGGCAGCGGGTCTTGCCGCTGTGGTTTGCGTAGGCGAAGACCTACCGACCCGCGAAATCGGCGCCGCCGAGGCTTGGGTGTCGATCCAGATACGCGCCGCCTTTGCGGGGCGCGCCCCGGTCAACCCCGCGCTGATGGCGGTCGCCTATGAGCCGATCTGGGCGATTGGAACCGGCCGCACCGCGACCGCGGCTGATGCAGCCGCCATGCATGCGACGATTCGCCGCACATTGGCCGATATCGGTCAGCCCGCCGATGCCCTGCGCATCCTTTACGGCGGCAGCGTCAAACCGGACAACGCCCGTGACCTCATTCAGGCCGGTGATGTCGACGGACTTCTAGTCGGCGGCGCCAGTCTGGACCCGATTTCTTTCGCCAACATTCTACGGGCCGCTGCGGCCTAAGACCGCCGACCCCACCCCAGCCAAGGAGCCTGCACCGATGGATTTGTTTACTACCTTCACGACAGTCGTCCACGTGGGCGCCTGTATTTTTCTGCTCATCGTCGTCTTGCTGCAATCCGGCAAGGGCGCCGAGATTGGCGCTGTGCTCGGCGGGGCGGGTTCGCAGACACTGTTTGGCGGCTCGGGCGGCGGCACCTTTTTGAGCAAAGTCACCGCCTGGATGGCGGTGGTGTTCATGGTGACTTCGCTTTCGCTAACTGCGTTCGCCGGACGGGATCGCACCTCCAGCGTGATGAAAGGCGTCGACGCACCCGCAGTACCGGCAGCCGAGGCGCCGGCCCTGGATGCGGAAGTTGACGCCGTACCCGTACCTGCAGAACCCGCAGCCGAAGGAGACCCACAGTGATTGTCCGCATCGCCATCAACGGTTTTGGTCGTATTGGCCGCACCCTCTTTCGCCAAGCGCTCAAGCGCAAAGACGTCGAAATCGTCGCGATCAACGACTTGACGAACCCACAAATGCTGGCACACCTGCTGGCATTCGACTCGGTACACGGCCGGCTTGGCCAGCCGGTGCGCGTCGACGGCAGCGATCTAATCGTTGGCCGCCGTCGCATTCAGGTGATGCAGGAGCGGGACCCTGCCAAGCTTCCTTGGAAGGCCCTCAAGATCGATGTCGTCGCCGAATGCACGGGGCTTTTTCTCGACAGGCAAAAGGCGTCGGCGCACCTTGGCGCCGGTGCACGGCGCGTCATCCTTAGCGCCCCTGGCAAAGACGCCGACCTTACGGTTTGCATCGGCATCAACGACCAGGAATTCGATCCCAAAAAGCATCAGATCATCTCCAACGCCAGTTGTACGACCAACTGCCTGGCGCCGCTGGCCAAAGTTTTGCACGAAAGCTTCGGCATTGTAAACGGGCTGATGACGACGGTCCACAGCTATACGAACGACCAACGAATCCTAGACCTGCCGCACAGCGACATGCATCGCGCACGTGCAGCCGCGATCAATATGATTCCCACCAGCACCGGCGCCGCCAAGGCGATCGGCCTCGTGCTTCCGGCTCTCAAAGGGAAGCTGCACGGCATCGCTGTGCGGGTCCCAACACCCAACGTCAGCCTGGTCGATTTGACGGTTCAATTGCAGAAACCCGCCGATACGACGAAAGTCAATGCAGCCTTCAAACGCGCGGCGCGTGGCGCCCTCAAGGGCGTACTGGTGTACAACGAAATGCCGCTCGTCAGCAGCGACTTCAATGGCGATCCCGCCAGTTGCACGTTCGACGCCACGCAAACGACGGTCATGGACGGCACGATGGTCAAGGTACTGGGCTGGTATGACAACGAAACCGGCTACAGCACACGCCTGCTCGAGTTGCTCGCCATGGTCGGAAAGGCCGCCTGAGTGCCGATCCGTTCGATCGAAGAAATCGACATTGAAGGCCGGCGCATTCTGATTCGGGTCGACTTCAACGTACCTATCCACGAAGGCCGGATTACAGATCGTGAGCGAATTGAGGCGGCACTGCCGACGCTCAAGAACGCGCTGAACCGCAATGCGCATGTCATTTTGGCGTCGCATCTCGGCCGCCCCCAGGGCAAACCGGTGCCCGAGCTCAGCCTCAAACCGGTTGCCCGCGAGCTTTCGAGCCTGCTCAAACGCCCGGTCATGATGGCTCCCGGCGTCATTGGCCCCGATGTCACCGCCATGGTCGAGCGTGTCGGGCCGAGCGAGGTGCTCATGCTCGAAAACCTGCGCTTCCACCCTGGCGAGACCGCCAATGATCCGGCGTTCGCCAAAGCCATCGCTAGCTATTCGCACGTTTACATCAACGATGCATTCGGGGTTTGCCACCGCGCCCATGCCAGCATTGACGCGGTCCCGCGCCTATTCAAGGATAAGGGTGCGGGTGCGTTGCTGCAAAAAGAAATCGAATACCTGCGCCTTAAGCTTTTGCAACCGCGGCGTCCCTTTGTCGTCATCTTTGGCGGCGCCAAAGTGGATGAAAAGATCGCGCCGATTCTGACGATGCTCGACCGAGCCACGCATGTCATCATTGGCGGCGCAATGGCTTACACATTTTTGGCCGCTCAGGGGTATACGACGGGCTCCAGCCTCGTCAGCGATGAATCCAGGATCGAAGAATGTCGCCGTATTCTCGCGGCCGCCGAGGCCAAAGGCGTTGAGATCTTGCTTCCGACCGACCATTTGGTTTCCCGCCGCATGCAGGCCAATGCCCGTGCGCAACGCATCGATAACATCGATATCCCCAAGGACTTGATGGGACTCGATATCGGCCCGGCAACCGTTGAGCGTTACGTGCAACTGATTGAACGCGCGCAAACGGTGATCTGGAACGGACCGATGGGGAAATTTGAATATGACGCGTTTTCAGGGGGGACCGTCGCGGTCGCGCGTGCGGTCGCCAATAACAAACAGCTCACCATCGTCGGCGGTGGGGATACCATTGCCGCGCTGAAGACAGCAGGCGTCAAGCGCGGCATCAGCCATGTATCTACCGGTGGCGGCGCCATGCTCAATTTCTTGGCCAACAAATCCATGCCCGGTATTGAGGCGATCGAGTACTAAACCTGATCCGGCCAGCCTTTGCTACAATGCCGAGGAAAGGGAATCCTATGCGCAAGACCGAAATCCTCCTTCTCGCGGCCACTGTGCTGGCCTCTCCTGCAACTGCCCAGTTCGAGGCGCAACCGTTTCCACTTGGAGACGCCCTGCCTCCGTTGGCTGTTCCGGTCATCGAATACCGACCGCCAATGCGGATCGAGCCCGTCGAAAAACCGCTGCGATCGGTCGCGTCCGGCTCAACTGTGTTCGTCTATATGATGCCGGGCAACAGCGCATCCGAGAATGCCGCGCTTGGCCTTGTGCGCAGCGCGGCGGCCTTCAAAAAGGTGCGTCCGATCATCGTCATCCGCGCACTCACACCGGCCGAACTGCAAAAAGCGACTGAATGGATCGTGCGCAACGAACTGGCAGCACCTGTCGTCATTGATCGGACGATGGAGCTTGCGCTGGGTTTCGGGGCGACTCAGGTCCCAAGTTTCTCGGCCACCGATAACAGTGGGCGGCTGCAAATTCGCAAAATCCGCGGCCTCGACCGGCCGCTCGAGAACGGCACGGTATTCTTGGACGCACTCAAGGCGCACGACAAAGGGTCGGCACTCCCGCGCTCTGACGGCGAGCGTCCCGACGATATTCGTTCACTGATCGGCAAGAAGGCGCCGGCCGTCACGTTGGAACCCTCCGCCGGCCCCGCCAAGGCTGTAGTCGACCTCGGCAAGCCCACGGGGACTCCCCGTCTGGTGGTCTTTTGGCTCGCGACCTGCCCTCATTGCCAGAAGGAAATCCCGCGCGTGGCCGAATGGTGGCGAAGCAAGAAGGGTGCGGTGGAATTGCTTACCGTAACGCGTACCGATTCCCCGCAGATACGTTCCCGTACGGATGAGTATCTGGATAGCCGCAAGCTCAGCGACCTACCCGTATTTGGGATGCCCGATAGCGGGTGGGGTCTGTGGAAGATCAACGGCGTGCCGGCTTGGGCGATGATCAGCGCCGACGGGAAGGTCGTTCAGGCGCAGGTCGGTGAGGATCTGCAGCTCATGAAGAATCTCGACGAGGCGCTGAAAAAGGCGCAGTAGTCAGTCGGGGCGCAGAGCGTTCTCGACTGCGGTGCGGATATCGTCGATGGAGCAAGGCCGGTAAATGACGTCGCGAACGAAGGGCGGGAATACCCGTTCGTCGACTTCGCCCGGACTGCGTGCCGTCATCAACAAGACCGGCGGCATCTGCTCATCCCCGAAAGTATTGCGCAATTCCTCCAGTACCTGGATGCCCGTCATCTGCGGCATTGCGAGGTCCAAGAGTACGAGACGGGTGATGCCCGGTCGTACCACTTTCACGGCATTCGTCGGATCCAGACACAATGTTGGAACGTGACCAATCTGACGCACCGCGGCCGCGAAGAAATCGCCGCTGTCTTCCTCGTCGTCAATGATGACGACATCGGGTGGGACCGACGGAATGCGTGGTACCGTGGGCGACGGCGCCGCAGCGCTCGGCCGCAACGGTAGCCGCACCAAAAAACGTGTACCGACGCCGGTCTCACTTTCCACGAAGATGGTGCCGTCGTGCCCTTCGACGACCTCGCGGACGAGCGACAGCCCGATCCCCATGCCCCCGTAGCGTCGAGTCGCCGAGGTGTCGACCTGAAAAAAGCGCTCGAAAATACGCGACAGTTTGTCTGCAGGAATCCCGATACCGGTATCACGGACTTCCACAACGACGTCCTGCTTATTGGGTTGTACCGAAACCAATAGGTCCCGCGTCGGGCGGTCGGCCATGAACTTGAGGGCGTTTGAGATGAGGTTTGTCAGCATTTGCCCGATGCTGTGCCGGTGCGCCACAATCGGAACACCGCCCTCGTGCAAGTCGCTGGTCACCGTTACGACGAGGTGAGCCACTTGCGGTTCGAGGCTCACCAGAAGCTCACGTACGTCCTGGCACAGATCAAAGCGCGTCATGTCGATCGGGCTGACTGTGCGCGCCGGTTTGCCAGCTTCCAGGAGCGACTCAATTTCTTCGTTCAGCTTGATCGCATTTCGCAGGATGATGTCAAGAAACTCGATTTGCTGTGGCGACAGATTGGCCGCGTGCCGTTTGCGAAACAACTCGGTGAAGCCTTGGATTGAAACCAGTGGCGTCTTCAACTCATGGCTGACATTCTGCAGAATATTCGTCTTGAGCTGATCGAGTTCACGCAGCAATTGGTTGGCCTTGGCCAATTCGTCGGCCTTGAAGCGCAATTCGCGGGTACGTTCTTCGACGACCCGCTCCACGTTGCGCTTGGCTTCGTCCAACGCCTTGGTGCGCTCGGCGACGATGGCTTCGAGGTGCGCCATGCTTTCGAAGGCGTAGAAGCCTTCCGTACGTCTGCTCTGCAGCTCCTCAACACGTATTTCGAGTGCCGCAACCGTCTCTTGGAGCGACGCAACCTCTTCTTCGAGATTCGAGGATGTGGTCATCAGGTTCGTTCCATAAATGAGAGTATTGTGCACGTTTGGTTGAGGTGAAGCCCCATCCACTGCTCACCAAAGGTATGCCCACCGACCCATGGCATCCCGTCCGTCACGCGAGCGACTTCGGCCGTCGTTCCCAGCGAATCGGACTCGATGCGCCGCCCTACGCAAGAAAAATTCAAGGCGGCCAACAACCCATCATTTCTGAGTGTCGTCACGACCTCGGTCAGCGCTGCCGCCTGATTGCCCGGCTCCATCAATGTCAGCACCGTACCAGGCGCCATCGCCGATGCGAAATGGAGGTCATCGCCGTCGACATCCCACACGCTACGGATGAACCATTCATCGCCGATGCAAATGCCCAAGGGGCGAACCGCAATTGCGGCGGTATCCAATTCCAGCGGTTCGACGCCGAAAGCCGCCGCCAGTGCGGTACGCGCAGGTCGGCCATTGATGCGCCGGACGCAGCGCCAGTCTTCACCGATGCCGGTGACGACGACGCGCCCGGGACCTGGGCGGAAATGATGATGATGCGAGATCCGTAAAGGGCTACGGCTTCGGCCGATAATCAGGAGATTGGTATCACGGTGCACGACATTGTCGGCAACGCACCACGAGGGTCCACCGTCAGGGCCCGGTGCGGCCGTACCGCCGACGAGCGGCATGTCGGGTTCCTGCAGGTGTAGACGCGCCGCAACATACTCCTCGGCCGCTTCTCCATGGCGTATGAACAGGATTCGAAACCCTTCTTTGCCGGGATTCAGCAGCAAATCAAGTCCGACGACCCGCTCCGCTCGGGCAATTTCGTGGTAAAGGTTTTCACCGCTGTTGCCGACCGGGTCGCCAACAAACGGTACGCCACACAACGCGATGTGCGTGATGGGCAAAAAGACGCAGGCAAACCCAGCCTGATCAATGAGGCCTGCGGCACTGGGGCCAAAGGCCGTCATACCCCACATCCGAAGCCGTGGACGGCGATCGCGCAGCCCGGCAATCAACGGCTCCGGCGTGACATCCGGCGAGGCCCAAAACACCAGGTGGCCATCGGTGTCGGGGAGCGCACCGGCAATGCGCTCGGCCAATTCAGCACCCGCGGGAGGCGCGCCGGCAGGCCACCTTTCGGCCCAAACGGGCCACGCGCTCATCGTCGCCACCGCCGCCGCAAGGCCACTACCGGTAGCCAGGTCAGCATCCAGCCGACAAGGATTCGCGGTGCCGGACCGGCATTGGCGTTCGTGATTTGGCAGCCGCAGCCAGGCGCTTCGGCGGGTGTCTGTTGTAAGCGATCAGGCTCACCGCTGCCCGCCGGAACCGGATCGCCGACCTGCAAAACGGCGCCACGAGCCGGTGGACCATCAAGAATCGCCGTATCGGCAGTCACGACGAAGCGATAGGCCCATTCGCCTCGCGGGAGGCTCGTCGTGCCCACGAGGTCGCGCCCGTCACCCCCTGCCGCCAACGGCACCCAGTGCGACAGATCGCCGAGGCTGATCTGCACTCCGCCTGTGACCGACTCGACCTGTCCGTCCGGATCGAGCAGCCGCGCAGCGAAACGAACGGGCTCATCGGCTCTCGGGTTTTGCGGCGAATGTCCGTCGAGGCGGTCGTCACCCACGCCCGGCCACGCCAACCAAGGCGCGGCATCCAGTGCCGCCGCCATATCAAGCCGCGCCCGCCCGGGAATCTCGCCGTCATCATCGCCGGGCAACGATGCTGCGCGTGCAACAATTTGCGCCACCGCATCGGCCGCTGTGATGTTGGAAAATCTGGAACGTAGCAAGGCCGCAGCGCCAGCGACAAACGGTGCTGCCAAACTCGTGCCTTGCGTGAACAGATAATAATCCGCCGCATCCGCGGGCAGGCCGCTGCGAACCCAGCGGATGTCCCAGAGGTATACACCACCGGGCATCTCCCCAACGTGCTGATCCCCGGTCGTCAGGCGGAACCGGACCCGCAGGGCCGACGGCAACGACGAAAACTGGCTGCCCACATCAAGCACGGCCTCATCGCCGCCCTGCCCGCTCCAACGCCCAACCCCACCGGGCAAACCGGACCAGAGAAGGCCATCGGTCGAGGTTTCGAGGATGAGTTCGGCAGCGTCACCGAGATCATACTGTACGCCAAACATCAAGACAGCCCGGCCCCACGATGCGGCATCGAATGCATCGGCCGTTAGCGTCTGCGAGAGGCCGCTGCCATGGGCAATCCAATCGTTGGTATCGCAACCGACAAGCGTGGCGCATTGGAAATCACCGACAATTGCCCAGACATCGCCTGCGGCGGAAGCGAGTGGGGCAAGACCCCAATGCGGATCGCTACCACCGGAGACGAAATCAGCGCCAGGTACGCGCCCAACGCCAATACGCCCGATCGGCTCGGGATCAAAGGTTGCGGCCGCTGCAAAATTGCGCCCCTGCCAAACATCCACCCGTCCGGCATCCGCAGCCCAAACAGAAGCACCGGGGGCTGCCACGCCGACCGGCAACCCGCGGTTGGAAAACGATGCGACGTTTCCGTCATTGGTGTGCGCAGCAACGGTGATCAAGCCCGGCAAGTCATAAGCGGCGGGGAAAAATTGCGTTGCTGGGCCGCCATCGTTACCCGCTGCTGTAACGAGCAGAATACCGTCGGTTACCAATTCGCTGAGTTTCTCGTATTCGGCACTTGTCGAAGCGTCCGAGCCGTAGCTCATGTTGACGATTGTCGCACCGGCGCGGCGTGCATATTCCAGCGCCTCAACAATCGTGCTCGTCAGGCTGCAGTTGGACGACGACGACAATTCCGTTGGCCCCAAGGCTCGGACTCCGATGATCCGGCTACCCCAAGTCGTGCCCGCCATGCCTACGGCGTCGTCGCCTGCCGCAGCCGCCACCGAAGCGACTTGCGTCCCGTGGCCGACTAGGTCGTCCAAGATGCCGTTCTTGTCGCAGGCGTTCCAACCGTGCACATCATCGATATACCCGTTTCCATCGTCGTCAAGGCCATTGCCGGCGATCTCACCGGGGTTGGTCCAAATGACGCTGGCCAGGTCAGGGTGCGCAACATCCAGGCCACTGTCGACGATCGCAATTCGAACATCGGCGGAGCCACGCTCAATCGCCCAGGCTTCCGGGGCTCGTATATCCATCCCACTTAGACCTAGATCCACAGCGTCGTCGCAGCTTGCGCCGCAGTCGGCCGCATCTGGGGGCGTCGCCAAGGCCTGCCCTGTATTGCGAAGGCCCCACTGTAAAGCGAACTGCGGATCGTTGGGCAGCAGCGCAGGCCGCACGCGACGATCCGGCTCAATCCAGCGCAGCAGGGGGCGGCCGCCAACGGCAGCGGCCAGCGTATCCACATCAATACCGGCAGGCAGCACTACGACAACAGCAGCCGGCAACGCCAAGGCCTCGAGCCGAGCGCCAAGCGGCTGCAGCAGGCGCTGCAGCTCGCTGCGCCACGCCTCCCAAGGCAGCGGGAGCGCCTCCGGACGAAAACCAACGAGCCAGCGCACGGCGACCTCCGACTGTACTGCGGGAACCGAGGTAGAGCCCCGCGCAAGCGTCGGCGCGGGCCGCGTCAACGTGAATTCGGCCTGGGCCGGGGCGCTCATGCCAACCCCCGCCGCAAACCCCAAGCTCAAACATAACTTGGCAACCCTGCTCATGGACGCTCCTGTGCTACGATATTCTATACCGTCGCGCACACGTCGTGCCGTGATCCCCATCACATAACCTGCGTCGGCGGCCAAGCGCGCCGCTCAGGAGGATTTCCATGGTCATTCAATGTGCACGCTGCAAGTCCGAAGGCCCCGTCCTGCCACGCAAACCACTTGGCGGCAAGATTGGGCAACGTGTACTCGACAACGTCTGTGCGCGTTGTTGGGGTGAATGGGACGAACTCCAACTCAAGATCATCAACGAATACCGGCTCAACCTGGCGATCCCGCAGCACTACGACATGCTCGTCGAAGAAATGCTCAACTATCTGGGGCTCAAAGAAGGCGCCACCGGGCAAAGCGGTGTTGCCCTTGAGGATGCGCCAGCCAGCTAAGCGGTCTGAATCTGCCACATGTACGCAAGAAGGGGCGGCCTAGTAGGCCGCCCCTTCTTGCGTTGGTACTGCAAATTGGCTCAGGCGAAGAAACGCGCCTTGGCCTCATCGTTGATGGGCATGCCGCTTACGTGCGCACGCTGAACAAGCTCCCAGAAGTAACGGTAGGTCGCTCGGTCATGCAGGTCGCCCTTGAACTGAATCGGACCCCAATCCGCATCCTGGGCGGCGACAAGGATCTCGGCGGCATCCTGAACTTCGCTGAAGTCCGGCTTCATCGCGTCAACAATCGGCTGGATTTGCGCGGGGTAGATGCTCCACATCCGCAGGAATCCAAAATCGTTGCGCGCGCGTGAGGCGTCGCTGAAGGTTTTGTAGCTGTCTTTGAGGTCGAGCGTGACGTTGTGCGCCGGCACGAGGCCGTTGGCCAACGCTGCGGCAACCACTTCGCTCTTGGCCCGCGCCAGCAAGCGGTGCTCAAACTGTCCTGGGCTCTTCATCGCACTGGCCGGAATGGCCCCGTGGTGCCCAGAAATAAAGTCCATCAAGCCAAAATCGAGGACCTGCATCCACGGCAGCTTGGCGATTTCCCACACGTCACGCAGCGCGCCGTGGGTCTCGATCAGCACGTGGATCGGGATCTCGCGCTTGACGCCGGCCTTGGTCGCGCGCGCACGGATATAGTCGATCATTTCGGCGACCTGGGCAACGGCTGTCGGCTTGGGAATCGTAATGTACGAGACGCGATCGCCAATGCCGTCGACGACGATATCGACGTCTTGCCGCCAGTGACGGCTGGTGTGGTCGTGAATGCGCACACCGGCGAGATTGTGGCGGTTTGCCTCACTCGACAGGACGCGCACGATCATTTCGGCATGCTCGCGCTCACGGCCGGTCGGCGCACCATCCTCGCAATCGCAGGTAATTTCGAAAATCGGCCCAAACTTCTGTTGCAGTTCAAGCGCCTTACCGATGAGCTTTTCACTCCCCGCGAAGTGCTCACAGGAGGGGATAACCGGAAACGGCGATTCGCCCTCGAACAGGGCCTCGTTGGGGTGCACTTTTTTGCTCATCGGACCGACTCCTCCTTGAAGCAGTGAAACTGCAAAGCAGCCAATGGGTGTTTGCGAAACGTTCAGGAAACGGCGCGCCACCGGGGTGGCGGCACGCACCGCTACATTGTGCAGCGAATCGTGGTCTTTTTCAACCTGCAGCGCGCCCCCTCAGAAGACCCAGCCCCAAGTCAGCGTGGCCACCCACTCGGCGGGCCACAGGCGCAGGGCCGGCGAAGCCGGGTCAAGTGCGGCTGGCCGCGGCTCCGGTTCGCGCGGCACCCGCAGTGGGCGGCCGTGTCGGTCGTAGCCCCAAATACCCACCGGCAGGTCGAAGCCGGCAACAAGGGGTCCCCATCGCACCGAAATGCCTTCGGGGCGGAGCGGTCCGGCCACCGGGTCGAACGGGTCACGCAGCCGCTGCGGCAGACGTGTTGCCCGCCAAAGGCTCCAGACCTCCTCGGCGGCCGCCGTCCAATTGGTACGAATCCGCACGTCGTCCGCAAGGAACACGCGGGCGGCCTGCAGCCGCAGCCATTCGAACGCAAAAAACGGGGCTGACAGTGCCCGCAGCCCACCGCGGATCACTGTACTGCCCAGCGCTGTCGCCCATGCGCCAACGGCCACCGAGCGCGCCACCGGCCAGGTCCGGCCGAGCATCATCGCGTCGCGCACTCCGTTTATCGTGACCTCGGTCACCGCCAATATCGTCACGGCCGAACCGACCCAAGCGGAGAAGTGTGCATCACTGGAGCCAAGCCGGGCCGAGCCGAAACCCGGTGCCTCATCGAGCGCGCGGACCCAGGAGGTCGGGTAGAGATCGGCCCCACTGATGACTTCGGCGCCATCCCACGGCAGCCGGTACGCGGGCGGCCCATGGATACCGCTACCGGGGCGAAACGGATGTGCCAAGACGGCCAAGCCGCCCTGCGCGCGGATGGCATGCAAAGTCGCGGCGGGGTCCATCGCGTGCGGTACCGTCCGCTCAACGAAGTAGGCCAACACGTGCCCTTCGTTGGTCGAGACCTCGACGCCTGGGACCAACAACAGCGGACGCAGGGCTTCCCCATGTGCCTCAAGGTCGGCGAGGACGGCAACGGCCTCAAGGTACGTGAGCCGCTCATGGTCAGTAATGGCGAGTACATCGATGCCTTGCTGCATGGCGCGGAGCAGGATCTCGCGCACCGATGCGACGGCGTCGTGGCTCCAGGCGCTATGGACGTGCAGATCGGCGACTACATAGTGCAGTTCGGGGCCGGTCGGCGGCGGCGGCGCGGCGGGGTGCCAGGGTGTTTGTGAAGCCGCCAGTGCGGCGGCCAAAGGCGGACGTGTCCCCAAAGCGAGGCCCCCGATTTCGGCGGCCACCAGTTCACGCGGCAACGCCCAGTTGACGCCGGTTTCGCCGCCGCGCGGCGCCAAACGGCCGGCCCGCCACGTCGACTGGGCCGCGACAGCCGCCAGGGTGCCGACCGTAGCAAGGCCGGAAACGAGGTCAGTACCTTCCACCCAGCGTTGCATGTCCTGCACATCCAACTCGTCGGCAGGGTGGCGGACCAATTCCCATACTTGGGGATCGGGCCGCAGGCGGTCCCGCAGCGGCAGCGGATGACGGTCCGGTGCCGCCACCAACGCGCAGCCCGTCAATAACGCGGCTGCGACTGCAACGATACCGCGCAGGCGGGATGCCGAATGAACCAAGAACACGAAGCGCCTTCCCTTTGCGGCTGTCGGACACCCGGTCGCAGACGCCGAACGCGCCCGCATATGTTATACTCTACGCTTTTGCACCGCCATGATACAGGCCAACAACGGCCGACAGAAACGGGGAACTTCGTCATGATCGTCGTCCTCAAGCAGGGCACGCCCGAGCCCAATATCCAAACTATCACCGAAACCATCCGGCAACTCGGCCTCGAGCCAAAACGCCTTGACGGCACCGAGCGCACCGTGATCGCCTGCATTGGCGACGAGCGCAAAATTGACCCGGCGGCGATTGCCACCTTGCCCGGCGTCGAACGTGTCATGCCGGTCTTACAGGAATATAAGCTGGCCAGCCGCGAAGGCGCCGAGGCCACGACGCGCGTTCGTGTGCGCGACGTCGAAATCGGTGGTGACGAGATCATTGTGGTCGCTGGCCCATGTTCGGTTGAAGGCGAAAGGCAGATCATCGAGACGGCCCACGCCGTCAAGGCCGCGGGCGGACGCATGTTGCGCGGCGGCGCCTTCAAGCCACGCACCTCGCCGTATGCCTTCCAAGGCATGGCCGAAGAGGGACTCAAGCTGCTGGCCAAGGCGCGTGAGGAAACCGGCCTGCCGATCGTCACCGAGGTCTTGAATACCGAAGACGTCGACCTCGTGACCGAATATGCCGACGTGCTGCAGATCGGCGCCCGTAACGTGCAGAACTATGCACTTTTACGCAAGGTCGGACAGACGCGCACACCGGTCTTGCTCAAGCGCGGCATGGCGACGCTGCTCAAGGAATTCGTACTGGCCGCCGAGTATATCCTGAGTGAAGGCAACGCCAATGTGATTCTCTGCGAGCGAGGCATTCGGACCTTTGAAACCGCAACCCGCAACACGCTCGACCTGAATGCGATTCCCGTGTTGCAGTCATGGACGCACCTGCCCGTGGCAGCGGACCCGAGCCACGGTGTTGGCTACACCAAGTGGGTACCGGCGCTTGCCAAGGCGAGCGTCGCCGTGGGCGCCGACATGCTGCTGCTGGAGATTCACCCTGAACCAGCGAAGGCTTGGAGCGACGGTGGACAATCCATGGACTTCCCGCTGTGGGCCAAGACCATGGACGAACTCCGCGCCGTTGCGGCGGCCGTCGGCCGTCGGATCGCGCCGGCACTCTAACGCGCCATGGCCGACGGCTGGAAGGACACGCTTCGTCTCCCCCGGACCGAGTTTCCAATGCGCGGCAACCTGCCGCAACGGGAGCCCGAGATCCTTGCGCTGTGGGAGACCCTGCGTCCCTACGACGCCTGGCAGGCTCGGGACGCCGAGCCGTGGGTTCTGCATGATGGCCCGCCCTATGCCAACGGCGACATCCATATCGGGCATGCACTCAACAAGATCCTCAAGGACGCCTACGTCAAGTACCATGCGCTGACCGGGCGGCGCGTACCGTACGTGCCCGGTTGGGATTGTCACGGGCTGCCGATCGAAACCGCCGTTTCGAAGGCACTCGGCAACAAGGTACGGGAACTCGACGATACCGCCTTCCGCCAAGCCTGTCGCGACTATGCGCGCAAATACATCAACATCCAACGCGCCGATTTCGTGCGCTTGGGCGTACTGGCCGATTGGCAACAGCCCTACCTGACCATGGACTACCGCTACGAGGCCGAAACGCTCCGGGGCCTCGCGGACCTTGTCGAGCGCGGCCTCGTCTACCGCATGCACAAACCGGTCCATTGGTGCCCCAACTGCCGCACGGCGCTGGCGGAAGCCGAGGTCGAATACGAGGAGCACGAGAGCCCATCGATCGATGTGGTGTTCCCGTTGACCGAGGATTCCCGGGCACGCCTCGAACTGGGTGCTGAGGATGTGGGACTCGTCATTTGGACCACGACCCCCTGGACGCTACCGGCAAACCAAGCCGTCGCCGTCAAGATAGACGCTCAGTACGCGCTCTGCCGCGATCGCAACGGACGCCGCTTGATCCTTGCCGCCGCCCGACACGACGCCCTGGCCGAGGCTCTCGGCCTCGGCGCGGTTGAAGCGACGATCGATGGCCATCGGCTACTTGACCTTGAAGTCGAGCGTCCATTCCACGACACGCCTGGCCGCACGATTCCCGCCGACTTCATCGAACTCGACACCGGGACGGGCCTCGTACATATCGCGCCGGGGCACGGACACGACGACTGGCTGGCCGGCCGCACCCACGGTCTTGCCATCGAGAGCCCGGTGGATGCAGCGGGGCGCCTGCAAGGCACGCCGGTCGCCGCCGGTCTTAAAACAGCGGAGGCCAACCCCGTCATCATCGAAGACCTCCAGAGCCGCGGGCGCCTGCTGCGCGTGCGCAAGCTCAAACACCCCTACCCGCACTGCTGGCGTTGCCACGGCGCGGTATTGTTCCGGGCAACCGATCAATGGTTCATCAACGTCGCCACCAGCGGCCTGCGTGAACAGGCCCTCCAAGCCATTGCAGAGACGCGCTGGCTGCCCAAGTGGGGTGAGACACGTATCCGTACCATGGTCGAAGGACGGCCCGACTGGTGTATCAGTCGCCAACGCCGTTGGGGTGTGCCCATTGCCGTACCGTTCTGCGAAGCCTGCGATGCCCCGCTCGTCGACGCTGCAATCATGCGCGGCGTCGCCGATCGTTTCGAGGCCGAAGGCGCCGATGTGTGGTTTCGGGAGTCGATTGAAGCGTTTCTGCCCGCCGAAACGGTCTGCCGGGAATGTGGCGGTAGTACATTCCGACGTGAAACGGACATCCTCGATGTTTGGTTTGATTCCGGTATCAGCTGGGCAGCCGTCTGCGGCGCTCGCCCTGAACTGACCGTACCCGCCGACCTCTACCTCGAGGGCAGCGACCAGCATCGTGGCTGGTTCCAGTCCAGCCTGCTTCTGTCGGTAGGTATCCGCGATCAGGCGCCGTTCCGTAGCGTCCTCACGCACGGATTCGTCGTCGACGGACAGGGTCGCAAAATGTCGAAGTCGCTGGGCAACGTCATACGCCCGCAGGACATCATCAAGAAGAGCGGTGCGGATATCCTGCGCCTTTGGGTCGCCAGTGAGCAGGTAGACGACGACGTACGTATTTCAGACGAGATTCTGACACGGGTCGTCGACGCCTACCGTCGCGTGCGCAACACCTTCCGCTATCTGCTTAGCGTGCTGGATGATTTCGACCCGTTGGCACACCGCGTCGCCGATGCGGATTTGCAGCCGATTGATGCGCATGTGGTCGCCCGTCTGCGTGAGATCGACGTGGAGATTCGCCGAGCCTACGAGGGACATCAACTCCACCTCGTGTTCCAACGGCTCGTGCAGTTCTGCGCCGTCGAAGTGAGCGCCATCTTCGTGGATATTGCCCGTGACCGCCTGTACTGCAGCGGCGCCGACAGCCGCGAGCGACGCTCCGCCCAGACGGCGGCCTGGCTGACCGCAAGTACACTAATTCCGTTGGCGGCCCCGGTGCTTTCGTTTACCGCCGAAGAAGCGTGGCAGCACATGCCGGGCATGGCCGGGCGCAGCGTCCTAGCCGAGATCCTCGCAGCGCCGGTGGCGCCGCCGGGCCAAGCGACGGCATTCGATTGGCCGACATTGCACCGCGTTCGCGACGCGGTGCTGCAAATGCTGGAAGGCGCGCGCAAGGCGGGACACATCGGCTCCGGTTTGGACGCCCGAGTGGTCCTGTCCGCCGACGGCGCCCTCGCCGATTTGCTGGAACAGGCCCAGCCGCTTTTGGCTGAATGGTTCATCGTCAGCCAGGTCGAAATCGCCCCGTCAGCCGCCAACCTCACCACTACCGAATTGGCGGGCCTGCGGGCCGCCGTGCTGCCGGCAGAAGGCAGGAAATGCGATCGCTGTTGGCGCATACTGCCCGAAGTCGGCACGCTGGCGGAACCGGCACTGTGTCAACGCTGTCATGAAGTGGTACAGGAGGTCCGCGGGTGACCATTGCTCCCAAGACCCGCTGGTTCGTCGGTACGGCCTTGACCGTATTGGTCCTTGATATCGCGACCAAGGCCTGGATTCTCAAATCGTTTCGCTACGGCGAACGTGTCCCCGTCATCGATGGTTTTTTTGACCTCGTACACGCCCGAAATACCGGCGCCGCCTTTGGTTTCCTCGCCGATGCACCGTCCTCTTGGACAATTCCCTTCTTCATCCTCGTCACGGCTGGAGCCATGTTTTTCCTGACGCACTTGGTGCGCCGCCTGCCTGCCGACATGGCGCTTCTGCCGCTGCTGCTCGGCGGTATCGCCGGTGGCGCCATCGGCAACGCAATTGACCGCGTACGTTTCGGGTATGTCGTCGACTTTCTGCTCGTCTATGTCGGCCGCTGGCATTGGCCCTCCTTCAATGTCGCGGATATCGGCATCTCAGTCGGCGTGACGTTGCTGTTGATCCTTTCATTCAGTCCCCGTTACCAATCCGCCCTGCACCCGGAGGAATAACATGCTCCCAAAGCTGATCGAGATCTTCGGGATGCCGCTGCACACATTCGGTGTGATGGTCGCCACGGGTTTTATGGCCGGCATGTGGTGGTGCCGTCGCGAGGCCGAGCGTCTGGGGTATCCAGTCGACAAAGTCATGGATTTGACGTTCTGGCTGATGATTTCCGGCTTGCTCGGTGCGCGGGCGCTGTTCATCATCGTCAACTGGGATCTTTACGCACAGTACCCGACTGAGATTTTCTTTATCTGGAAGGGCGGCTTGGTTTGGTACGGCGGCCTGATCGGCGCCTTCACGGTTGGCGTCTGGTTGATGAAGCGCTGGCACTTGCCGACCTGGGCCACCGCCGACCTCGTGGCGCCCGGAGTGATGTACGGTTTGGCCTTTGGCCGCCTTGGCTGCCTTGCCGCCGGTGACGACCACGGCCGCCTTATCGAAACAGCGCTGCGGCCCGAGGCACAAGATCTATTGGAAAAAGGCCTCCTCTACGGCGCCAACGGTCGTCTGACTGGGCTGGCCGTAGACACCATCCACAAAGAGGGCTTCGACGCGCCATGGTGGTCGCTGATTTTTGACGCCCGCAGTCTCGTACAAGACGATCTCGTGGGGCTACCGCTGTATCCGACGCAGTTGATGATGAGCGGCAAGGACATGTTGATTTTTGCGGCGTTGGTGGTGTTGCGGCGCTACAAGCGTTTTGACGGCCAGATCGTGGCCTCAATGCTTATGATGTACGCCCTGGCACGCTATGGCGTCGAGTTTTTCCGTGGCGACCTCGGCCGTGGCTTCTGGATCCCCGGCGTCTCGACAAGCCAAGGCATTTCGTTGGCAATTTTTGCCTTCGGCCTCGGGTTATACTTGCTGCAGAAGCATAGAGGTTTGCAGGAGAACCCTCCGGCGGCCTGATCTCGGTGCCGTGCTTTTTCGTCAGGTCTCGGCGTCTTCCGGGTCCGACGTTTCGGCATCTCCGGTTTGCTCGCCTTCCCAGATCCGAAAGCGATTCAATTCGTCTTGCAGTTTACGAGCCACGATGAAAAGTAGGCCCGCATCGTCGGCCAAACCAAGCACCGGTATGACGTCGGGAATCAGATCCAGCGGCCAAACGACATAGACGAGCGCCGCAACCACCAGCAAGATGCTGTCATTGCCGACCTCGCGATACCGCCCTGCCACCCACGCCTGAACCAGTCGAATAAAGGTCCGCAATGTATCGGCGGCCTCGCCGACCAAGCCCCGGCTGGCCGCCTTAGCGAGCAGGCCGCGTAGGCGGGCAGGATCACGGAGCAGATTGGCCGCCTCACGTCGTGCCCGACTCAGCCAGCCGCCCCGCTCAAGGCGCTCAACGATCTGGTCATCCGGCGCTTGTTTGTCCGTCATTTTCCCCCTCCCGGGGCACCCCATTCGCGCAGCAGGCGACCGGGATCGGATTCCCGCATCAACGTCTCACCAATCAAGAAAGCACCAGCACCCGCGCGCGCCAATCGGTCAACATCTTCACGGTCCTGTATGCCGCTTTCGGCCACGGCAATGCGACCAGCCGGGATTTGGCCGATCAGGCTTTCGACGATGCCAAGGTCGGTTGCAAACGTTCGCAAATTGCGTGCGTTGACGCCGATCAAGGTAGCGCCGGCACGCAGGGCGAGATCCAATTCGGCTGCGTCATGTGTCTCCACAAGGGCCTCGACACCGGCCTCAGCGGCTACGGCCAGATAGTCGGCAATCTCTTCCCCAAGCACATTGACCAACAGAAGAACGACATCGGCCCCCAACACCCGTGCTTCCCAGACCTGCCACGGGTCGACCGTAAAGTCCTTACGCAGCAGCGGCACAGATGGCGCAGCCAAACGGGCGGCGCGCAAATCGTCATCCGTTCCAAAAAACTCATGCGGCTCGGTCAGTACACTGATCCCGGCCACACCGGCATTCGCATACCGTGCAGCGCGATCTGCCGGGTCCACATCGGCGTTGATGACCCCACGGCTCGGACTTGCGCGCTTGATCTCGGCGATGAACGCGCGTGCGTCCGCGGCACGAATCGCACCAATGCGGCCACTTAACGACCGCACCGGCGGTAAGCCGGCAGCCTGGCGCCGCAGGTCTGCCAGCGGACGCGCCGCCGATGCTTGAGCGACGTCGGCCTTGCGCCGCTCACAAATACGTGTCAGTACATCGTTCACTGCAAACGTAATCTCTCAAGCAATTCAGGAACGCGCCGTTCACGCATCGTCTCACGCGCCAAATCGACGGCATCGGTCCACGAAAGGTCGCGGGCTATGCGCAATGCCGCACCCGCATTGAGGGCAACCCAGTCGGCTACCGGGCCCTCGGGGTGTTCGAAGGCCCGTTCGATAATTGCCGCGTTTTCCGCGGCCGTACCGCCGCGCAGATCGTGGAGTGACGCACGCCGAAACCCAAGCTCTTCGGGGCTGATGCGACTCCGAACGACTTCCTGTCCATTCCATTCGGCAATCAGCGTATCGGCGGCAAGGCTGATTTCGTCAAGTCCGTCTTCGGAATGCACGCAAAGCGCCCGCTCGGCACCCAAACGACCGAGCACTTCGGCCGCGGGCACGGCCCAACTGGCCGAAAATACGCCCATCAGTTGGCGCTTTACTCCGGCTGGGTTGGTAAGTGGACCCAGAAGATTGAAGATGGTTCGCACACCCAGTTCACGGCGAACCGGCGCGGCGTGCTTCATCGCCGGGTGAAACAGCGGCGCAAAGAGAAACGCAAAACCGATTTCGTGCAGGTCTCGCTCGCAATCTGCTGGCGTACGATCAATTGCCACACCAAGTGCCTCAAGCACGTCGGCACTGCCCGAGCGGGAGCTGACGGAGCGATTCCCGTGTTTGGCCACCGGAGTGCCGGCCGCTGCCACCACGAGCGCCGCCGCTGTACTGCAGTTAATGGTGCCCGAACGGTCGCCGCCGGTGCCGCAAACGTCGATGGCGCCCGCTGGGGCCTGAATCCGGCGGGCAGCAGCACGCATGGCTTCGGCCGCACCACTCACTTCGTCGACTGTTTCACCCTTGGCACGCAAGGCAATCAGAACCGCTGCCATTCGAGACGGCGACAATTGCCCCGCCATCAGCCCCGCAAAAACGTCACGCGCTTCGTCCTGCCGCAGCGGGTGCCCGGCCAATATTTGGTCGAGGCGTTCCGCATCCCACTCCATTTGTGTGTGTGGGGCACTCACGGTGACTCCTCCAGTACCCATCATTGCTGGCCGCCGTTGCCGGCGATCGACTCGCGGACACGCTCCAGATTTTGCTTGACCCGCGGGCTCGACTCGATGGACAGCGCGCGCCGATATGCTGTTTCAGCGCCGACCAAATCGCCTTGCGCCTCGCGGGCGGCGCCCAGATTGTTGTAGACAAAGGCGACCTGCGGCGCCAATTCGGCAGCCCGCTCGAGGGCAAGCCGCGCGGCGCCCGGGTTGCCGCTACGCAACCACGCCAACCCCAGCAGGTTGTACACAGCCCAGTGTTCACTATCTAGGCGGGCGGCCTCTTTGAGAAGCGATATGGCCGTCGGCAAATCACCCGCATCAAAAGATGCGCGGGCCCCTTGGTACAGGATTTCGGCGTTGTCAGGAGCTGCCGCGCGTGCCAGTGCCAACAACGACGAGGCCTGCGCCGCAGATCCCCCGTCAATCAGGTTGCGCAAGCGATTGGCCCAAGCCTTCTCGACCAGACCGGGATCCGTTAGGTTTTGAGCCAGCAGCTCGGCAAAGGCGGCCTCGGCTTGTGCCGTCCGCCCTGCCCGACTGCGCCCAAGCGCCAACATGTACAGGATACCCGTGTTGCCCGGTCGAGCAGCCAATCCGGACTCAAAGTGCGAAACAGCCTCGGCGTAGCGCCCCGCGCCAAATGCCGACATCCCGCTCTGATAATCGTCGGCGAAGGCGCTCGAAGCCAAAAAAAAGCCAGCGAAGAGTGCGAGCGCCTTCAACGATCAGCACCGCATTGCCGCAGAAAATTGGCGAGTAAGGCGTGGCCGGCCTCGCTGAGAATACTCTCGGGGTGAAACTGCACGCCCTCGATGCGGTAATTCCGGTGACGCACCCCCATGATCTGGCCGTCATCCAGGCTGCGGGACGTCGTTTCGAGGTCGGCGGGCAAAGAATCCGGATCGATGACGAGGCTGTGGTAGCGGGTCACCGTAAGCGGATTGGGCAGCCCTTCGAAAACGCCGCGACCGTCGTGCTCGACGGGACTGGTCTTGCCGTGTCGGACGGCCGGTGCGCGCACAATGCGCCCCCCGAAGGCCTCGCCGATTGCCTGATGTCCCAGGCAGACACCCAGCAACGGCACCCGAGGACCCATCGTCCGAATCAAGGACAGAGATATCCCCGCCCGTGACGGATCACACGGCCCGGGACTGATCAAAATACCGCGCGGCTGCTTGGCCGCGACCTCCTCGACGGTGATCTGGTCGTTGCGAACCACTTCGACGTCGGCGCCGAGCTCCTGCATGTACTGGACAAGGTTCCAAGTAAACGAATCGTAATTGTCGAGGACGAGTATCACCCACGCCCCCAATCAAAACCGCACTCAAGAAGTCGCACCGCCTCAAACATCCCGCGTGCCTTATTGAGGCACTCCTCATGCTCCAGCGCCGGCACAGAATCGGCAACGATGCCCGCGCCCACATGAACCGTCAAACGATCGCCATGCGCGTAAAGCGTCCGGATGGTGATACAGGTGTTGCAGTCGCCCCGGTAATCGAACCAGCCGACCGATCCGGCGTAGGGGCCGCGCCGCAACGGCTCGATCTCTTCGATAAGCTGCATTGCGCGGACCTTGGGGGCCCCGCTGACGGTCCCAGCAGGAAACGTAGCACGGAGCAGATCGATCGCATCGGCGCCCGGGCGCAGTTGCCCCTGCACGTTGCTGACGATGTGCATGACGTGGCTATAGCGTTCAACAACCATCTGCTCGGTGACACGTACCGATCCAGGACGGCAAACACGGCCCAGGTCGTTGCGGCCAAGATCAACAAGCATCACGTGCTCGGCTATTTCCTTGGGATCAGCCAAAAGCTCCTGCTCCAAATCGCGATCCACATCCGGCGATGCGCCACGACGCCGGGTGCCGGCGATTGGGCGCACGGTCGCAAGACGACCATCGAGACGCACCAATACCTCGGGACTGGAGCCGATCAACGTGCCCTCGGGGAGTTCCAGAAAAAATAGGTAGGGACTGGGGTTGACGATCCGTAACGCACGGTAGATATCGAGCGGTGCGTGCCTCAACGGCGCTTCAAATCGCTGACTGAGTACGACCTGGATGGCGTCACCGGCCAAAATCGCATCGCGTGCAGCCTCCACACCGGCCTCGAACTCTGTCCTGTCCTGCAGTCCGCGAAACTTCACGACATCACCGAGCGGCGGCGTTGCCGCCATCCCATGCGGCGCCTGCAGTGCGCTGATCACCTCTTCGATGGAGCGCGTAGCTTCGTCGAGCAACTCGTCCGGAGAACGCACCGCATCCGGATGCACGACCACAACCACGGCCATCGCGTGCCGTACGTTGTCGAACAGAACAAGCCGATCAAGTTCGAGCAGCACAGCCTCGGGAAACGGCATCGTCTCGGGCTTGGCGTCAGGTACGCTGGGCTCAATACGATGGACCAGCCCCCAGCCGAAAAACGTGACCCAGCCCCCAAGCATTGCCGGCAAATCTTCATTGTCCGGTACGGCCAAATGTGTGGTGCTCAGGGCACCGCGCAAGGCATCAAACAAATCCCCGGCGGCCGTCGGTGTCTCGTCGTTTTGCTGCAAAGACCCGTCGCGGTGCAGCCGCAACTGTCGGCGCGGCTTGAGGCCGATGACAGAGAGGCGGCCCCAACGCTCACCGCCTTCGACGCTTTCGAGCAATGCACAAGCGCCGAGCGAACGCAGCTTAGCATACGCCGTTACCGGCGTCTCGGTGTCGGCCAATACCCAACGTACAACGGGCACGGCTCGCCCTTCGGCGAGCGCCCGGCGACGGAATTCGAGTCCGGCGTTCATGCACGCTATTGTCCCACAGCAGCGGCCTCTGCGTCGAGCCATCGGAGACTTCCTGGTGCCCCGCCGGTTCGATGCCGCAATTTGATGCCGCGTTCCGAGGGAGCGCGCGGCAAACGGCGTTTTGAAGCTTTGGTCAAAGTCTGCCACAATGTCCCGCGTGGACCGGCAGTTTGCGCGGTTCTTGTGCCCAAAGACGCCCCGCGCAATGCCCCGGAAAGGACTCGCATCCATGGCCCCACGCCGCGATTTTTCCCACTGGTATGCCGATTCTCTGTTCCGCGGCCGCAAAATCGTGATCGCTCTGGCAGCGCTCGTCACAATGTGGCTGGGCTGGAACATCCAGTACCTTCGGATCGACAACTCGGTCGAAGTTCTGTTCCAAAAAGACTCAGAGATTGTTCAGGCCTACCAGAAGTTTACGCGCATCTTCGGCAACGCGGAACTTGCGGTAATCGCCTTTCGTGATGAACGAGGGATTTTTCACCCTGAGGTCATCGCCGAAGTCGACATGCTCTCGCGGCGGATTGTCGCTGAGGTTCGCCACGTTGCCCAGGTCATCAGTCTGACGAACGCGCAGATTCTTGACGGCAGTGATGGTGGCCTCGTCGCGGTGCCGCTGATTGCGCCGGGAGCTGCAACCGACCCATTGGCGCTGGCCGCAGCGCTTGAGCGCGCACACAATGAGCCGTTTCTGGACAAGACGCTGATCTCGACCGACGGCAAGACCACCAGCATTGTCGTCAAGACTGAATTCCTTGAAGGCAACCAGTTTTTCCGCAAAGAGATTACGGACGATCTGCGAACGCTCCTCGCGGATGTCAGCGCTTCGCAGAAGACGGAATTTTATCTGGGCGGGCCGCCCGTCTTTATGACCTACTTCGACGAGTACATCCTCGAAGACATGCTGACCTTCGCGCCGCTCATTGTCGTCACGCTGGTAACGATACTCTGGCTCACGTTCCGTTCGTGGATCGGCGTCCTCGTACCGATGGGCGTCGTCAGCCTCGGCGCCATCTGGACTGTCGGATTCATGGGCTGGATGGGCTTCCCGATCACCTTGGCGACAACGATCGTACCCCCGCTGTTATTTGTGACTGGGGTCGAAGACGCCATCTTCGTGCTCAGTTTCTTCCAGCGTGAGGCTACCCGCACCGACGATGCGCGCAAGCGCGCTTGGCGGACCTCGCTACATACCAATATCGCCTGCATGCTGACCTCGATCACGACCTCGGTCGGGTTCGGCGCCCTAATGATCACGGACATCAATGCGGTGTTCGAAACGGGTATGGTCAGCGCCTTTGGCGCCATCGCCATCTGGGCATCCAACAACCTCGTACTGCCGATCCTGCTGGAAAAGATTCCGTATGATGCCAAACGCGAAGATGTGAGCAAGCGGCTCGACTCCGGATTCCTGACGCGCCTGCTCGACAAGTTGGTGGCCTGGAACCTTCAGCACCCCAAAAGCGTACTCCTGATCGGCATGGTGGCGCTTGGATCCTTTATCCCGGGGATCTGGCACCTCAAGGTCGAAACCAACTTCGTCAAGTACTTTCGAACCGACAGCCCGATTTCCAAAGCGCAAGCCTTCATTCAAGCCAACCTGTCAGGCGTTGCCCCGCTGGAAGTGCTCGTCGACAGCGGTGAACCGGATGGCATGAAAAACCCGGTGGTGCTGGCCGAAATGGCTGCCATCGAGGATACCCTGCGAGCCGATCCGGTGGTTGACTGGGTGTTCGGAACACATGACTTCTATCGCATCATGCACCGCTATATGGCTGGGGTGACCTTTGAAACAGGGTTCCCAATTACGGACTCGGCGGTGATCGGCCAATACGCGCTGCTCTACGAAATGAGTGGGGGGGGCGCCGGCCTCGAGGATTTCGTGGATTTGGACCACCGCTATGGACGCATTTCGGCCCGTCTCAAAGACGCCAGCACATCGGTCCTCGAGCACACACTGGCCGATGCGGCGACCCACTTCACCGCAGCCAAAAGCGGCGCAACCTACAGCTATGCCGACAATACCGCCATGCTCGTCGGTATCGTCGACGCAATGCTGCGCAACACCGGGCAGTCGCTGCTTTTGGCGACCGTGGTCATCTGGCTGCTGATTACGATATATGTCCGCTCGTTTACGATCAGTTTGCTGTTCATGGTCCCCAATTTGCTGCCGGTCGGCGCGGTGCTGGGCCTGATGGGCTACACGGGGGTGGATCTGAACATCTCGACGATGATGATCGGCGCGGTGGCCATCGGCCTTGCTGTCAACAACACGATTCACATCTTCGCGCATTTCCCACGGGCATTTGCTCACGCCAACGGCGACCTGGCCGAGGCCGCTCATGAAACGATGCACACGGTCGGTCGAGCGTGCGTGTCGTCAGGCATGGCCTTGATGTTCGGCTTCCTGATTCTCGCCTTTTCGAACTTCTACCCAAATGTGTATTTCGGCGGCCTTTCTGCCTTCACGATGCTGGTCGCCGTCGTTACCGACGTCAGCATTTCGTACACGATCTGGATTTTGCTCGGCAAGCGTGGCTATCAAGGTCCGGCGCACCTGCGGCACCAATCGGACACCTGAGCCGAGTCGGGACTGCCGCCGGGCCTTCAGCCACGCGGCAGTCCGCCCAGATCGACCCCGGCGGCGAGGCCGAACGCCCCGGGGTCACCGTCCAGTACGCGCAAAAATTGAATGCCGAGCTGGTAGCCGCCCTCCGCCAACCGCTGCTTGCGACGAATATGGCCTTCGACATCCACCGAGACGCCGCCGCTGGGCGCAAAAATGCGTATGCGTACCTTGGCGAACAAGATCGGATCCGGCACGACGGCACCGAGGCCTGACGAGCTGAGGTCGATCGTGCGGCCTTCGACCATGCGTTCTTCGAGCATCAGCCAGATCCGCAATTCACGATGCTGCCGGCGTGAACGCCGCATCATGGCACCCATGGCGGCCTGCAGATCGACCGTAGTAAACGGCCGGGTGACAATCTGATCACCAGGGCGCTCGACCATCCGTTTGGCCTGTTCCAGGGTATCGACAGACGGCAAAAGAAGCGCTGGGATCCGTGATTCAGCGTCGACCCGCACCAACTGCATGTAGAATTTGAGCTTGTCGGTCAAGTTGTGGCGAAAATCGAGCACGACGAGTTGGACCGGCTCCGGAGCACGCTCCAGAATCAGGCGAAATACCTCAAAGTGGTTGGTCAGGATCCAGCGCAACCCCACCTGCTGCTCAAGGACGTCGAGGTATTCGCCAGCAGACACCGGCGATTCGACAACCAGCGCGACCGGCTGATCGGCTTCGGGGATTGCAGGGCGGCGGTGACGGCCTTTGTCCATGAGGCTCCCTCGTGATGCGCAGCAGGCTCGCCGTCAGTGGACCACAGGCAGTGCTGTAGGTCAAGCTCCGCCTAGAATGGCCAGCGCCCCAATGCCGGAATCAGATCCGGCAGCCGCGTCAAAGTCGTGGCCACCAGCAAGCCAAAACCGGCAGCGGCCACCGCGGCCAGCACCAGCGGCAACAGCAGCAAACCGACCAGACGCCGCGGTGACAGGGCAAATCGCGCCCCGATCCCCGTGCCGGTGTACCAAAGTGCCCCGAATGTGGCCAAAACCGCGCCCAGGACGGGAATCGCCCGCAATGGTTGCCACGCTTGTGCGAGCCCGACGAGTGCGCCGGTCTCCCGCCACCCGGCGGCAACGCCGCCGATACCGAGCAACAACCGCAGCGACAGGGTCCAAGCGGCGAGCCGCAACAACGGCTCGACAAGCAGCATCGCCCCCAACAGCGAGGCGCCCGATGCCAATCCGATTTCGGGATCAAACTGCCGTAGCAGCCAAAGTTCGGCGGGTAGCGCCAACGTCCCACCCACGGCGCCGGCCAGCCAACCGAATAAAATCGCCCGACCAGGTGCTGTGCTGGGCATGGTCGTCAAAAGCGGCTCGGGGTCGCGCAGCAATGCTGCCCATAAGGCCCACGGTGACGCCGGGATCTGGCCCCCGAGCGACAAGGCATCGTTATCGACGCTTACGACCTCAGACCCGCCCGGCTCGGCGGCCGTCGCTGTACCCTCGACTTCGACGCGGGCCCGTAAGCCAGCACGGGTAAGCGCCTCGATCCATTCGCTGGCCCCGCGAAGATCGAATCGCCGTGGTAGCTCAAGCGGCAGATCGGCCACCGTGCGTGCGGCATCGGGCCAAATTTTGCGCAGGATCTGCTCGACGCGCCCCGAATCGGCATCGGGCGCGGTTCCTTCGACGACAATGAGGTATTGAATCGTGGTCATCGGGTCCATGCTACCATGGCCGAATGTCCCCGATATCGACCGACACGACGTCCAAACGCCCCGGTGGGCTTCTTCTGTGGTTGCTGCTTGCTGCCGTCACGGTTGCCGATGCCACCTTGATTGGCTGGGTCTGGCGTGAGGCGACTCTGTCCAGTTGGCTGGGCTTCCTGCGCGACGTGCGCCGCGACCCATTGGTTGCGTTGTTCGTCTTCGACGCGCTGGCACTGCGTACCGGGGCCGTGGTCGCCATGGCCAGCGCCGGGGGGCGACTGACGCTGTGGCTGGCGTTCGTGCCGATCGGTGGAGCGCCGTTTTTGATTGCAGACGCGTTGCAGCGAAACCGTCAAGGTTGAGACGATCCAGCCGCCGCTGGATCCGTCAACGGACCGGGAAAATCCAGTACTGCACGCGTGCCAGCCACGGACGGCGCCACACCGACCCATCCGCCCAAGCGCTCACCGACAGCGTACAAGACAGCCCACCCCAAACCAGGCTGAGTAACGTCCAGGCCTCCGAGGACCGCCTGCCGCTCGGCGGGTATCCCCACCCCGTCGTCACAGACCTCCAACCGTAAGCCGCCGTCCAAACGAGCCTCGCCGCGCACCTCAACCCGGCCGCGTCGACCATCCGGGAAGCCGTGTTGAATCGCATTTTCGACGAGCATGGCCACACACTCGGCAACCACCGAAGGCTGTACATAGCTCGCGGGCAACTCGCCGACGTCCAAAAGAACCCCGAGTAACTCGGCCTCACGGCGGGCTGGCTGTAACGACGACGCCACGGAGACACCCGGCGCCTCGGCGGACCTGCCAAGCAAAAGCTCCCGTGGCCTCACGGCCAATACAAGTCGATCAATCCCCGTCTGCAAGCGGCGCGCCGACCGCTGCATGGATTGCATCCAGTCGCTGATCGGCGGCGGCAGCTCGGTGCTGCGCATCGACGCCAGTTCAGCGTAGCCAGCCAGTGACACCAACGGCGTCTTGAGCTCGTGGGCGGCCAAGCGCACCAATTTCGAAAGACGTTCGTCCGACACGGGCGGTGCATCCTTTTCTCGTTGGGCCTCATGCTAGCAGGCAAGGCAAGCGGCCGGCGCTCGGGAGTTTTGCCTCGCTGCGGTTTGCGTTACACTGGATGGCAACCATGAATGCAAAACGCGGCCAGTCGCAACTGCGGGACCAGCAGCAGCGCTTCGAAACGTCGCTGGCTCGTTATTTTGGCGGCAAGGGGATGATCAGCGAGGCTGAGCTGCAAGAAGCGCTCACGCAGCAGATCATCATGGGCGGCCAACTGGGCACGGCTCTGTGGGAACTCGGCTTGGTACCCGGAAAAACCCTGCAGGCAGTCACCGCGGGTCTGCTCAAGATGCCCTCCGTAGACCCCGCTACAATCCAGAATATCCCGATCGGTATCCGCACCATATTCGACCGGGATTTCGTCGAACGGACCCGTATTTTGCCGTTTTCGGTCGCGGGCAAAGTTCTGCGCATTGCGACCTGTGAGCCGTGGAATTTCAAGGCTCTGGACGAGGCCGCGTTCTTGAGCGGACTTCGCCTGGAAGTGTATGTGCTCGTCGAGGTGCCGCTCGTACGTTTGATCGAAAAGAGCTACGGGATCAAGGCGGGCCCGCGCTTCCGCCTGCAACCGCAGCCCCGTCTGCGCACGGCCACGCCCGATGCGGCGCCGGCCCCCGGTCCTGTGGACATCAGCGACTTGATGGGCGAGGAGACTTTTGAAGAGCTGTACACCGGACGAGTCGCGGGTGCACCGGCAACGATCGATGTACCGTCCGCCCCGCCCACCGAGGACGCAACGGCCATCGAGGTTGTCGAACTCGTCGAGGATATCGAGGGCGCAGCCGACCACGGCCCACTCGATCGCCAAGAGGCCGTTGAGCGCCTGCAGGAAGCCGATGATCGCGACGGTATTGCGCTCGTATTGGCCCGTGTCGCCCTCAGGGTTGGCAAGCGGGTCGTCCTGTTCTCAAGGCAGGGTGACCTCTGGATGGGCTGGACCGGCGTTGGCCAAGGGATCTCAGCGGCGGCAGTACAAGCGCTTATGATCCCCTCGGCCAAAGGCACCGCGTTCGGCCTCGTCCATCAGGCCGAATCGCATTTCCTCGGCCCACTGGCGCCAAACCCCGTCCATGACCAATTCCTGAAGGCATTGGGCGGCGCCAAGCCGGTAACCTGCGGGATCTTTCCGGTCTGGTTCAAGGGGCGTATTGTCTTCGGGATCTATATCGACAACGGCGATGGCCAAGCCATCGTTCCCGATATCGGTGATCTGCTCATTGTGGCCCAGCAAGTCGCCGCCGCCTTGGAACGCCTGCTCAAGGCCAGAACCGGTCAAGCGCGCTGAAGATCGAGATTTTACGAGTGGACCGCAGATACTCCCAAGATTCCTGCTGTTGGTCAGGGGGCACCGTAGATCCCTGATTCAGTGTTTTTTGCCGCAGCATTTCTTATATTTCTTTCCGCTGCCG
>CAZUAB010000004.1:0-14608 GCA_964617795.1 uncultured bacterium
GATGAGGCCGACCTGACCGTCGTCAATACCTGCAGCGTGCGGGAGAAGGCAGAGCACAAGCTCTATTCCGACCTCGGCAGGCTCAGACGGCGCAAACGGGCACAGGGCGGCCGTATTGTCGTGTCGGGCTGCGTGGCCCAGCAAGAACGTGAAGCCATCGTGGTGCGCGTGCCCGAGGTCGACCTTGTCATTGGTACCCATCAGGTGCGTGATTTCGCTGCCCATTTGGCCACGCTGGATGCGCACGGCCCACACGTGGCCACGGCCTGGAAGCACGCCGATCCTGAAGCGCGGCTTGGCAGCCCGGATAAGGTGACGCGCAGCGCACCCTCGGTCTACGTGACCATTCAGGAGGGCTGTGACAACCTCTGTAGCTTCTGTATCGTTCCGTTCACACGGGGCCGTGAGGTCAGCCGTCCCATCCGCGCAATCCTCGACGAGGTGCGGATGCACGTCGATCGCGGCGCCGCCGAGATCGTACTGCTCGGCCAGAACGTCAATTCTTGGGGGCAGAGTTTCGCGGGATTCCCGCCGTTCGCCGAGTTGCTGGCTGCTGTGCACGACGTGCCCGGCGTCGAGCGAATCCGCTTTACGTCGCCGCATCCCAAAGACTTCGGCCCGGACGTTGTCGAGGCGTACCGCACGCTGCCCCGCCTGTGCCCGAGCGCCCACATGCCGGTACAGGCTGGCAGCAACCGCGTGCTGGAGGCCATGCGCCGCGGCTATACCGCCGAGGGCTTTCTGGCGCTCGTCGAAACGCTGCGTGCGGCCCGCCCCGACATCCACTTCTCGACCGACCTGATCGTCGGCTTTCCGGGGGAGACCCGCGAGGATTTCGAAGCATCGCTGGCCTTGCTCGACACCGTACACTTCTCCCAGGTTTACGCCTTTGTGTACTCGGCCCGACCCGGTACGGCGGCGGCGAAGTTGGCTGACCCCGTGCCGCTCAGCGACAAAAAAACTTGGCTGCGCGAGCTCAACGAGCGTCAGAATGCGCTGCAGGCGATCGACCATGCGCCACTCGTCGGCAGCACCCAGGAGGTCCTGTGGACCGCTTGCCGTGACGGCGTCTTGGCGGGGCGTTCGGCACAAGGGCGAATGGTCCACATGCCAGGCGCCGATGCGGACATCGGGCGTATCGAATCCGTCATCATTGAGCGTGCTACGGCTCACGCGCTCTACGGGGTCCGACCCGTTGCCGTGGCTGCGGTCGCCACGTGAGCGGCAACCTGGTTGTTTTGGCGCGCCAGGCGCAGGATTTTCCGGCTGCTTGGGCGAGCATCTGCGAAGAGATTGGCTGGCCGCCGACACGGGTCGACACTTGGCAGGCCTTGGCCGCCCTCGACAGTATGCCCGAGGCTGTTGTCGTGACCCCCGGGCTTGTCGACGCAGGCCGCCCCGCCGACGAGTCTTGGCGCCGTTCGGCCGTCCGCTGGGTGGCGCTCGTCGAACAGATCGATTTCCAGCGTTACCAAGAGCTGCGGCATGCCGGTTACGACGAAGTTCTCACCCTGGATATGGCGCCGGCGCTGCTATTGGGACCCTTACACCGCGTTGAAGAGCTGCGCGTGGCCAGCGAGGCCAGGCAGCGCCTGCTCGATGAGAGCTTGGCAGCCTATGAAGATATCCGTTGGCTCGACCGCATTCGCGAGCGCATGCGCTTGGTCGAGCCGATCGAGATGGCGCCTTCCCTGATCCGATTGGTCGCCGAGGCGCTAGGCGAACAGGGGGGGTGTCTCTGGCGTCCGGACAGTGCCGATGGTCGCCCGGGTGGTTTTGCGGTGGAATGTACCGTGGATGCCGAGCCGCCGGCGGTGGAAAAACTCGAACTGCACGCGATGCCGCAAGTCCAAGAGCTTCTGGCTGGCCATCCCGTCGTGATGAGCCGCGAGCGCCCCGGGGTTTGGGTGCCCTTGCTCGACGGCGGCATGTTGATCGCGTTGGTTGAAATCCCACGCGGTGAACGGCGGCCGGGCAAGTTGCTGCACCGGGAGATTGCACGTCTTCGCATGCTTGTCGACTGGCTCGGAATCGCTCTGCGAAACGGCATTGAGATCGAGCAGATGCGAACCGTTTTGCGGGCACGTTTTGGCGATTTCTTTTCGGCCGATGCCTTCACGCAGCATGTGGACAAGGCGCTTGTACAGGCACGGCGCTACCGTCGCCCTCTCGGTGTGGTCGGGTTGGTTTGGCTTGGTCCGGCAGCCGAGCGGGAACGTTTTTTCCGCGCGGTATTTGAGCTCCTTCGTGACGCGGACGTATTTGAACAGCCCACGGGTGACCGTGCACGTATTTTTCTGCCGGAGACCGGCTACCTGGGCGGGGTGCAGTTTCTGCGCCGTATCCGCCGCGAGCTCGCCCAGAAGTTCGGTCTCCGCTGGCCCGCGCCCTTTCAAGGCGCCGTCGTCGCCTTTCCTTGGGCGGGAGAAGACGGAACGTCACTACTGGCCGCGGTGGATCACGAGCTTGATCGCGCCAGCAAGCTGGACGCGACGTTGCGCAAGTTGCGCAGCTCTCCCATGGCTACCCTGCCCGACATTCTGGCTCCGTGGAGCAACGTCGAAACCCTCGATCCCAACGTCTGGGCCGACCTTGTGTTTCATTTGGTGCAGGAGGTTACGCTGCAACATCCCGATGATAGCCGCCTGCTGCTCTATCTCGGCGCGCACCGTGACTCGACCCGCACGTTTGCGCCGCTGTTCGAGTTTCCTGCCCGTTGGGATCGGATCCTTGTTGCCGCTGGTCTGGATACGCAAGGCGAACCGCAGGAAAGTCATCTTGTGCGACTCGTGCGCGACGAGCACATGCTGCAACGCTGGTACGCTGTGTTTGACCGGCCAGGCGGGGCGCTGGTTGCTTGGTCCGCCTGCGACGACGGCAACTGGCGTGGCGGCGTTTGCACCGAACCGCAACTGGCTCAGGTCGCCCTCAACCGCTTCGAAGATCAGTACATGCTGCATCATCGTTGGGTCGCCTCATGACCTACGAGGTGGCTGTACTGCTGGGCGCCGCACCAGGGGACTCGGTGTTTGCCTTCGAGGAGCGTCTGCGGGCGAGCGGGGTGCGGGTCGACGTGGTGCGTCTTGGCATGGAGGTTATTGAACGCGCCTTGTTCAATCGTTATGGCGCGGTCGTTCTGGATGCATCGCTGACCATGATCGAGCCGCTGAAGGTCCGTGAGTTGCTTCGTCACAACCCGCGCACGCAGGTGCTCCCGTTATTTCTGGTTGATTTTTCGGGCAACGAAATGTTGAACGGCGAGACCAACTTCATCAAACAGCCGCTGGCCGGACTCGGGTGGCTCGAAGCCGTGTTGCCGCAACGGGCGCGAGACAGCTCCGAGATCGAGGGGACATTGCATGCGGATCTGGCAGAGATCCCCTTGCCCGATCTGCTGCAGATGCTCGCGCAAAACCGTCGCCGCGGAGTGCTTGAGGTCGAAGAGGCCGGCAAGGTTGGCCGCATCGAACTCCTCGGGGAAGAGATCGGCGGCGTCCAGATCGAAGGGGGTGCGGCGGGCCTTAAGGCGCTTGTGCGTATCCAAGGCTGGACACGGGGTAAGGCGCGCTTCCAGCCGCAGCCGGCACTCAAGCCCAAAGAAACACTGGGTCATGTCACGACCATGCTCGTGGAGTCGCTGCGTCTGCGGGACGAAGAATTGCGTTGGCGAGCGCGGATTCCGGTCGGCAGCCGTATCGCCTTTCGGGCCCGCCGCGATGCTGCACCGCCTGCCGACCCGCTGCACGAGCAGATTCTGCTCATGGTGGATTTTTTTGGCGTCATCGACGATATCCTGGAGCGACTGGATGCACCAGACGCGGCAGTGCTGGGCGGAATCGAGCAACTGGCTGCCGAAGGCTGGGTCGAGGTCCTTGTTGGCGGCGAGGATGCCGCTGCGGCATCGGCCGAATGGCACGACCTCGACCTGCCGACGTACCCGGCTGGGGTGCTGCCGCAGGTCTGGTTGTTCGGCTACGACGCACAGTTTGCGCGGCTCCTGTGGTCGGAACCACGTTTCCAGCGACGGCTGATTACACGGCGATCGCTGCGCAGTAGCGGACGGTTCGGCGGCAACGGCTGGGTCGTCGATGCCGGTGGCGGCGCCTATGTTTGGCTGCGTTGGTCGACACCGGATGCCGCAATGCCGGCCGTTGTTTTGCGTGACGGTACGGCGCCGGCCGGCGTTCTGATGCTGGTCGGTGAAGCCGATGGAGAGTTCCTGGAGAGCTTTCGGTCGGTCGCGCAAAGCCTTGTTGCGGCCGGTGTACAACCCGTGTGGCTTCCGGTCGAGGCCGGTTGGTCGGGCGACGGAATGCAGACTTGGCGCGACGAGTTTTGGGCAACGCTGCCGGGTAAGGTGTTGCCGCCGCCGCAGGATCCACTGGGCGCCTTTTGGGAGGCGTTGAGTGCGGCCTTGCAGGCTGGAACAGCCTGATATGCGAACCTATGCGGTCGTCCTGGCGTTGACCGTGCTCGCCTCGTGCGGCACGCCGTTCGGTATTTACCACGAAGTCCGGCCGGGGCAGACGGTGTACCGCATCGCATACACCTATGGCGTCGATATGGAGAAGATGATTCGCCTCAATCGTATCGACGACCCAGCCGCAATTCAGCCCGGCGACCGTATTTTTGTGCCGGGCGCGGATCGCACCCGTGAGGTGCCGACCACAGCCGCTGTTGGCGAGCCAGCCCCGGCTGCCCGGAGTTCGACGAAGGTCGCAAAAACAACATCGGCACCGCGATCTGCAAGCCGGACCGAAACCGCGAAATTGCGCCGGTCCGGGCCTGCCGCAACGCCACCGCCCCGCGGCAAGGACTCGCCGCCGCCTCTGCGATGGCCGGTCGACGGGCAAGTCAGCGATCCATTCGGTCGGAATAGCGGACGTGAACACGATGGCATCGATATCCGCGCGTCGCTTGGGACACCCATTCATTCGGCAGCCGATGGCCGGGTGATTTACAGTGGCGATGAGCTCAAAGGCTACGGGAATCTCGTCATTGTGCGGCACGAGGGCTGCTGGGCCACTGTGTATGCCCACAACGAAAAAAACCTTGTCGACAAGGGTGACTTTGTGACGCAGGGGCAGGTGATTGCCCGGGTCGGCAATACCGGCCGTACGAGTGGGCCCCATCTGCATTTCGAGCTACGCTGCGGAAAAGCTCCGCGCGACCCCACGCCCCACCTCGAACCACGCACCGCGCGTCACTGATATTCCCGCTCAAGGAGCCACGCATGAGCCCGTTTCAAAGCCAATTTCGCTGTATCGATCCCGCCTGCGCCGCCGCCTATCCGATCGACGAGATCATCTGGCGCTGTCGAGTTTGCAGCAACCTGTTGGAAGTCGAGCATGATCGCGATCTGTGGCGTACGCAGGCGCCCGAGGGCGGCTGGAAGGATTTGTTCGAGCGGCGGTGGCGGCGCAATCCGCGGCCGTGGGGTAGCGGTGTGTGGGGTAAACACGAGTGGGTGATGCCCGCCGTCGATGCGGCGAACGTTGTCAGTTTTTACGAAGGTGGGAGTGACCTCTGGCATGCCGATCGCTACGGGCGTGAGATCGGCGTCGAAGACGTCTGGATCAAGCAGTGCGGCGAGTCGCATACAGGCAGCTTTAAAGACCTCGGCATGACGGTGCTGGTCTCGATGGTTGCCGAGCTCAAGGCGCGCGGCGCCGACATCCCCGCCATGATCTGTGCTTCGACCGGTGACACCTCAGCAGCGCTGGCTGCGTATGGCGCGGCAGCGGGAATACCAACCATCGTGATGCTGCCGCGCGGCAAGGTGTCGACGGCACAGCTCGTTCAGCCGCTCGCCAACGGCGCCCACGTGTTCAGCCTCAATACGGATTTTGATGGCTGCATGCGCTTGGTGCAGGAGATCACGGCCGAACATAATCTGTATTTGGCCAACTCCATGAATAGCCTGCGTGTTGAGGGGCAAAAGACCGTCGCCTACGAAATCGTTCAGCAGCTTGACTGGCAGGTGCCGGACTGGGTGATTATGCCGGGCGGCAACCTCGGCAACGTTTCGGCGCTTGGCAAAGGGTTTCTGGACCTAGAGGCGGCTGGGTTGCTGCCGCGCCGCCCGCGGATCGTCTGTGCGCAGACGGCCGGCGCCGATCCTTTGGCCGTCAGTTACCGGCAAGGCTGGGTGCCGCTTGTACCCCAGGAGGCGAAAAAGACGTTGGCCAATGCCATCCAAATCGGCAACCCGGTCAGCTTCGACAAGGCGGTACGTATTCTGCGCGAGTTTGACGGTATCGCGGTGTCGGTTGGTGAGCAGGAGCTTGCAGATGCGGCGGCCCGCGCGGATCGCGCAGGCGCTTATGCCTGCCCACATACAGGGGTGGCACTGGGCGGGCTTGAACAGTTGCGGACGCAGGGTGTGATCCGCCCCGGTGATCGGGTGGTGGTCGTGGCCACGGCGCACGGGCTCAAGTTTACCGAATTCAAGGTTGGGTATCACGAAGGATCGCTGGACGACGTGCGCGCCACGCACGGCAATCGACCGGTCGAGTTGCCGGCCGACCTGAACCAAATCTGGCAGGCCATCGCGGCGCGCATCGTATGACGTGGGGACATTGGACCGGGTTTCTGCAACGATTCCGGGGGCCGGTCGCCCTTCTGCTCGCCGTCTTTGTAGGCGCGGCGGTCTGGACGGCGCGCGAGATCCGTACAGAGCACAACCCGCTGACGGTTTTCGCCTCGGATGATCCCGAAATCGACTATCTGATGGCGTTCTGGGATGTCTTCGGCCAGGATGTCAATTTCCAGATGCTGCTCGTCGAGCCGAAAGAGGGCGACATTTTTGCCCCCGAGATTTTGGCGCTGCTGCGAGATCTCACCGAGCGTATTCGCGGTGTGCGTCACGTGATCTCCGTCGAAAGCGTCGCCACGGTGCCCGTGCTCAATACCGGCAGTGACAGCCTGATCGGCGCGCCGCTTGTTGGTCCCGGGCCGGTCACCGTCGGTGCGGCCGAGCGGGCCCGCGAAATCGCACAGTCGTCTGCGCTTCTGAATAAGTTTTTCATGGGTAAAGAGGGGCGCACAACAGCGATTCTGGTGCGTTTTGACGGCGATCAACTTGGTGCCGAGAACATGCGCCCCTCGTTGATTGAAATCGACGAAATTTTGGCTGCTGCTGGTTCGTTGGTGCGGATCGAGCAGGTCGGCATTCCTGGTACTGAGCGCGCCTATATCGAGCGTGTGCAGGGCGACCAGCTCAAGTTTATGCCCGTCGTGCTGTCCGTGCTGATCCTCGTCATGCTGTTCCTGTTCCGTAGCATCGACGGCGCCCTTTTGCCGCTTGCCAGCGTTGGTATTTCGGTGGCAGCCACCGTCGCGGTGATGGTGCTGTCGGGTACAGCCTTCGATATCATCAGCTTTACCATTCCTACCTTGATCCTGGTCATCGGTGTTGCTGACTCCATCCACATGCTCGAACGCTGGCTCGAGGAGCGCCGCCACGGGGCGTCGCCGCAGCAGGCGATCGACCGCGCCACCGCGACAATCGGCGCCGCCTGTTTCTTGACCAGCGCAACGACCGCCGTCGGCTTCGGCTCACTGATGACTGCGCAGGTCGACATCATCGTGCGCTTTGGGTTTTGGTCCGCCATCGGGGTTGCGATTGCCTGGAGCGTGACCGTAACGCTGGTGCCTCTTTGGCTGAGCTTCCGTCCCTTGCCGGTGCGGGGCCATGAGGGCGACGCCGAGCATCATGATGTCGTTGATCGTCTGTTGACTGCTTTTGCGTCCGTACCGATCCGCTTCCCGCGCATCGTGATTGCCGGTTGGCTGGCTGTGGCCCTGACCGCCGCTATTTTGGCGTTGGGGGTCGAGCGCAACTCTTCGCTCATGGAGGAGCTTTTTCCGGACGATCCGGTCAGTATCGCACAGCACTTTGCCGAAGACCACGGCTTCGCCATATTGCCGGTCGAGATCGACTTAACGGGCGATGCGGATGCGTTTCGGGATCCGGCCCTGCTGGCGCGCATTGCCGACATTGAGACTTGGCTCGAAACGCAGCCAATCGTGGCTCGTACCGGATCGTTTCTTGATCTCGTGCGCGAACTGCACCGCGTTCTCAACGGCGCCCCGGCGCTGTATACGGACGCGACCGAGTTGGCGCAGGCACTGTTCCTCTACGAGGCCGGCGGCAGCGAAGAGATTTGGCGCTGGGTCACGCCCGATTACAGCCGTATGCACGTGCAGGTCATGCGCTACGATTACGGGCTGAATGCCTACTTTGCATTCGAGGCTGATTTGGCGGCTCGCCTCGCCGCAGCCTTCCCGCCGGATCGTGGCGTACAGGCGCATATTACGGGTTCCAGTCTGATCGCCAACCGCGCCGTTGCCAACATCATACGTGATCTGATTGCCAGTGTGACCATGGCCTTCGGAATCATCGCCGTGCTGATGGCTTTGTTGTTTCGCAGCGTCAGAGTGGGCCTCGTCTCAATGATCCCCAACATGCTGCCGCTGCTGATTGCGCTGGCCGTCATGGCGCTGCTGGGTTGGCGCATCCGTATCGCATCGGGCATCATTTTTTCCGTGGCGCTCGGTATTGCCGTCGATGATACCATCCACTTTCTGGCCCGTTATCGCCAAGAGCGGAGCAGCGGCCGAACAGCCGAGCAGGCTGTTGTCACATCGGTACGGACAGCCGGTCGTGGTATTCTCTGGACGACCTTGTTGCTGATGGCTGGCTTTGCCGTCCTGATGATGTCGAGCTTCCGCGGTATCTATGAGTTCGGTGCGCTGGTCGGTGTGGTTTTGGTCGTTGCGTTCTTGGCCGATCTCACACTACTACCGGCAATGCTGCTTCGCGCACGGCCATTTGCGGCCTTTGCGCGAAGGGATCGTCGGTAATTCGGGCGCAGCCGGAGCCCCTACAAGCCGGGCGCGGTTCGGTGCATTCTGCTAGCATGTAGGTGTCGGGCTTGCACGTGCATGCCCATCCCCTACGCCCGTTTTTTTTGTGAAGGAGAACCGTCCATGGCCACCGTGTATACGTCTGTCGAAGAACTGCGTAGCGCCCTAGGCCCCGGAGCGGTGGCCAACCTTGTGGACCACATCGACGACTTGGTCTGGACTTCGACCTTTGCCACCGACGCGACCGTGCGTGACGAGGCCCGCGCGTCCATTCGCAGGGCCGCTGACGCACGTGGCTGCGGGCCGGCCAGCATCCAGGCACTCTACGAAGCCATGGGGCGCGGCGAGCTCAAGGGCTTCACAGTACCGGCAATCAACATCCGCACGATGACCTACGACTTTGCGCGTGCCGTACTGCGGGTGCTCAAGCGCATCAACGGCGGCCCGGTGCTGTTCGAGATCGCCCGCAGTGAGATCGGCTACACCGAGCAGCGCCCCGGCGAATACGCCGCCAGCATCATGGCTGCGGCCGTAAAAGAGGGCTGGCCGCACCCGGTGTTTATTCAGGGGGACCATTTCCAGATCAACGCCAAAAAATTTTCCGCCGACGCAGCGGCCGAGGTCAAGGCCGTCAAGGATTTGATCGATGAGGCCGTACCGGCGGGATTCTACAACATCGACCTCGACTCCTCGACATTGGTTGATCTGTCGCAGTCGACGCTGGCCGAGCAACAGCGACTCAACTACGAAGTTGGCGCCGACTTGCATTGCCACACCCGCAGCATCGAGCCGGCGGGCGTAACGATCTCACTGGGAGGCGAAATTGGCGAAGTCGGCGGCAAGAACTCGACCGTCGAAGAACTCGAAGCCTACATGGACGGCTATGTTGCTGCGCTGCCAGCGGGGATGAAGGGCATTTCGAAGATCAGTGTGCAAACGGGCACCGAGCACGGCGGCGTTGTGCTGCCCGACGGCTCAATCAAGGATGTGGCCGTAGATTTCGACACCTTGCTCAATCTCAGCCGTGTCGCCCGTACCAAGTACGGTCTGGCCGGCGCTGTGCAGCACGGTGCATCGACCTTGCCGCAGGACATGTTCGACCGCTTCCCCGTTACCGAAACGGCCGAGATCCATCTGGCCACCGAGTTTCAAAACATCATCTACACGCATCTGCCCAAGGGACTGCTGGACCAGATCTACGCCTGGCTGGCGGCCAACTGTGCCGACGAGCGCAAGGCTGGGCAAACCGACGAGCAGTTCTACTACAAGACCCGCAAAAAGGGGTTTGCCCCCTTCAAACGCGAGCTCTGGTCGTTGGACGAAGCGACCACGGGGCCGATGCTGCGCGAGTTGGAGGCCAAGTTCGAGCTGCTGTTCCGGCAACTCGGCCTGATCGGCACCCGCAAGCAGCTCGAGAAGTATTACGCCTAATCGGGGGCCGCGCGGAGCCGCCCTTGGGGCTGCCCGCGTGGCGGCATCCGCTCGTCAGTTCGTGACGCTGAGCCGGTAGCGGCGGCAGGGCGGATAGGCCCCGCCGCTGTAGACGCGAATGTCGTAGTCGCCAGCAGGCAATGCGTTGATCGTACGTGTCGCCGCATTGGTCCCACTGGCCGAGTCGATCACCACGGGGTTTCCGGCGTCGTGGACGGCGACGGTGATGCTTTGCCCGTAGTTCCCCGGCACCTCGGCGCGCACCGTCCAATTGCCGGTCGACGGGATCGTCACCCGGTACCAGTCCTCGTCGGCAAACACCCGGTTCGTTTCGGTCAGTGGGGCGGTCCCAAGCACCGTTTCCTGGCCTTGCGCATTGTTGGGCTCACCGGTGTCGTCACCGCTGCCCGACGCCATCACCGGAATCCGGATCACGCTCTCGTCGTTGTCTGCTGCCCGGGCGGGCGCCGTGAAGCCGGGCAGGGCCGCGGCCTGGACTTCAAACCAGCCACTGCAATACGGCGGGCGCAAGGGCAGGTCGGCCACGGCGCTGACGTGGTTTCCGTAGAACATGTTCGGCCAAGCAAGTGCGCGTTCGCCCACGACGTCGCCTTCTGGCGCCACGGCGCGCAGTTGCAGGCTGGTCTGGCCGGTGGTGTCGACCGCACGAGCATCGACCAGCACGCGCACGAGCCATTCGGCATCGGGCGTAACAATCTGTCCGCGTGGCGGATGGGCGTGCCGGAGCAGCAGGTGGTCAATACCCTCCCACGAAAAATCGAGCCGATCCGACGGGTACGGCAGCGGCAGGTACGGCGCCAGCCAGCCGCTGGTCATATGCACCTCGTAGCGGAGATGGTCGCCTTCATTCCCATCGGTCCACCCTGTATGGGGCGGCGGGTAGGCCTCATCGGCATCCGGGCGTGTAATGGGCAGCGAATCGATTCTTGTATTTGGGCCAAGCGGCCATACCGTACCGCTGCCGTCCAATTGCCAACGCAGTGCCACTCGGCCGTAGTAGCTGCCGCCGAAGGTGTCGTAGTGGATTGCCGGCCACGCAGTGAAGTCTGGGCAGTTACCGTAGATCCGAGGCTGCTCGGGAGGCTTGGCGAAGCAGCGAAATTTTCCCCCGGTGGCCGACCAGTCGCCGGAAAGAATTTGCAGGAAAGGCCCGCCGGCCAGCGTCGGATCCTGAGTCCACGTTGGGTAGCCGACCGTCGTCGAGGACGCGATGGTGCCGCCGTTGCCGGCCCGATCCCAGGCCGTGACTTCGAACGTGTACGGGCCGCCGACGGCCACATTGGGTACGTCGGTTGGGTTGGTGCAGGTACGTGGCGTGCCGTCAAAACTGCAGGTATAACCGGTGATCGGCTCGGCGCTGCCATAGCGCCAACGAAGGTAGCTTGTGGCCGTTACCGCATCCGGCTGCTGGATGAAGTTGACGGCCGGCGGCGTATCGTCAAAGGTCCAGGTCAGGCGGTGCAGCGGCGGGATCGGCCAGGTGCGATTGCCGAGTTGGTCGACCGTTGAGATTTCCAGTGCGTAGGTGCCGTCTCCGTCGGCGGGGACAGCGATGGCGGTTTCGCAGGATGCGCCGCAGTTCGGGTTGGCCAGCGGTGGTGGGCAGGTCGCAAAGACGCCCGTTCCCGGAGGGGTCGCGGGGGTCGTCAGGCGGCACTGCAAGTCGACGATACTGCCGGCAATTTCATCGGTGGCGGTGAACCCGATCGTCACGGTCGGCCGCGACTGCACGTACAGCGCATTGGCAGCTGTAATGCTGACGCCCTCGAATGTCCGGAACGCAATCGCCGGCGGGCTGGTATCACGGCGCCATTCATAGGTGAGCGAAGACGTGTTGCCGATCAGGTCGACTGCGGTAATGCGGAAGGCTTGCGTGCCGCTGGCAAAGCCGAGGTCGGCCGTGAAGTTGTTGAGGCAGCGTACCGGCGGTGCGCTGTTGAGCTGACAGGTGACGGTGGCCATTGTTTCGTCGACCGCAAAGGTAAACCCGGCCGTGTTGCTGGCGGTGGGATTCGCCGGACGGGTACCGAGCGTAATTTGCGGCGGTGTGTTGTCGACGAACCAGCTAACCGATGCCGGGGTGGCGTCGACGTTGCCAGCCAAGTCGATCGCCTGCACCAAAAACACATGCTCACCTTCGGCCAAACCACCGGCAGAAAAACGGCCTTGGCAGGTGCTCTCATCGGCGTAGCATTCGAGGCCGGTCTGGCAGGGCACGGTCCGCCCATCGAGACTGCATTTGAAGGTCGCAGCTCCCTCATCGGCGCGAAACACAATCACGGCGCTTCGCGATGAAGTGATTTGCGGCGGCCGAAAGATCACCTCGGTTGATGGTGGAATCAGGTCTCGAACGGTGACGCGAATGGCCGGTGAAGGGTTGGTGACGCCCCCGGAGTGCGCGACGACGCGGTAAAAATAGGTTCGGGACGGCAGCACCTCGGCGTCGGTGGCGCTTGAGGCGTCGGCCGGCAGGTTCTGCGCCGGCGCCCAGGCAAAGGCATCCGGCAACCGCCGCTCAAGCAGGTAACCGTCTTCGATTTTGTTGGTATCGAGCCAGCGCAGCTCCACTTCACCGCGTGCCGTGACATCAGCCGTTACCGCACCGGGCGGTAGCAGCCGAATTTCTCCCGCACGCGCCATCGGGCTTGCGGACGGCTTTGCGGGTGGCGGCACGTCTTCACCGCCGCAGCCCAGCGGCGCGACGAAGGTCAAGGCGGCCAAGGCCATGCAGAGGCGATCAGGGGACAACGGCATACTGCACAAAATCCTCGATCCAGACCGCATCGGGGGTCTCGATCGTGAAGCGGGCGGCGAAGGTTACCTTATAGAGGTCGGGCGTTACTACGGCGCTGAGTGTGGCGGTGTCGTTGCCCTGCAGCGCGCTCAGCGTCACCGGGCGTGCATCGAGAATCCGCGTGCCGCCGCCAATTTTGTGGCCGATCAGCAGCCATGTCAATTGGCGTGTCTGCAGATCAAGAATACGCCAAGACGCCTTGGCGTCAAAGCGGTGCCAACCGGGCCGCAGGATCTTGCCCGGTTCAGGCGAAACGCCGTCCAGGCGGACGCGCTCTTCGGCCGCGTCATTGGGATAGTTGATGTCGAACGGGACTTGGTCCAGCACACCGCGCACACGTACGGCGTAGGGTGTGCCGGCAATGGGCCGCGCATCGAAGAGCAGATCACGCGTCTCGCAGCCACGTATGAAACCCGCCGTCACCGAGGACGGAAACGACGGCGCGCCGCCAGCGGACACCGTGCCGACGCTCAGCGTACCGACGGCGGGGTCCCCTAGCTGCGCCTGCCAAGCCACGCCTGCCGAGGCCGCGGCGGGGTAGGGGCGGGCGGGGTCGGCCGGTCGGATGGAGTGGTAAGGCGCAGGGTCGGTGGCGGTACTGCAGGCTTCATCCACTTCGGGCGCCGCGACGGGAATGCCAGCGAATTCCGACAGCACCGGCACCCACGCCACATGGCTTTCAACCTTAGAGCCGTCGACGAGAATGGAGTAGCCGTACAGATTGCCCGGCACGATGTCGAGGTCTTCGTGCAGCAGCGCTTCGGGGCCAATCGTCACGATCCCCGTGGTTTCGACCGTGGCTTCGCTAATCGGAGTGGCCAAGTCCAGTGGGCCGATGCGACGTACTTCGTAGCCGCGCGGCGCGACGGGGGCAGGTAGCCAGCCAATGCGGACACCGCCGATACCGGGGTCGTAGCCGGCCGTCAGGTAGGGCACGACGGACTTGCGAAGTGCGTCGCGGGCAAGCGCCGCTTCGTCTATATCATCGCTGCATGCCGTCAGGCCGCCCAGGGCGGCGGCGAGGCACAACAACAGGAGGCGACGGAGTCCGCGCATGTCTCCATCGTCCCCCATCCGGCGCGCCCTGTCAAGATGCCCGCGTCCCGGGGCCGGCGCCGTGTTGGCGGCGCAGCTCCTTGCGTGGGACCATGGGGTATGCCTCCTCCAATGTTGCAAGTGCCCCGTGTGCAGTGGTCCGTCCTTATGCCGGTGCTCGGTGAAGCTGGGCGGGTCGGGCCGCTCGTCACGCGCCTGCGTGAACTCGGCGCCGCCGAGGTCGTCGTTGCCGACGGCGGCAGCGTCGATGCTACGGTCGCCGAGGCGGCGGCCGCCGGCGCCCGGGTGGTCTCAACGGCGGCCGGAAGGGGACGGCAAATCGCGGCCGCCGCGGCGACCGCCGAAGGCAAGGCCTACTGGATCCTCCACGCTGACGCGACCGTACATACGGCGCCTTGGGCGGCCATGGAAGCCATATTGGCCCGCGGCAATGCCGGC
>CAZUAB010000004.1:14618-39111 GCA_964617795.1 uncultured bacterium
CCGGCGCCTTTCGTCTGCGCATCGAGCATGCGGATCCCCGGTTGCGGCTGATTGAACTGGGAACCGCCATTCGCTGCGGACTGACCGGTATCCCTTACGGTGATCAGGGCCTGTTCCTTAGCCGTACCCTCTGGGAAGCCGTTGGCGGTGTGCCGGATTGGCCGTTGATGGAAGACATCGAAATCGCACGCCGCATTCGTACGGCCGGGCGTCGCATCGAGTTGCTGCCGTACGAACTCGGCACCGATGCCCGTCGCTGGCTTGCGGATGGGCCGTTTCGGCGAACGGTACGCAATTGGGGCTTGGCCGCACGCTTCCAACTCCTAGGCGCCGATCCGCACGAACTGGTTCGACGCTATCCTCCGACGCCGCTGCCATGAGCGTGCGCGATTTGAAACTGCTGCGTCCGCTTCGGCAGGCGGTACGGCATGGTCACCCGTGGCTGTATCGCAACGCCGTTGCGTCGGCGCCAGGGTTGCCGGCCGGCACAGCGGTGCGCGTCGTTGATCGCGATGGCTTCGTCGCCTGGGGAATCTGGGATCCCGAACACCCGATTGCGGTGCGCGTCTGGAGTCTTGATGACGAGATACCACCCGACGCAAGCTTGGTTGAGCAGCGCATTGACCGCGCCCTGCGGCTGCGTCGTGCGCTGATTCCCTCCGAAGTCGAAGCGTGGCGGTTGTTGCACGGCGAGGCCGACGGCACCCCGGGCTGGGCACTCGACGTCTATGGCGAGGTTTGGGTTGTGCGCAGCGACGGACCCGCGGCAATCGCCCGCCTGCCCATCTTGGCCGCCTTGGTCAAGGCGCGGGCCGCCGATTGGGGTGTGCGGGCACTGGTCCACCGCCGTTCTCGCGGCAACAGCGATGGCCCACGCGCCGAAATGCTGTTCGGCAGTCTTCCCGAGACTCCGTGGAGCCTGCGCGAATTGCATTGGCGTATGGAGGTCGATGTCGTCGAAGGGCAAAAAACAGGCTGGTTTCTCGATCAGCGCGAAAACCGTCGGCGTGTCTTTGAATTGGCGCGCGGCCGCCGCGTCGTCAATTTGTTTTCATACACCGGCGGATTCAGTTTGGCAGCCGCGCTTGGCGGCGCCGCAGCCGTCGCTAGTATCGATATCAGCGTGCCGGCTACGGCGGCCGCCAAACGTAATTTTGAGCTCAATGGACTGGATCCGGATGACTACATCTTTGCGGCCGACGATGCGTTCGACTGGCTGGCGGTCGAGGTTGCGTCCGGTCGCTCCTGGGATCTGATCATTGTCGATCCGCCCAGCTTCGCCCCCAATGCACGCAGTGTTCCGGCCGCACTCAAGGCCTATCGCCGGCTCCTGCAGGGGGCGGCATCACTTGTTGCCGAAGATGGGTTGGTCGCCGCGGCCAGTTGCTCTTCGCATATCGACTTTCCCGATCTGGAGGGTGTATTTGCCGCCGGTGTCGCGGCCGCCGGCCGCCAACTGCAGATTCTTGAGCGTCGCGGCCCCGGCGTGGATCACCCTGAATTGACGTCATTTCCCGAGGGGCGATATCTCAAGTTCGTGCTGGGACGAGTCGACAACCTCCGCGGCGTTGCCGCCATCGCCGACAATCGGTAGCATGGGCAGGGTGAAACGCGTCCTGCAATGGCTGCCCGCCCTTGTCTTATTTGCCTCCCCCGCAGTGGTTGGCGCGGTCTCTGCGACGGTGCCGCCTGCGCTGGCCGCCGAGGCCTTGCGCTTCCAAGATGCCGTCGGCGGCAAAGATATCCGTCACCGTTACATTCGCGATGCACTTTCGCCGCTGTTTGCTGACGACGATGGGCGAGATCGCTTTCTGCTCGGTTGGGTTGCGGCTGTTCGTGGCGCCGGCATCACGGACGGGCGTATCCGCCGCCTCACCCTAACTCCGGTCGACATTGACGATGATCTTGGTTTTGCCGTCTATGACGCGCGGGCCTGCGGGCGCTGGTACGGGTGGATCCCCCGCTGTACCACACGTGAATTGCGCTGGCGCGAAATTGAAGACCGTTGGCAACTTGTGCCGCCCGATACCGTCCGCCTTGATCCCCGCGATCTTTGATTTTTCTTGCATGCATGCTCCACGAAAGGACACACCGATGAAGCGCCTTGCCCTGCCGCTCTTTGCCGCCTTGCTTGCTGCCGCACCGGCTGTGGCCGAAGAAACCGCCGATCAGATCATTGAGCGGCTCGAAAAGCAACCGACGCCCGACTCGAGCGCGGTTCAAATGAAGATGACGCTGATTCAGCAACGTGGCGGCAAGCAGTTCAGCAAGGAACGCTCGGTCGAGATTTTCGCCAAGCGCGCCGATACCGAGGGCGCGCGCAGTCTGCTCAAGTTCACGGCGCCCGCCGATGTCAAGGGTGTCTCGCTGCTGGTGCGACAAAACAAAGGGTCGGCCAACGAGCAATTCCTCTACATGCCCGCCCTGCGCGGCGAGCCCAAGCGCATCGCCGGCGGTGATCGAAACCAGAGCTTTCTTGGCACCGATTTCACCTTCGCCGACCTCGAAGGTCTTGATCGTGACACGTGGACGAGCGTGCGCGAGGCCGATGTGTCAGTGGATGGCAAGCCCGCCTGGGTGATCGTGTCGACACCCCAAAAGCCGCAGGACGGCGACTATGCCAAGGTTGTGCAGACGATTCGGCAGGACATCCTGTTGCCGGTGCGGGTTGAGTTTTATGACGCGCAAGGTCTGCTCAAAGTTCTTACCGTCGAAGAAACCAAGCAGATCGATGGTTTCTGGATTGCGGTGCGCACGCGGATGGAAAACGTACGTCGCAAGTCGGCAACGGTACTCGAAATCCTGCAGCAGCGCAACAATCTGGAGATCCCCGACAGCGTCTTTACCACGCGTGAAATGAAGAAGGGCTGAGCCCAACGTGAGAGGTGCGGCCGCGCCATTTCGGCTCGCACTGGCCGCAGCAATGCTTGCGGCGACACCGGCCGCCGCCTTCGATCCTTTTGGTGGCGATACGGCATCGGATGGGCCGCCGGCGATCGAAGCGCAGGTGTCGGGCGTCCTTCATTCACGCTTTGAGGCGGACTTGGTGGACGACCGTGCAACCGTCGGTTCCGAGGGGATCTGGGCCTGGCGTTCAAAGGCGCTCTTGCAGACCGACGCTCGGCAGCGGGACCGCTGGCGCGTGCGAGTGTCGGGCGTGGCTCGGCACTGGCTCGAAGATGATACCCCCGACCAAGCCGCGTTCGAGCCCGAATTATGGGAGGCGGTCGGTACGATTGAGCGCCCCGCCTGGGAGCTGTCAATCGGCCAGCAGTTGCGGCGTTGGGGGCGCGGCGTGCCGTCCGTGTGGGACATCTTGAATCCCACAGATCTGAGCGAGCTGTTTTTTATCGAAGACGAGTTCCAGAAGCTGCCAATTCCGATGGCGCGCTGGACGCGCTACGGCGACGGCTACGAGTTGGAGGCGATCCTAATCCCCTTCTATCGCAGTGCACGGCTGCCGGCCTCACGCTCGGCGTGGAGTCCACTGGCGGTGCGTGACTTGAGCGGGCTGGAGGATTTCCCACTTGTCGATCAGGCGCTGCGGCAGGAGGTCTACCCAGGCTTGGTCAAACTGCCGCGGGACGACTTCACCCAGCCGGAACTGGCGCTGCGTGTGACGCCCAAGGTTCCCGGTTTTGACTTCGATCTGTACGTCTATTGGGGATTCGAAGACCTTTCACCGCCGGAATTCTCCGGCGAATTCCGCGAGTATGTCCTGGCCCAGCCGGAACCACCGCTCAAGACATTGATGAATCTTGAGGTACAGGAGATCCTTCGCGACGAGCCGATTTACACACAGGAGCCGCAGCGCATGCTGATGGCTGGCGGCGACGTGGCGGGTGCGATCGGTTCCCTGACTCTGCGCGGCGAACTCGCTGTACTTTCCCAGCAGGCCGTCTACAATACTTCGCTCGAGGTGGTCCGCGCACCGTCGTTGCAGGTTGCGGCCGGCATCGACAGTTTGGGCGGCGAGCGTTTTCTGTGGTCGCTGACTGGCTTGGGGATTCATTTTCTGACTGACGAACCCCTCTATCTGGTTCGTCGCATGAACGTCGCCGTTTCCGGCTTGGCCCGTGCCCGCCCCTTCGACATCGATCTTTGGCTCGAGCTGCGCGGCCTGTGGAACGCGTCGCAGGGGGACGCCTGGCTCGGTCCTTCGCTGCTCTACGATCTGCCGCGCGGCCTGCAACTGCAGGCGGGCGTCCAGTTGATCAGCGGTACAGATCCGGCGCCGTTGGCCCAGTTTGCGCACAAAGATTATGCTTTTGTGCGAGCAACGTGGCGGTTTTGATCTGCCGGGCGGCTCAAGCGGCCCCCCTCGGGTACACTGTAGGGTAAGCGCCGAGGGGCCGAATATCCGTCATGAGTACCACGTGATCATTGATTTGGCGATCCGCGGCCGCGACGTTCTTGTCGTTGGCGGTGGCGTGGTGGCGTCGCGCCGCGTTGCGGCCCTTCTGGCCGACGGTGCAAACGTAACCGTACTTGCGCCGTCGCTTACGCCGAGCCTGGCCGCACTCACCGGAACCGATGCCCTCCGCCATGTCGAGGGCCGCTATGCACCCGGAGAGCCGTTTCCTGCTGGTGACTGGCGTTTGCTGGTTGTGGCCGTCGACGACCCAGCGGTAGACCATGACCTTGTGACTCGGGCGGAGGCGATGGGGCTTCCCGTTTCAAGCGCGCTAGGCACTGGCAACGTACGCCATCTGGCCGTGAGGCGCCATGGCCCTCTGGCCTTGGCGCTAGATTCCGGCGGCGCGGCGCCCGGCTTGGCGGCGGCCTTGGCCGACCACATGGTGGCCGAGTTGGCCGCACTTGTGTCGGCCGCTCGCCTTGCCGAGTGGCAGCGCAACGGTTGGCCACGTCATCCGGATGATGTCGTGGCCGCGCTCGGCGGGGGACATTCATGAGCATGGCAGCGGTATTGGCAGCGGCCATGTCGGCCACGGCGGTTGTTTTCTTCTTGGGTGTGGGCGGTCCGGGGCGGCGAATTGCCGCCGGCATATTGTGGACGGCCAGCGGCTTGGCAGCAGGCGGCCTCGTCGAGCGTGTGGCGGCCGACGGCCTGCGGATTCCTGCCGATCTGGCGCTTATGGGCGGCATCGTCATGGCAACGGCTGGTCTTGTTGCCGCCCGCCGAGGGCGGACTGTGGTCGTCGAACCAGCGGTTGCAGCGCTGGCGACCGTTGCCGTCCTCGTCGCAGCCGTGCTCGGCGCCAAGCCCGGCGAGCCGATCGGCCTGCGCCATCCAATCCTCGTACTGCACATTCTGTTTGTCGGTACCGCCGCCGCAACGCTGGTGTTCGGCGCCCTGTTTGCCGCCTTCTACCTACTTAAAGAGCGGGCACTTAGGGCGCATGCCCGCTCACGCATTCTGCCGCGCCTCGAGACCCTTGACCGCACGCAGCAGAACGCGCTTTCGGCAGGCTTTGTGCTGATGACGATCGGGATGTCCTTTGGTGTTGTGGTCATGGCGCGCAGTGATACGGCGGCCGCCAGCCCGCTACTCGTCGGTACGACTTGGGCCACCTGGCTTTCGCTGGCCGCTGTCCTTTGGCTGCGCCGCCGCCGAGGGTGGTCGGGTCACCATATGGCACTGTCGGCCTTGGCCATGGTGACGATATTGGTACTGGTCGTTGCCGTGTCCTTTCTCGGCGGCCCTTTGCGGCATGGCGGCGCCTGATGGATTACGCCGTAGTCGGGATTAGCCATCACACGGCGCCGATCGATATCCGCGAGCGGCTCGCCGTGCCCGAATCACGTATCGCCGAGGCCTGCGAACGGTTGCAGGCGCCCGTGGGCGGTGAATGGATGCTGCTGTCGACCTGCAATCGCCTCGAAGTGCTCACGCACGGCTTGGGTGAGGGTGCGATTGAGCATGCGCTGCGCTGGATGACCTGGGCTTCGGGTTTGACGGCAGAGGAGCTGGCGCCGTATCTCCGGAATTTCCAAGGCCCCGAGGCCATCGCGCACACGTTTCGGGTCGCGGCCGGACTCGATTCGATGGTACTCGGTGAGCCGCAAATTCTGGGTCAGTGGAAGGCCTCCTTCCAACGGAGCATCGAATACGGCACGGTCGGAACCATGCTCCAGCGCCTTGGGCAACGCACCTTGCAGGTGGCCAAGCGGATCCGCACGGATACAGATATCGGGCGCTATGCGCTGAATTTGGCCCGTCTCGCCGTCGATTTGGCCGAGGAGGTCTTTGAGGCTCTGTCCGAAAAGCATGTGTTGGTGCTGGGTGCGGGTGAGATGGCAGAACTGGCGATCGTCCATTTTCGCGCCCGTGGACTTGGCCGGATGACGATCGTCAATCGCACATTTGCTCGCGCCGAAGCCCTCGCGGCCGAGCATGGCGCTGTTGCTAGGCCATGGGACGAGTGGGCCCGTGAGATGCCCGACAGCGACGTGGTGATCGTCGGTGCTGGCGCCGGGGGGCACCTGCTGACCGCCAGCGAAGTTCGCGCGGCCCTGCGCGGTGCGGCACGGCGCCCGCGGGTGATTATCGACCTGGCAGTCCCACGCGCCGTCGAGCCGGCGGTTGGCGAGTTGGCCGATCTCTTCCTGTACTCAATTGACGACTTCGCCGCGCTCAGTCGCGAAAATCGTCAGCGCCGCAGTGATGAGGCGGCGGCCGCCGAGCGTTTGGTCGCCGAGGCTGTCGAGCGGTTCGAGATTTGGTACGGACAGCAGGGCGTTGTTCCCCTGATTGCCGATCTTGGACGTGCGCTAGAATCGTTGCGTGCCGCCGAGGTCGCACGTACGCTGCGACGTAGCGGCAGCCGTAGCTCTGAAGAACTCGTCAATGCGGCCAGTGAGGCCGTCGTGCGCCGGTTGCAGCAGCGGATTGCGCTGGCGCTGCGTGAACAGCCTGACGAGATGCTGGCCCTGTTGGTGAGATTGCTGGCCTCTGAAATGGCCGGTGAATGGGAGGTCGGATGAAATTGCGAGTGGGTTCACGCCGTTCGGATCTGGCCAAGGCCCAGGCCGCGCAGGCCATGCAGGCGCTGTCGATGTTGCGCCCGGAGCTTGAGGTCGAATGGGTCTGGATCACGACCAGTGGCGACCGCGTCGTCGATCGGCCATTGGCTGAGATTGGCGGTAAGGGCTTGTTCATCAAAGAAATCGAGCATGCACTCCTTGCCGGTGAAATTGATTTGGCGATTCATTCCGGCAAGGATCTGCCGGCACGGCTGCCCGAGGAACTGGAACTTGTTGCGACGCCGACCCGGGCCGAACCGCGTGATGTCTGGTGCAGCCTCGGTGCGCAGCCGGACGAGGCGCGGCCACTCAAGGTTGGGACCGGCAGCCTGCGGCGGGGTTTGCAACTGCAGCGCCGCAATCCGATGCTGACGGCAGTGCCGATTCGTGGCAACGTGCCGACCCGCTTGGGACGCATTGGTCACGACTTGGACGCCGTCGTTTTGGCAGGGGCCGGGCTAGCGCGCCTTGGGCAGCCTTGGGCCGGACATCGTGAGATTCTCGATTGGATGCTGCCGTCGTGTGCGCAGGGAACCTTGGCGTTCGAAGCGCGCCGCGGAGACCAGCACACACGCGAGATTGTTGCTGCGACACACGACGAGGATACGTGGCGCTGCTTTGACGCCGAGCGGATCGTTCAGGCGGCGGTCGGCGGTGACTGCTTCTTGCCGTTCGCCGTACTTGCCGAGCCGCTGGCGACCGGACGCATCGCCATGACGGCGGCCATGTGGGCACAGGACGGCAGTCGTGAAGTGCGCGTCGAAGGTGAAGCAGGGCCTGCCGACCTGACGGCGCTGGCGACCGAGTTGGGTTCCCGTCTGGCCCGCGACGGCGCCTCGGTCCGGTGAGCGGGCACGTTGATTTCGTCGGTGCCGGTCCCGGTGATCCTGACTGGATCACTGTCGATGGGCGTCGGCGGATCGCCGCGGCCGATGTTCTGATCGTCGATGCGCTGGTCCATCCGGCCATTCTCGCCGATGCACGCTGGGATGCCCGCGTTCACGATGTCGGCAAGCGGGCGGGGCGACCGAATCCGACGCAGGACGAGATCTGCCGGTTGATTGTGGCCGAGGCGTTGAATGGCAGCCGGGTCGTTCGTCTCAAGGGTGGGGATCCTGGCACGTTCGGTCGCTTGGCCGAAGAAACGGCAGCACTGGATGCGGTGGGGGTCGGCTGGGAGATTGTGCCCGGCGTCAATGCAGCCTCAGCCGCCGCTGCACGGTCTGGAATTCCCCTGACGGACCGCGATAGCGCTCCCAGTTTGACGCTACTGACCGGACATCGGAGACAGGGAGGCCCCACCGTTGAGATCGACTGGAGCGCGGCCGGTCGTGCCGGAACACTTGTTGTCTACATGGGCATTCTGCAGGTCGAGGAAAACGTAGCTCGGCTGCGGGCGGCCGGCGTCTCTGCGGATGCCCCAGTGGCCGTTGTGCGCTGGGCCTCGGCACCCGGTGAGGCTGTATTGCGGAGCACATTGGCTGAATTGCCCTCCGCGCTCGCCGACGCGCGCATTCGCCCGCCGGCCTTGTGGATTGTCGGCGAGGTTGCTGCACGCGCTGCGTGTCGTGCGCCGCTGCGCCGCGGCGTGGTTGCGCTGTTCCGGCCCGCTGACGAAGACGGCGACGGTTGTTTGGCCTGGGCCGACGGGTTGCGCCGTGCCGGTTGGGCGGTCATGGCTTGGCCATTGCAGGCCATCGTGCCGCTGCCGCCCGCAAAAGGGGATTCGCCGACTCCCGGTGACTGGCTGGTCTGGACGAGCCCCAACGCGGTGCGGCACACGTGGCGACAAATGGCGGCGCTTGGCGTCGACCTGCGTGCCTGGGTCGGTTGCCGCCTGGCTGCGGTCGGGCGTGCGACTGCGGCAGCATTGGCTGCGCGAGGGCTTGTCGCAGATATGGTCGCCGAGGGCGGCGATGGCGCCGATGGGCTCGTCGACCGTCTTGCCTCGATCACTCCCGGGCGCATCCTCTGGTTCGGCGCCGCCGATGGTCGGCGGGAGCCGATCGAACATTTGCGCGCCATAGGCTGGCGCGTCGATTTACGGCCCACCCACGAGAAAACTGTTCGTCCTTTGCCCTGGACGCCGCTGCGTATGGCCCTCGAGGGCGACTGGCTGGATGCCGCCGTATGGACCGCCGCGTCTCAGGTGCGGGCGGCGGCAGTGGCATTGCCCGATGCCGACTGGCCGCGGTTGCGCCACGTCGCAATCGGCCGACAGACCGCCGAGGCGATCGAAGCGGTCGGTTGGACCCCGCAGACCGCGGCTTCCCCCGATCTGGATGCCGTGGTTACGGCACTCGCGGGGGATTCTTGAGCCCATTGGCGGCGGCTTGGATTGCCGGCCTGCTTGCCGTTGGCTTGGCAGCGGCCATGCGGCGCCCGTCTCCCGCCGCGGTGCCCGACCGCTACTTCGTCGACATGCGCCGGGCTGGCGTCGCCCTTACAGCCGTAAGTCTTGCCGTGACGGGCCTGGACGCGATGGGTACGCTGCTTGTGGCCGGCATGGCTGCGGCGGGCCGCTTGGACATGCTGGCTGCCGTCGTCGGTTCGGCGTTCGGATTGGTGGTGGCATCGTTGACGGTCGGGCGCCGTCTGCGACTCTCTCGGGCTCGTAGCCTACCCGAGGCGGTGCGGCTGGCCGGCGCCCCGGCGCTTGCGCGGCTTTTGGCCGTTGCCTTGCTCGCCGTTGAAGTCGGTTGGATTGCCATGTTGGGCCAGTTCGGCTGGGTGCTGGCCGGATTCCTGCCCGGTGAAACCACGGTTTGGGCCGGTGTCATGGTTGGCTGGCTGGCATTGGTCGTCGTGCTTGGTGGCCACCGCGGCGTGCTGCGTACCGACCTCTTGGCCGGTCTGATGCTGCTGGTCGGTTTAGGGGCTGCGGCACTGGTCATTTGGAGTGCGCCGCGGACGGCGCCTTCAGTACCGCTATGGCCATCGTGGTGGGCTCAGGCGCAGGTCGGGCCACAGGCATGGGCCCTCGGCGGCCTGTTTGCCGCGCGGCAATTGCTGGCCGGCGCTGCTGCACAGCGCTGGCTGGGGCTCGCCGATCCGAGTTCAGCCCGTCGTACCGGACTTTGGGCGGCCTTTTTGACGCTGCTGCTTGGCGCCTTGGCGCTCTGGTTGGGAGTCGAGGCTACCCTGGCGCATCTTCCCACACCGGTACCCCCGCATGTATTCTTGCTTGAGCTGGCGCTTCGTTTGCCGCCGCTGCCGCAGGCGCTACTCGTGGCCGCTGTTTGGGCCGCCCTGGCCGGGGCCGCAAGCTCGCTGGTCCACGCCGGTGTCGCTTCTGTCGAGACCGAGGCGGTGCCGCAGGCGCTGCGCGGCACCGGCCGGCGGCGAATTGCGGCGTGGTTGTTGTGGGCCGCAGGGGCGGCGCCCCTGGCCTACTGGGCACTTTTGGGTACGCAGGAGTGGTTCCTTGTCGCCGAGGCGCTGATCGGCGCCGCTGTGGTACCTGTCGGCGCCATTTTGCTCGGTCGTACGCCACAAACAACGGCCCCGTGGATCTTTGTCGGATCGGTTGGGCTGGGGATGGCCGCCGTCCAATTGGCGACAGAGAACTGGCCGGCGGCATTGCAGAGCCCGTTTTGGCCCGCATCCTTGGCAGGCCTTGCAGGTACGCTGACGGCCGGGGTCGTGGGTGGCGCCGTGGCCCGTCGCCGCGCCTGACGGTCAGTCTTCGGCGTCGCCGTCGCCGCCGATCGCCATGATCTGCTCGCCTTCGGCATAGCCACGGACCTCGTAGCGGGTAATGCGTCCGATCTCGCGTACGATCTCGGCCATTCGTTGGGCGGCGTCCTCAATACGCGCCAGTGCAGGGTCGTCGGCAATTTGCGGTTGCCGGCGGCGTAGCAGCTCGGCATAGCCCATCACGGCTGTCAGCGGTTGATTGAGATGGTGCGCCGCCGCCCCGGCCAGCGCCGCCACCGCCGCTTCGCGCTCGGACTGAATCAACTGTTGCCGTGCCTCGTCAAGCGCCTGCTCAATGGCCTCGATCTGACGCAGGTCGGTGAAAATTCCGACGGAGCCCGTGGGATTGCCCTGCTCGTTGCGTAGCAGAGCGGCGTTGATCAAAATCGGAATTTGCTGGCCGTCTCGTGCGATCAAAGTGGTGCGCAGATTGCGCACCTGCCCTTTGCCGCCTTCCGCCGCTTCCTTGCGCATCTCGGCCATCACGCGGCGTGCCTCGTCGATCGGGTAGAAACGCTCGATGCCCTCACCCCGTTCGTCCAGCATGGCAGCGGTCCAACCCGTCAATACCTGCGCCGAGGGGTTGAACAGTGAAATTCGTCCGTTGAGGTCCGCCGCAATAATAGCATCTGGGCTCGATTGGATGACATTCTCAAGATAAAGGTTGGCCTCGGCCAAGGCGTGGTTGAGCGCATGCAACTCGGAGAGGTCGTGCAGGACGACGATGACCGATCCGCCCATGCCGGCCAGCGGTTCGACGCCGACTTCGAACGGGTGTGGTGTTCCGTCACGCCGCAGCAGCTGCAGTGGCCAGCGCCGATCACGGAAGTCGCCAATTCGCAGGCGTGCGATCCGCTGCACGAGATCTTTGCGCTCCGCGGGCACGGTGAATTCAAGGACGGATCGGCCGATCATGTCGGCCTCGTCATAGCCGAGCATGCCGCGCAGGCGGCGGTTGACACGGCGAATGGTCGCCTCGCGATTGACAACGAGCAGGCCGTCGCCGACCTGGTTGAAAACCAGTTCGAGCTGCCGCAGTTCCTCCTGTGTGTGCTGTGGGCGTCCGCGCCCACGCGGTGCACTGCCCAAACGCCGAATGGCGGCACTCACATGCCCGAGACCACGGAGCGCGGCCGCATTCGGTGCGGCCAGCCAATCGAGTCGAAGGATTGCGGAGACCCGGTTTCCGATCAAAATCGGCATGGTCGATCGCAGGACGACGTCCGCCGGAATCTGCAGGAGATCACGTAGGCCCTCGGCCGCATCAGGCAAAATAAACTGCGGCCGGCCCGTGTTGGACACCGTGCGCAGATCCGTATGATCACCAGCGTCCAGTACCGCACCGATGTTCGGCCCCTCGCCGTGGACATCCATCGCACGCAGGTCGCCTCCGTCGATATGGACCAAGACACCATGCGAGGCTGCAGCCCAACCCGCCAATTCGCCAAGCAGGCCCGGCGTTGTCCAGGATGGCGATTCGCCGAGCCAGCGGAGTACAGTGGCCGCGCGGCCACGTTGCCGCAGCAGCAACTCGTCCAGGTCGCGCCCGATCATGCGTGCCAGGGGCAGGGCCGCCTGGGCCACGGCACGGGTGACGACCATCGTCGCACCGCCACGTAGGGCAAGTTGCACAGTACCTGCGTCGGCGACCGGTTCGGGATGCAGGACCAGCGCCGTCATCGCGTCGCCGAAGGGCGGCCGATCACGGCCCACGTCGCGCATATGCAGCCAGATCCCGCGAGCGTCCGCCTGCGCGTCCAATCGCAATTGTGGCCAGCCCAATTCACGCAGGCAACGACGAATATCCGCCGGATCGGCATGTGGCTGCCAACTCACGAGGCCCACTCCTCACGCCAAAGGACGAGGCGCGTGCGCCCGTCGTCGCCGCTGAGCGCACAGGCGTCGATCTGCGATCCGGCACGGACCGGCGCTGGGGTATCGGTCGCCCGCGGTGGGCCACCTGCCATCAGGTCCTCGTGTGAGATCCCGTCCCCTTCGAGCGCGCGTGTAATGATCCAGTTGGCCTTCTCATCCATGGCGTCTGGCGGGTCGTCAGCGCGCAACCCGAACAAGCGGCGGGCCGTTTCGGGCCCCGGATCAACAAGTGAAAGGACGACGCGGCGCTTGTCCGGCCAGGTGACCTGCCACGCACGCTGCGGTCGCTCGGGGTCGGGAAGCCAAGCCGTTGCCACGGCATTGTCGAGGCCCCGCAGCACGGCACGGATAGCCTGAAGGCCACGACCCCAAAAGCGCAGCGAAGGTGTGGTTGGAACAGCAAGCGGCAGCGGTTCGAGCACCAAGCCCGGCCGACCGTGCTCGTCAAGGAAGAACCCCACAACACCCTCCATGCGCGACAGCGGTGGCCGTACCGCATGGACCCAGACATTACCCAGTGAGCGTGCCTCGTCGACGGCCAGCCGTGCGTGCTGACGGACGAGGTGCAGGCCCGTGCCCTGTGGGATGCCCGGTAAGCGATGGTCCGGCGTGTCGGAGGCCGGCAGCACCGACCAGCCGGCATCCAGCATGCCGACCACGGCCGCGCCGACCCGCACTTCAAGCAGCGGCAGCAGTGACAGCGGCAACGGCAGCTCGATCTCTAGTGTAAAGCCTTCACCGGGGCGTGAGTCGGCGCGGATGTTGCCGTTCGCCGCACGCACGGCTTCGCGCACGGCCGCCAGCCCAACCCCGCGGCCGGAAACCTCGTCCACCCGGCCGGCCCGCGAACTGCCGCCACGAAAAAGTAGCTGGTGAAGCTGCCCGGAATCGAGCTGGGTGGCATCGAGCCCTGCGTCTGCAGCCAGACGGGCCAAGTGGTCTTGGTCCACCCCCCGGCCGTCATCGGTGATGCGTAGGCGCACCATGGCGCCGTGTTGTTCCGCGGTAATTCGCAGGCTGCCAGCGGCCGGTTTGCCGGCCGCCAGCCGGTCGGCCGCGGGTTCGAGCCCGTGGGCCACGCAATTGCGCGCGACGTGAGGCAATAGAGGGTGCAATCGCTCAATCACTTCACGGGCAACGCGCATTCGGTCACCGTCTCTTGAAATGACGACGGTTCGATCCAGCCTGCGTGCCGCGTCTTCGGCTGCGGCCGTAAAGATATCCATGAGCGGCTCTAGCGTCGAAAGGCGCATGCCCGAGGCACGATGCAGTGCACGCGCGACCAATCCCTGCGAGGTACGCATGCCGCGTTCCCATTCGCGCCCCCCATGCGGTGTCGCTCGAAGTACGCGAAGCTCGGTATGCAGTTCGCCCAGTTCGGCAAAAAGCGCGTCCAGTTCCGGCAGGTCGATGCGCAGACTGTGCGTGCCGATCGATTCGACGTTGCTGGGGCGCTCGGGCTCGGGAAGCATGCGCAACTCACCGAGTCGCGGCAGCGTCTGCACGCGTGCCAGCAGCTCATTGTCGGCACGCAGACGCAGGGACAACGGTGCGTCGCTGCGGCTAAGTACGGCAGCCTCGGGCAGGAGTTCACGGATACCCCAGCTGCTGAGCTCGCGGTGCCACTGAAACAGCCTTGCCCGCGGCATCGGTTCGTCGTCGCGTGGGACAATTTCGATCCAGGTCAACGCGGCCGATGCTTGTGGCTCTCGCGGCTCTTCTCGCCCCAAACTACGTAGCTCTGCATCGTTGCCGATCGCGGCTGCGCGATCGTGGAGGTCGGCGATTGCCTGCCAGCGCCGCACCAGCGGCGCGGCCTCATCTGCGGCGGCGGCCAGATCTTCGATGGCGTGGAACTCGCTGGCCAAGCCGGTGAAGCCCATTGTCGCGCTCATGCCCTTGAGGGTGTGCGTAACCCTGAGCAGCGGCTCTCGCCCGACATTGAGCGGCAGGGCCAGCGCCTCCAATCCCTGAGCAATCAGATCGCGTGCCTCGCTGAGGTACAGCGACAGCCAGTCGCGCGTACTCACTTGCGGGCAAGGGCCCGTTTGAGCGTGTCGACGACTTCTTCCTTGCGGAACGGTTTGACGATATAGTCGCAGGCGCCCGCTTCCATGGCCTCAAGGATCATCGACTCCTGCCCCATCGCGCTGACAATGACGATTCGGATATCGGGGAATTCGGATACAATCTCGCGCGTCGCCGATACGCCGCTGCGATTTGGCATGACGACATCCATTGTGATCAGTTTGGGCTTGAGGGCGCGTGCCTGCTCGATGGCTTCGTCGCCGTCCGCGGCCTCGCCGACGACTTCCAACCCACCGTCCGTGATAATCTCCCGTAGCATTCGCCGCATAAAAACGGCGTCATCGACGATCAGTACCTGACTCATGCTTCACTCCTTATCCAGCGTTCAAGCAGTGCGGTTCGGGTCCATACCGGCAGCGGGCCGGCATCGGTTTCAAGAATGCCAGCTCCGGCCGTGCCCTCGACAAGGCGTGGTGGGGCAGCAATACGCAGAGCCAGCGCACCCTCGTGGTGCACGAGGACCAGCGCCGCTTCACGTGGGCCGGGCTCGGCGGCGAGCCCGGGATCTTCAATCACCGGGCAGAGTTCGCCACGCCACGCCAGCAGACGTCGCCATGGGCCTTCCGGCCATGGCGACGAGCCGTACACCGGGTCGTCGAGGACGGCTTGTACCTCGCTGACGGCCAGTGCGGCCTGTCCGTCTTGCCAAGGGAAGGTCAGCCAGACGGTCATGCTGCCTGCCCCTTGCCGCTGCCCGCACGTGCGGCCAAATCGCTGGCGACGCGGTCCAATTCGCGGGCCTCGTGGCGCAATTCGTCGGCCCCGACAATCATCTGGTCACGGCTGCGTGTGACGGTCTCACCGACCACGCGGGCGTGGTTCGTTGTCGTTTGATGTACAAGGCCCGCCTGCGCACGCAGAACAGCCATGCGCTCGGCCTGCTGTTCAAATGCACGCGCTAGCCGCACAACGCCGTCGCTGACGGCTTCGGTGCCGTCGATGATCACTTGCAGCCGTTGCCGCACCGTGCCGACGTGCGTACGACCCTCATCGAGCGCCTGGATGTTGGTCCGTAGGCGATCAATCAAACGGCCCAGACTGCTCTGGAACCGCCCCAAAATCGCCTCAATACTGTCGGCCCGTCGTGCCGTATCCTCACTGAGGCCACGGATTTCTTCGGCCAACCCGACGAAGCCCGTACCTTGATCACCGGCCCGGAGCGCCTCAAGGCCGGCATTGAGGCTGAGTACATGCGTGCGATGTGCAATTTCACCGATGACCTCGACGATGGTCGAAATCTCGCGTGCGGTCTCTTCGAAGGCGCCGACGTCGCGGTCCACCTCGCGCAGGTCGGCAAGCTGTACCTCCCAGCGTTCGAGGATGCCGGTAATCGCGCGGCTGCTTTCGATACCGGCCGTACGGGTGCTGCGGCTGTCGCCTTCGGTGTCGAGGGCCAGCTTGCGATGGTCGACAGTTTCGGTCGCCAGCTTGTCGATGCCGTTCTGCATGGCGTCCGTTTCGGCGGCCTGTGCGACAGCGCCATCGACCACTTGCTCAAGCGCCATGCTGAACGTCGAGATGTCAGAGTAGAGCCCTTGGGCCGTATTGCTGAGAGCCCGCGAACTGCGCTGCACGCGGGCGGCGGCAGACTCGACGCCGGCCAGCAATTCGGCATTGCGGGCGCGGGTTTGTTCGAGCATGCCCAGCAGGCGGTCGAATTCATCTGCCGTCGACGAAGCGCCGGTATTCACGAGGGGGGTTTCCCATTCGCCACGCGCCAAGCGATCAGCGGCTTCAAACAGTGTGTCGACTCGTTTTCGCAGCCGATAGGCGGCAATGGCAACGCCGGCGACCGTGAGCAGCGCCGGCGCCCCGATCGCCAGCGCCTCACGCCAAAGCCCCGGCACGCGTGTTGCAATCAAGGCTGCGACCGACCAAACGGCAACCAATACACCGGCGCCAAATTGGAACTTGACGCCCATTCGCAGGCGCGCTGGTGTGGCGGAGCGTTCAGTCATGGCGCAAATCTTGGACGGTACTGCATGCTTCGATCATAACGCGGGGCCGCTGACGCAGCAAAAACATTCATCGGACGATGGTCGCCAAATGATGCAGCGCATCCGTGGGAGATCTCCCGAGCGAGACGGCAAAGGCCGGCCGACCGGCCTGCCGCAGCGCCAAAACATCACCGAGCGCCTGCGCTTGCAGGAGTCCCGCCGTCGGCCCCCGTGCCGCGTCGTCAATCAGGACAAGTGCCGCAATATCGGCGGGACCGCCCTTGTGTAGCTGCCCGGTCGCGTGCAAATAGCGCGGGCCGATCGCCGGTACAACCGGGCAGCCGAGCTGCTCGGCAAGGCGCCGGCAAAGCGCAGGCAATTCGCTGCTGCCGGGGCCGTCCGGATCGACGAAGGCCGCGACGACCAACACACGGGGGGGCCTACGCCGGCGATCGTGCAACCACGCCGCGACGACTGGATCTTCTGGTGTTGCCGCCGTGGGCAGCGTCCCGTCGAGCGTGCCGCGCTCGGCGGCAGCGGCAAACCGCTTGGCCGCTTCGACGTCTGGTTGATCGAAGGGCTGCAAATCGAGGATGGCGCCGGCGGCGGCCGTCGCCCACATCAAGCACATCAGGCTGTGGCCCAGTTCATGCATGGATGCGCAGGGCAGATGAATCTCGCCGGGCACGCCGAAGCCGAGGCCCGGTGCGCTCGGTGCGCCCGCGGCGCCAAGCGGCAGGGGCCACAAGCCGCGGCCACCTTTGCCGAGGCTCTCGGCCAGCAACTGCTCGACCCATGCACTGCGGGTGCCCTCCAGATCATCGGCCAGACGAAGGGGGCGCCGCTCGTCGGCCAGAAGCGCGAATACGGCAGCGAGATCGAGCGCTGGGCCGTTCTGCGGATCGGCACAGGCCGTGACGGCCGATTCTGCGCCGGCGAGCAACGCTGCAACGTCGAGGCCTGCGGCCAAAGCCGGCAGAAGCCCAAAGGCGGTGAAGACCGAGAACCGCCCACCGACGTCGGACGGTGCGGCCAGTGCCGCACGCCAACCTTCGTCGTGGGCCAGCCGTGAGAGCGGTGTATCTTCGTCACTTAGTGCAACGAATCTGGAGGACGGCGCCAACTCGGCCGCGGCCAGCCGGCTGCGCGCAAGATCGGCGAGGCGGCGGGTTTCGACGGTCGTCCCCGATTTACTGGCCACGAAAACCAGCGATCGCCCGGCGCCCAGGTCGTCCAGCAACCGTTCGACAACCCGTGGATGCGTGCTGTCGAGTACACGCAAGCGCTTGACGGTGTCCATGTGGGCGAACATGTCGGCGGCCAGTGCCGAGCCGCCCATTCCCAAAACTAGCGCACGGTCGATCCCTTCGCTGGCCGCCCGCGCAAGTACATCCTGCCAGGCCGGAAGCTGTCTGCGGGACGCCGCCGGCGAGGCCAGCCAGCCAAGCCGCATGGCGGCGTCCGCCGTAGCCGCCGGGCCCCACAGCGACGCGTCGCATACGGCCAGCCGCCGCACGACGTTGTGGGAGGCCAGCCGGTCCCGCCACGGGGCGGCAATACGGCGTAAGGGCTCGGATTGGACAAAGGTCATGCGGTCATCCATGGCGCGTTCAGGTCGTACCACCTTCCGGTGTCGACATTCTAGCAGCCGCGCGGCGGAGCGCCTGCTACAATGAGGTGAGGCAGGGCCGCGCGGTTGCGGCCAGCCGGGGAGCTACGCTCGCGTGTTCGGGATCAGTTGGACCGAAATGACCCTGATCGCGGCCCTCGCGCTCATCGTGCTCGGACCCGACAAGCTGCCGGATCTTGCACGTACGATGGGTCGTTGGGTCCGTGAGTTGCGCGCCATGAGCCTCAACCTGCGGGATGAGATTCGTGTGGGCATGAGCGAAGACGCGCGTCGGACGCCCTCGGCCCCGACGGCAGCGCCAGCGACGCGCGCCACGGCAGGCGGGTCTGCGCGCCCGACGCTTGAACGACCACTGGATGGCTTTGGCGGAGCCGTGCGACGTCAGCCCGAGCAGGCCCCAGGGGACGAGCCAAGTGAGTGACGTCGAATCGCCGCCACATGACCCGGCGCTGCCGCTGACCGAGCATCTACGCGAGCTGCGCAAACGTCTGATGATTGCGGTCGGTGCCGTCACCGTCGGTTTCGGTGTCTGCTATACTTGGGCCGAAGAGCTCTTCGGCTATCTTCTGTTGCCGGTTCGGCAGGTGATCCCGGCCGATCGGGGCGACCTCGTTTTTACCAATCTGACGGAGCCTTTTGTCGTCTACCTCAAGACCGGTTTGCTCGGCGGCGTCATGCTGGCGATGCCGGTGATTCTCATGCAGGTCTGGCTATTTGTGAAGCCTGCGTTTCGGGACGCCGAGGAGCGCTGGACGACCGTTTTCGTAGGGCTCGGCAGTGTGCTGTGCGTGGTTGGCGCGTTGTTCGGCTACTTTGTCGTGTTCCCGCTGGGCTTCTCATTTCTGGTACAGATTGCCGGCGCGGAATTTCTCCCGATGCTGTCGATCCGCGAATATTTTTCATTGGCCACCCGTATGCTGATGGCATTCGGCATTATGTTCGAGACCCCGCTGGTGCTACTTATGCTTGGTCGCATGGGCGTCGTTGATGCGCCAATGCTGCGTCGCTACCGCCGCCACGCCATCGTGGTGATTTTTATCGTCGGTGCGGTGCTGACCCCGCCCGATGTCGTCACCCAGGTATTGATGGCCGTGCCGCTGATACTGCTATTCGAAATGAGCATCGGACTCGTTGCGATGTTCGGTCGACCACGGCGAGCACCGGCATGACCGACGAACGGCTGTTGGTCTTTGGTTCTACGTTCAGGGTGATGCAGGCCGACCGCCGGCTGGCCGATGCGGGCTTGCGGCACGGCCTGTCTCAGACTCCACGCGGCATTGCAAGTCCCTGCGGCCTATGCCTGCGGGTACCGGCCGCGGACCTGGCGGCCGTCCTGCGGGCGCTGGGTGAGGATTTGCAGCCGCAAGTGTGGGTGCACCAAGCCAATCGCTGGATCGAGCAGGCGGCCTGATGGCGTCTTGCCGTCCGTCAACGACTAGCGGCGGGCGCGCTCTTCGAGATTCTTGAAGGTCCGCGGCAGCGTCGTGCCGGTCAGCAGGTTGGCCACCCGGTTGACGATACCTTTGGACATCGGCACGTTGACGGATACGCCCGCACGGTAGTGCACGCGTGTCGTCTGATCGTCGATCTTTTCGAAACGCCAGCCGCCGACCGTGTCGTCGACGATGTCGCCGCCAAGGAAGGTCCAAGCCGTCGTCAATTCGGCTGGCGTGTGAACAACGCGAATCGAATAGCGGATCTTCTTGAGCGGGATCGCGAACGTGAATTCGACATCGACCGTATCGCCGTCCTGCTTGAGCACGCGGGCTTCTTTGAACTCGGGCAGCCAGCGCGGGTAACTTTCGTAGTCGGTCACGACCTTGTACAGTGCATCGGCCGAAGCCTTGAGTACCGTGGTCTGTTCGACAACCTGCAGTCCGGGATTCGACATCGGGTGTTCCTTTCGGCTCGGCTATAAGGCTAGCAGACTACTGGACAAGCCGCCACGGTTGTCGGCCAACAATCAGGCCGGCCGTCGATCGATGACGTGCTGGCCGTAGCTCCGCACGGCGCTGCGTGTTTCGCTGATCAGTACCCGCGCAACGACCCAGACCGGCACGGCAACGACCAAGCCAAGCAGCCCGAACATCCGTCCGAACACGAGCAGCAAAAGAACGACGGCAATCGGGTGGACGTCAACGGCACGACCAATGACAAGCGGGCCGATGACCGCATTGTCGGCGAGCTGCGCCACGGCGACGGCGGCAAGCACGACGGCGGCGCCGGTAGTCAGCATGCTGCTGTCGGGAAACGTGAAAATAACGTAGGTCAGGCCCGTCAAACCACCGGCTACTGGGCCAAAATACGGGATCAGATTAGTCAATCCAACGACCGCTGCAATCAGCAGGATACCCGACATGGGCAGCACCGCTGAGAGGCCCGTCGCCCATGCACCCACGGTGAGCATGACGAAGGCTGTTGTTCCAACCAAGCCGGCTTCGAGCAGCACGCCCCGCAGGTAGGCGCCGACCTGCTGGTTGATGCGCCAGAGGATATTTAGCGTCATTTCAAAGTGCCGGTTGGGAATCGCCTCGAGCAACGCCCGCTTGGCCAGTCGTCCGTCGCGTAGCAAAAAGAAGGCAAACAGCGGCAGCATGACGAGGCCGAGCACCGCCTGAACAAGAATCGTCGGCAGGGCGCGCAGGGCCGTACTGCCGAGTTCGCCGCCCTTGGCGCCGAGCTGTGATTCCAGATTGAGCGGACCGACGAATGGGGCAAAGGTGCGAATCTGGTTTTCGGCAAGGGCGGCAAATTCGTGGAGGCGCGCCAAGCCGGTTTCCCAGTTGGCCGCAAAGGCGCGTGTCTGGGCGCCCATCCAATCCGGCAGGTACAGGGCGCCGATCGCCACGGTGGCCAAGAAAACAGAACTGACGGATACCGCGGCGAAGTTGCGGCTGCGGCCCCGGCTCTCAATCAGATCGAGCAGGGGCGCCAACAAATAGCCCAGCGCCACAGCAACAAGCAGCGGGATGCTTAGTACCGGGATTTGCAGCATCAGGAAAAAGGCGCCGAACCCGGCCAGGCCCAAGCCGGCCACCCACAGACTCAAACGCGTTTGCGGGCGCAGCGCCAAGGGTCAGTCGTCCAGCCGGGCGCGCAGGGTATTGCGCTCGTCACGTGCCGCTTTGAGTTCAATGTTTGTGCGGCGCAGACGCTCCGATAGCACTTCGCTCAGGTTAAGCAAAATTTTGACGCCAATCCGCGGTTGGCGGCCGACCAAATCCATCAGATCAGGGCGAAAAAACCCGCCCAGGCGCGTCGGCCCGGTGGCCACCACGGTTGCCGACCGCGGCGCCTCGTCAAGCAGACTAAGCTCGCCGAAGAAATCGCCCGGGCCCAGGCGCACCAACTCGGTTTCGCCATCGCGGCCATAGTTGAGGACGATGCGTACAGCGCCGCTCAAGATGGTATACATACCACTGCCTGGCTGGCCTTCAAAGAAAACGACGTCGTCTTTGGCATAGTCGCGAATGTGGACGAGCTCACGAATTTGGCGCAGCGCACGGCTGCCCAAATCGCGGAACACGACCGTATTGGCGAGGTGCTCGCTTACGACATCGCGGTCGCCCTTGGGGCGAAAGAAATTCTCCCAGAGACTGGATCCGGCCACCAGTGCTTATCCCTTCCGGACAGGGCGTGGACGCCCCTGCCACCATCTTCGCACAAGAAGCGCACCGCCTGTCAAACCCAATAGCAAATGGGGGAGCCAGTAGCCCAGCGCTTGGTGCCACGACGCGGCCAGCGCCTGGCCGGCGACGACGGCCGCCCAGCCGAGGATACCCGTGGCCAGTGCCAGCAGAACACCAACGGCCGTTGAGGCACGGCGGCCATGCCGCGGCACCAGCGGCAATACGGCCAGCAGCACGCTCAAATTGAGCCACGGCCACGACAAGCGCTGATGCAGATCGAGTTGCAGCGTGCCGGCACTGCCGGCCACGGCGCGCTTGTCGCTGGCCCGTGCGGCCAACTCGCCGATCGGAATTTGGTCGATCGGCACGGGGCGTGGTCGCAACTCGGCAGGAAGGAACGGTATAGCCGGCAGTGCTGCATCTCGCGTCAGCGTGAGCGGCGGCCAAACAGCACGGGTGACTGAATCGGCATGCCAGCCTCCTGAGGTGGTCAGGCGCACGCCGTCAGCTCGATCCAGGGTCCACTGGGTGCCGGCCCGCCCGTACCGTTCCAGATTCCAACGCAGCTCCGGTGCATCGTGACTGGTGACGCCGATCCGCCAGAGGGCGTCCCCGGCAAGCACCCAGCGCACGTCACGGCGTGCCTTGAGCGGGTCGCGCAAGATGTGTTCGGCTTCGTAGCGCTCGCTGTGGGCGCGCAGGGCGGGCAGCGGACCATTCTCCAGTCCGAGCTGAATGAGGGTGGCGAGCGCGGCGATGCCCAGGGGAACGGCATACAGCCAGCCGGGATGGAGGCCGGCCGCCTCGGCGGCGGTGACTTCGCGGTGGCGCACGAGACGAAAGACGCCGAGCAGCGCGCCGATCAGTAGAGCTGCCGGCAGAATCTGAACAGCCAGTTCGGGCGAGCGCAGCAAAAAGAAGATGGCCACCTCGCGACCGCCCGCGCCGGCTTGACCGTAATCGCGCAGGTTTTCGAAGGCGTCGATGGCCTGAAACAGCAGCAACGCGCCGATCCAGGCGCCGAGCGTACTGCCAGCAACAACCCGTGTCCAGTCCCGTAAGAGGCGCAGTGGCAGCGTCATGGCAGACCCGGCCGCCCGCTGCGCCGCCACCAGACCAGCCCGCCGCCGACCAGCAGCACGCCATTGGCCAGCCACAGACCGACACTGACGGGCAGGCGTCCCTGGAGCGCCATTTGCTTGCCGACCGTAAACAATCCGTAGTAGACGAGCAGCCCGCCTAGCGCCGTCAGCATGGCCGTACTGCGCCCGCTGCGTGAACGCCGCGGCGCCATCAGATAGGCCGCCAAAGGCGCCAACGCCAGGCCACCAGCCAGGGCCAGCCGCTGATGGAGCTCGGTACGGGCGCCGCGGTCCTCGGGTGGCCTGGCCAGCAGTTGAGTCAGACTCATCTCGCGAGAACCGATGCGTGACTTGTCGGGTGACGGCTGCAGGATTTCGATTCGGCCGAGGGCAAACGACATGGCGGTAGGCTCGGTGGCGCCGCGGGTCCATGCCATGCCGTCGGTGAGCTCGAGTGTGCGGCCATCGGCGGCGGGCCTGGCCGAGGCCGCGCCCATCACCAAGTCACGATCCCGCACGATCCACAGCGGGGACTGGCCGGACGGCGCCGACGGTACGGCCAGAATCATGTCACCGGGAAGTTCGACGGTGCTGCCCGGGCGCAATGCCTGCAGGGCGGCACTCTGCGCCAGATCGGCCAACTCTTGTTGAAAACGCAACCGCCCTTGGCCGGCTCCCCACTGGGCAACTGCCACGGCCAACAGCGCGAACACGAGACCGGTCGCCCAGGCACCGCGCAGTACGCGGCCCGGCGGGACAGCAAGGCTCGCCAGTGCCGTCAACTCCCCATCGACGCCGAGCCGGCCATAGCCGACAATCCAGCCGATCCAGGCTGCCACGGGCATGGCGTAGAGCAGAAAACCCGGCACCAGCCATAGAAACAGCTGCAGCACATCCCCGAACGGCACTTGGACCTCAAATAGCCACGGCAAGACCTTGAGGATCCGATTGGCCACCAGCATGGCCAGTGCGAGCGCGAGCACCGCGAGCATCGGCCCCACGGTTTCGCGGAGTATGGCACGGTCGAGGCGGGCAATCAGCGACATGACCTTATCGTAACCGATCGTCGCACTGCCGTGGCGGCTGTTACAATGCCTTTTTGAACCCGTCCTCGGAGTGCCGTTTGCCGCGCGCATTGTATTTTCTCGGCCTCTGCGCCTTCCTGCTGATGTTTGGGCTTGGGGTGCTGTTTCCCGTGCTCCCGTTCTATGTGCGGATGCTGGGTCTGAGTGAACTGCAGGCCGGCGTACTGCTAGGTATCTACGCGGCCATCGGTGTGGTCGTCGCGCCGCTTTGGGGCCGCTTCGCCGAGCGGTTCGGGCGTAAGCCCGCCATGCTGATCGGCCTGGGCGGCTTTGCTGGCGGATTCTTGCTGTTCGGCTTGGGCGATACCTTTGGCGAATTGCTGGCGGCGCGCATTTTGGGCGGCCTGTTTGCGGGGGCAGCACTGCCGGCGATTTTTGCCTATGCGGCCGACGTAACGGCGCCCGAGCGGCGCAGCGCCGCTATGGGGCTGATCGGCGCCAGCATTGGCCTGGGCATCATTATGGGTCCCGTACTTGGCGGCTTGTT
>CAZUAB010000005.1:0-38876 GCA_964617795.1 uncultured bacterium
GGTGGCTGTTGCCGCTGATCTTGATGCTGGTACTGATTTCGCTGCTCTTGGCCGTCACGCAGGGACCGCTGGTTACACCGTTCGTCTACACGCTTTTCTGATGAAATCACTGCGCAAAATCGCCTCCGCGATACTTCTGACATTCGTGTCGCTGGTCGTCGTGGTGGTCGCACTCGAGTTCCTTGTTGTCGGCTGGCTGGCGCGGCCGCTGATTCCTGATGCTGTCGACGATTTTCTGGCACTCGTCCGCAGCCCTTCCGACGAGCGTGGCGGCGGCCCACTGCTGATCGGTCTAGGTGATTCGTTTGGCGCAGCCGGCGGCCCCTCGACCAACGTGTTTCGCTTGACCGCCCGCCGGGTCTTTGAGTCGAGTGGCAATACGCCGCGCGTCCGCAACTTGTCGATCGGCGGATTGTCCCCTGCGGACGCCGCTGCGCTGCTTGCCGCAAAGGGCAACCCCGTTTCCCCCGGCGATGCCGTGGTGCAGCTCATCTTCGGTGGCAACGATTTCGATGATGCCGTGGGGGATTTGTGGGTCGCCGGCTCCTATCCGCTGCGCCGCGTACCGACCCGGCGCCACTTCGACGGCTGGCTGTGGCCACGTATCGCGATCATGGGCATCCTCGACCATCTGGCACTGCGCGCACCGGCGGCCCCGGCAGCAGACTGGGCCGGGGCCGAAATCAGCAGCGCGGCATTCGGCGAATGGATTGCGGTGTCGGTGGCCAATGATCGCACGCTGCCCGGCGTGTATTCGCCAGCCTTTGCCGAAATGCTGTGGCGCGAAGGCCGCAAGGCCTGGACAGGGCCAGTTTGGCCGGACGGACATCCGCAGCTCGCCCAGGCGCTGCGGGCAATCCGCAATTGGACGGCCGAACGAGGCCTTGTCTGGCTGGTCGTGTATGTGCCTGACCGTGCGGCGCTTGACCCGTTGGTGGCAGCGCGAATCGGGCCATCGAAGACGGGCGCCGATCCGAACCGGCCGCGCCGCTGGCTGAGGTCGGCAAGCGAGGCCGTCGGGGCCGATGCCTTTATTGATCTAACCGATGCCTTTGCCGCCGCGCAACGCGGACCCGAACCACTTTGGCTCCCCGACGACACGCACTGGAGCACGCATGGGCGTTTGGTCGCTGCCGAACAAATCGCCGACCAGGTACTGCGGCACCCCCAATTCGCCGCTCAGTAGGGCGCCCCAAACGGACCTTGGGACGGTGGGCGCCGCGGAGTATCTTCCCCACGCAAATCGAGTGGATCGAAGCCAATTGCTTTTCCCACGAGGCCGACCGGCAGCACAACGATCAGCCACGCCAAGTACAAGGCCGCCAGCCCCGGCAAGGCAAAGAGCCGGCGCACGGCCTGAATCAGGCCGCGCCGCGCACGTCGCCACGAGGTCAGATGAAACCGCGCCCACGCGGCCACCAGAAGCGCAGCTCCAATGCCGGCAAGTGACCACGAAGGCGCGCTTGCCCGCCATGAGGGCCATAGAAAGCCGGTACCGAGCGCAAGGAGAGCTGCCGGCAGGAAGTCGGACACACGCAGCGACGGAAGCGGCGCAGGCGGCGGGTCGAAGGACGACGGTTCCAGCAATTGATTGCCGATCACGAGCGCATCCAGACCGAGGCGGGTAGCCGTGCGGCGGGCATCGGCTTCGTCGTCGACGATCGGCTCGTCGGGGCCATTGAAGCTGGTATTGATGAGTAACGGCACCCCCGTGAGTCGGCCGAAGACGGCGAGCAACTCCGCCAGCGGATCCGCCAAGTCATGCAGTACCTGCACCCGCGCACTGCCGTCGACGTGCACCGCTGCCGGAGCCGCCTTGGCCACACGAGGCGGCGCGGGCAGCGTGGCCAGCATCCAGCGCGTGAGGCCGGTTGACGTAGCGTCCGGGAACCATTCGGCGGCATCATCTGCCCGCATCACCGGTGCAAATGGCCGATAGCCTTCACGCTGCTTAACGATGAGATTGAGGTGCTCACGCATGTCGTGATTGCGTGGGTCCGCCAGTATTGAACGTCCGCCGAGTGCCCTGGGGCCCCATTCGGCTCGACCTTGACACCACCCGATGACTTGACCCGACGCCAAACGGGCCGCAACCTCAGCCAGCGTTTCGGCCGACGGTGCAGGCCGACCTACGCTGCGGCCGAGACGCGCACCGGCCAGCGCATCGCCCCGCGGCCGCCCGGTAGCGAGCGTACGCACAGACCACGCCAGAGCAGCCCCCAAGGCGTTGCCCGCATCACCGGGCGCCGCTGGGGCCCAAACATCCTCCCAGCCGCCCTCTCGCAGCAGGCGCCCGTTGGCGACGCCATTGAGCGCAACCCCCCCGCCCAGACAGAGGCGCCGTTTTCCGGTTGCAGCCAATAAGGCACGCGCCGAGCGCAGCAAGATCTCTTCCAATACGGCCTGCACCGAAGCTGCCACATCCGCAGCCAACGGATCATCGGGGCCTGGGGGGGCAATTGGCGGCCGGCCGAAGATCGCCGTCAAGACAGGTGCGTCACGGCGGCCGTCCAGTGCGGCCAGAAAGCCGGGCGCCAAACGAAAGCTCCCGTCCTCGCGCAGGCTCACGAGTCGTTCGAGCAGCGCATCGAAAAAACGCGGTTGACCGAAGCCAGCCAGGCCCATGACTTTGTATTCATCGTAGTTGGCGCGCAGGCCGAGCCAACGGGTCACCGCAGAGTACAGAAGCCCGGGAGAGTGCGGAAAACGCTGCTCCCACAGGGGCTGCAATGCATCCCCGCACCCCGTCCAGGCACTCATGGCGCTCCATTCGCCGACCGCATCGAGACAGAGCACAGCGACATCGTCGTACGGCGATGTGAAAAACGCATGGGCCGCATGGGCCTCGTGGTGCGCGACGAACGCAACCGGCGGTATTTGCCGACGACGCGCACCGACAGCACGCGCCAACTGCCGCCGAATTGTCCCTCGGACCGCGAACCGTGATTCTCCCCGCGGCCCGAACGCGCCGACGAACATGCGGCGCCCACCGGGCGGCAGCGCAAGGGCGGTCATCAGGATGCGGTCGGTCTTGAGCAGAGGCTTGTCGGCGAGCACCACGGCTTCGACGTCGCCGATGCCACAGCCGGCCTCACGCAGCACTGTGCCGACAGCCGTGGCCGGAAACCGCGCATCGAACTTGACGCGGCTGCTGCGCTCTTCGTGAGCAGCGGCGACAACCTGCCCGTCCACGACCAAGGCGGCAGCGCTGTCGTGATACCAGCAAGAAAGACCGAGTACGGCACGGGGCATGAACCAATCTTACCACTTGGCGCCGAGTCCCGGCCTCCCCTTGCCCCCTGCTAGAATAGGCCCATGCCCGGCCGTCGCCAACATTTCGACCGCCTGCTGACTTGGGGGGCACTGCTGCTGCTCTTGCGAGATGGCGTAGCGCGGATGCTAAGCATCGGCTATTCCTCGATCTGGATCGACGAATGGCTACAGTGGATGAACGCCTGGCGTCCCGCGGATCGTTGGTGGCTGGGCCAGGGGCTTGGTGAGACCTTCTGGATTGTTCCCGTGCGGCTGCTTGACGCTCCCCCTGCGGCCGTTGTTGCCGGGCTGCGTACGCTGGCCTTTGTCTTGACCGCCATTGCGGGCCTGCTCGTCTGGCGCACCCTGCGGCGGACCGCCCAGCCGGGTCTGGGTTGGATTGCGTTGGCGGCCTCGCCTTGGCTGCTGGCCCACGCTGCGGCCGGTCGACCTTTCGGCCCGGCAATGGCCGGGCTCGCGCTCGTGGCCGTAAGCACCCGAGGGTCGCACCTGTTTGGAACCGCGCTGGCATTGCTGCATCCGGTGTCGGCCGCGTTCTTGTGCGGAACGGCGGTACTGCAGCGTGACTGGAAGATCCGCGCACGCCTGTCTGTCGGCGCGCTGGCAGCCGTAACACTGCTGCCCACAGTCTGGTTCTTGTGGGCCGGGCGGCCGGACTACCCGCCTTTGGCGCAGGCCGTCCTTCAGGAAGCGGAATCGATGGTACGGACCGTCACGCTTGATGCGCCCGCAGCGGCCCTGGTTTTGGCCGTTCTCTCTGCGCTCGTCCTGGGCGCAAACGCGCTGCGGCATCCCCATTTGCGCCACCACGGGCTGATCGTCATAGGATGGCTGGCCACGCTTATGGCACTGCGTGCGTTCGGCGCGCCCATGCTGGCCCGCTACACGGCCCCGGCGTTCGTCTGGGCCTGGCTGCGCTGCGACGCAGCCGCCGGCCCCCGCCTAACGCGGTCGTTGCTGGCACTAATGGTGCTTGTCTCGCTGGTTACCATACCAACCTTGACGCGGCATTCCGAAGCCTTCGCCCCCGCTACGGGCATTCCCACACTCCCCGTAGGGCGCCCGTGCCGAGTCGTCATCACCACGGACAGCGCCCTAGCGGCCCTGACGGCCCTGGACCAGCTATCGACCAGCAATATCTGGCTACCTGGGGCAATCTACGCGCCGACCTGGCTCCCTTTTGATCAACGCAATGCACGCTGCGCGATCGCTGGCAGTGCATGGGCGCTTGAGATCCTCGGCAGCGGCACAACGCCGGCCTACCGGCACCATGCATTTGGCGAAATCCCGAACAATGCCGTCGGTTGGCGGCGGTTCGGAAAAGTAGACGCGGGCGCCTTGTTCACTTGGACGGTCGACGCCGCACCGCCCGTGCGTGCCATATCAGGGGACCGACCCTATGGTTCATATTAATAGCAATGAGGCCTGTAAACCCGCAATAATTGTCTTTTGGCCGCATATTGCTGCAAATTTGATTTTATGTAATTTGACATCTCTGTTTTTCCTGCTAAACTCCGCAGGGTAACCCACGGACGAGGAATGTCCGTAACAGGCTCTCAAGGAGGAGTACCCATGCAACACAGGATCCTGCGTAATTTCGGCTTTGCGGCGCTTACAGCGGCCATGGCCGTGGCCTGCGGCGGCGAACCCGCTACGGTCGCCAAGCCGGTGGCGGCGGAGGCCGAGAACAGTGTAACCGTAAGATTCCAGCCACAAAGCGCCGCCTATGCAAGCATCAGCGAAGTCTGGCTTGAGGTCCGCGATGCCTTGGACGCCCAGGTCCGATTTGTCCAGATGACCGGCACGGTCGGAACCATGGGCACCGACAGCGCCTTCACGGGAAGTGTCTCCCTTGCCAATGGCACGTATACGTTTGAGGCGCGCGCTTTCGATGGCACGTCCACCGGTACGCCCGCCAATTTTACTGAAGTAGGCGGCACACTCGTCGGCGTCGGGCGTGCAAACAATTTTGTCGTAAGCAGCAACGCCAGCCTCGCGTTGTTTATGGTCCCAACGGGCGACGCAACGACTTGGGGCGCTGGTCTGGCCGGGCCTGTCGTCCTGTCCATCGGCTCCAGCAATGCCAACCCGGCCCCTGGTGAGGTGGTTACCCTGACGGCTGGCGTTCTCTACGAACGCGGAGGCGCACTGACCGAAGCCTGGAGCCAGGCCGGCGCGGGCTGCGGAGGCACATTCGGAACATCGACGGGATATCAAACACCGACGAACAACGTCTGGCCGATCGGGCAGAGCTGGTCCAGCACAACGCTCGGATCCTGTACGCTGTCGCTGACGGCAGGTGCGAATGACACGACGATTCAGCACAAGCTGGGCACAGAAGTTACCGTGACCGGCTCGCAGATTGACGTTGCAGCACGCTTTGTCGACCATCCGGTGATCACCTCGGTATCGGTGTATGCCGACGCCAACAACGACGGTGTCGCCGACAACGGAACACCGCTGTGCACCGTCACCCGCGCCAACAATGTCAGCACCTGTGCGGCAGCGCTTGGCTGGGACACAGATTTTGTCGTCACATACACGCTCGTCAAGAACATTCAGGATGAAACCAATGCTGGCCTGTCCGTGGAGACGACGTGGGGGGGCACGGGTGGCGATTTCACTTGCAATACATCCGTCGGACCAGAGAACGCTTCGGTTAGCGGCGGCGGCGTCAGCCTGATCGGAACAGGGCCCGACGGGGACTTGGCCATGCCTGCCAACACGGGCATTCTGGGTTGCCAACTTCAGGTATCCGTCGAAGTCACGGGCAGCGGTCTTGCGGACTCCCTAGGGTCTACACTGAGTGCAGCAACCGCCATCAAAGACACCGTGACCTTCAGCTTGATTCCGCACGGCGAGTTTGTGCCCTAATCCATGTGCCCGCTCCCTTGCTGAGCGAGCTGTCGTGAGCCGGGCGGCGGAGATTGCGACCCTCCGCCGCCCGGCGCTTCTTGGCCAAAGTCGTATTCCTGACCGTACAGTGACTACCAACCCACGGCGATTCGCAAAACGATGACATATCGCAAGGCCTATTCTCGCTGGCAGCATGCGCGGCCAGTACGGCGGTGCCGCGGGCTCAGCATAGTGCTGGCCGCCTTGGCCGCCTGCGGCGCGCCCGTCGAAGCGCCACCGCCGACCAAGGGCTCGCCGGTCGCGACGCGTGAGACTGCGATTGCTGTGCAGCTAGCATCCAGCGCCGCTCTCGGTGATATCGCGCACGTCTGGCTGCTGATCGAAAATATCGATGATCCTGAAAATCCCCAAGCCGTGGCCTTCGTCGACATGCCCGGGGCCGGCAACCCGATTGAAACCTACCCGTTCAATCGTGAGCTGACGCTTGCTTGGGGCAATTACCGTTTCGAGGTGCGGGCCTATGACAGCCCGATTGCTGGCCAACCCTCGGGTTTCAGCGACGCCGCATTCAACAACGCCACGCTACTTGGCGTCGGGATCGCAGCCGACATCGCCCTGCCTGCTCATGGCGGCACTGTCAATATTGCCTTGGTCACGTTGGATGCCGCGACCACCTGGGGCGGCGTGTATGGACCCATACTCGTCGCGATTGGCGGCAGTGACAGCAACAATGACGGCACTTGGGACATCGCGGCTACCATCCGCTACACTGGCGACGAGGCTCTCGTCGGGGCCTGGACTGACGATTGCGCCGGCGGCTTCGGTAACGCTGCACCGGCAGGTACCGATTTCGATGGGACCGCGGCGCCGCTCCACGAGGTATCGACCACTTGGACGGACCCCAACTGGCCAACACCGACATCTTGCACGCTCACATTGACCGTGGAAGAAGATGTCGGCTCACCGCCTGTCCGGCACCGCCTCCATTGGACGGTCAACCCATGATTGCCGCCACGCCCGCCCGTCCAGCACGCCTGCAAATCGCCGCGCTTGCCAGCGCGATAGCCGCTCTTGGCGGCTGCGCCGACGATGCGCCGCCAGCGCCCCAAGTACGCATCGTTGCACCGGCGGATCAACTCATTCGTACCACGATCCAAACATGGACAGGCCCCGAATCGGCAACACCCGTTATCGGACCGGCATGGGTCGTGATCCGGCCGATCGCGGCCGCCGACCCGGTCACCATCGTGGCGGCAACACCGGCACCCGCTGCAGACCGTGCGGCGACGGCAACGGTCGATTTGCTCGAGGGAGACTACACCGTTGACGTGCGTGTTTGGGACACGCCGGTGGTGGCGCCAATAGGCCCGTCAGATCACGCCGCACTGGACATCACCGCACCGATCCTGCGCGCGTGGGTCCCTTCATTTTCACTATCTCGCAGCAGCGGGGACCAGGCCGCCCTCGCCCTTGTCGCTGCGACACTGGACACGCCGGGTGCCGTCGATGGCCTAGCGCGCCCTCTGGTCATGCCCGTTGAAGCGGCAGGGCCTGTCACCGAAGGCCAGCCGGTCATGCTACGTACTTTTGTTTTCGACGACAGGGACCCGCGTCCCAATAGCTTGGCCGGCCACTGGAGCGACGACTGCGCACCCACTGGCAGCAGCTTCCAAACCACGGCCGTAACCATTGCGGCCAATGCCTTCGGAAGTGATGGCAAGGCGCGGTTACTGGTGCGTTGGACGCCGGCACGCGCTGGCCCTTGCACGGTCGCGTTCGAAGTGCGGGACGCCACACGGGGCCACCGCAACGCCACCAGGTTCCAGGTCACCGCCCCCTGACCCCTCGACCCGGTACCTTTCAGGCACCGGGCTTGCGCCAGCGCAGGCCATACAGCGAGGCGTCTTCGACCCGCCGGTCCGGTGGGCCAAGGTCCGCCGCGAGCGCAAAGGTTTCGATCTGCTCGCGTGTGTAGCCAGGCAGGCCGAGGCCGAACACACGCTGCCGCAACAAGGCCGCGCCAGCCTCACGGGCGTTTCGCACCGGTGCCTGATCGAACAACCAGAGAACCCCGCCCGGCGCCAAGACACGCCAACACTCCACCAGCCCCGCCACCGGTGGTTGCCAAAGGTTGATCGAGCCGGTTGTCACCACTGCGTCAAAGGTCGCGCCGGCAAAAGGCAACGCCTCGGCCGCGCCTGCGACGGCATGAGTATCGAGACGCGCGGCGGCACGGCGGCGATGCACGCGGCCGGCGCGCAATTGCGCCGGTGATTGGTCGACTCCCGTCCACGAAGTGGCGTCGATGCCCGCCGCAGCGGCGTTGGACGCCAAAACGAAATTGCCGCAGCCAACGTCGAGGACTCGCCCGGCACCCACCAGATCGAAGCGCATTTCGTTGAGTGCCCAGCGATAGATGGGCGCTGCAAGGCTTCCCATCACCCTCGAAAACACGCGCGTCCACAAGGGGTCGCGAAAAAAACGGCCGCGCTGCCAGACCCGGTAGCGGGCACGAGGCGAGGAATCGGGCATGCGAGCGCTCCTTTTGCTCTCCCATCGTACCACGACGTGGTACGATGGGAGAGCCTCATGCGCGTTGCACTCGTCATCCCCGGGCACCCAGCCCACAAACCGGGCCAACGCTTCCGGCGAATCCTCCGCTCGCCGCCGCCGCTCGGCGTTGCGTGGGTTGCCGGGCAGCTACGCGAGGCAGGCCACGACGTACGCGTCGTCGACCAGTTTCGCGAAGGGCTTTCGGCAGATGAAGTGGCGGCCCGGCTGGCCGATCACGGCAGTGAAGCGATGGGCCTAAGCCTGCTGTCACCCGACCTGCGGCCGCCCACACGCCTGCTCACGGCCATCCGCGGTCGTTTGCCCAATATCCAGACATTCGCGGGGAATGCCTTTGCATCGGAGTACCCGGCCGAAGTCTTGGGTGAGGGTGGATTGGATGCCGTCGTGCACGGCGAAGGAGAAGAAGCAACGCTCGACCTCGTGGCGGCCTGGGACGGCCGTGGCGACCTAAACACGGTCGCCGGGGTTTCGTGGCGGGGTCCGCATGGGCCCGTGCGCAACCGGCTGCGGCCAGCGATCTCGAACCTCGATTCACTGGCCCGCCCGGCATGGGACCTGATGCCGCGCTACGTCAACGAGGTACAGTGGCTGATCCCCGAAGACGTACCCGTTCTGGCCGTGCAAGCCGCCCGCGGCTGCCCTTGGAAGTGCGGCTATTGCGCGCAGAATTTTCTTCGTGATGACGTGCGTCGACGTGATCCGGCGCTGGTGGCGGCCGAGGTGCGCTGGCTGTATGACCGCTTCGGCGTGCGCCATTTCGGACTCGTCGATTCCATTTTTCCGCTTACCCGTACCGACGGCCTAGCCTTTGCGCAAGGCCTCATCGATCAGAAGCTAGCCGGCAAGGTCCGTTTCTTGTTGCAAACGCGCACCGACCTCGTTGACCCCGACGCCTTCCGTGCGCTGGCTGACGTGGGGCTTCATCTGGCCTACTTGGGCATCGAAACGGCCAAGGATGAAACCTTGGCCAACGTGGGCAAGAATGGCCGCATCGACGAAGCGCGCCGCAGCGTGGAACTGCTCCAGAACCTTGACGTCAACGTCTACGGGCTCTACATGATGGGATTGCCGGGCGAGTCGATGGACGATATGCGGCGCACCGTAGAAACCGCGATCGAGATCGGCACCGACGTGGCTTCATTTAGCCGCACGACTCCCTACCCCGGCTCGCCGACCGACCGCGCCCAGCGGTTGGTGCTCGACCCCCGCTACCGAGACAGCCATGACAACTGGGACACAGTCTCCGACGCTCCGGTCCCCGGTTCGGCCTACACAGTACGGCAAATTGCCGTCATGCAGCGCTGGGCGATGTTCCGTTTTTATGTGCGCCCGCGGCGTATTTGGCGGGCGCTTGTTCGGCGCGAATTCTCGCTGCGCACAATGTTCGTGGGCGCGCTCCCATTGCTGGCTGGTGGCCTGCTTGACAGCGTCCGTGGGTCGCTCCGTCGGGCAAAACGATCGCGACATTGAGTATGCAGCACCCCCTCTCCATCTTCCTGTTCATGGCGCCCTGTCGGCGCTTGCAGTTCAACTTGTCGGATCTTTATCCGGTTCCGCGCCTCGGTATCGGATACCTGTCGGCCTGGCTCAAGACCCACGGCTTTTCCAATGTCATCACACGCGACCTGATTGCCGAGCGCGAATGGATTCCCGAGCTTCTGGCCCGCTTCGATCGTGACGGCGCACCGGGTGTACTGGGCATCGGCGTCACGATCCTCAGCCTGCGTGAGGCCTTCGAGGTAGCACGGGTGGTCAAGGCGCGGCACCCGCGTACACGCATCGTTGTCGGTGGTCCCGGCGTCGGCTTTCGCGCCGCCGCGTTGCTGGAACACGGCGAAGCCGTCGACGCCTTCGTCCGTGGCGAGGGCGAGGGCCCCATGTTGGCCTTCTGTCGCGCCGTCGCCGAAGGCCGCGACGACTGGTCCGATGTGCCAGCGCTGGTCTGGCGCAAGAACGGCATACCAACCGAGAATCGACCCGGTCCATACCGCGACCTCGGCGACGGCATCATGGTCGACTACGACGGGCAACCGTTGCCCAAATATCGCTTGCATCCCCCGATGGGCATCTACCCGCCGGCAACCATGATGGAGACTGTCCGCGGTTGCAGCTTCCCCTGTGATTTTTGCTGCTTGTCGATGCCGGTCCGGGCCATGCCGCCAGCGCTCGTCATTGAACAGGCGCGCTGGCTCATCGATCGGCACGGGATCCGTGAGATCCATTTTGTCGACCCAACCTTCACGCTCAACAAGGCGCGAGCGCTCGATCTATGCGCCCGGCTCGAACCACTGGGCATCCACTGGACATGCAAGACGCGCACCGATCTCGTCGACGAGGAGATGGCCGCGGCGATGGCCCGTGCCGGCTGCTATCACATCGCCTTCGGGGTCGAGTCCGGGGATGACTTGATGTTGGCCAACATTCAGAAAAAGGCGACCGCCGCCGAAGCGCTCGCGACCTTCGCCCGCTGCCGGCGCTATCGGATTCGCACCTCGGCCTACCTGCTCGTCGCCAACCCCGGTGAGACCGAGGAAACCACACAACACACGATCGACTGGGTACGGAAACTCGATCCCGATTATGTGCTCTACGACATTCTGATGCCTGACCCCAACAACCCGCTGACGCAGCGACAAATTGAGGCCGGCGTATTTACGCACGAGGATCTCGAACGCTATTATCTAACGGACGAGCCGAGCCGCCTGCACGAGATCACCGTCACCGGCCTACCCTGGGAAACAGCCAAGGGCTGGCTCAAGCGGTCGGCCGGCGATTTCTATGTGCGTCCCCGCTACATGTGGCAGCGAATCCGCGACCTGCGCACCCTCCAGGACGCCGTCAACCTTGGCGCCGGCGGTACGGCCTTCTTCCGCGATTTGCTGGGTCTCAATCGCCTCTGGCGTTACCAGCGCTAAGGAAGCACATGCGCCAACTGCCACGCCTGCTGCTTTTGCATCCACCCGGTCGAGCGGGCCAACTCTACCAACTCGACGGCTACTGCAGTCAGCCTCAAAAGGGCCCTTTTCGCTGGCACCCCCTTGATTTTGTCGCTTTTGCGTCGTCATGGGCAAATCATGCCGCGATCACTATCCGCGACCTAGGCGCCACGGTCGACACGGATGTCGTTCCGCACGACATCAAAGACGCCGACGTCATCGTCGGGCTCATCGGCGCCTGGGGGTGGCCCACGCAGCGGCGCTTCTGGCAGCGAATCATTGCGCTGGGAAAACCGGTCTTTTTGAGCGGCGACATTGCCCGCCACGAACCTGCATTTGTCTTTGCGTCGCTACCGGGCCTGGCGGGGATTATCCCGGAACTGGCGGCGCCGCCCACCGTGGCCGAATTGCATACCCGCTCGGGTGCGCGCCTCTGGCGCACCGGGGCGGCGGCTTGGGCCCGTCCGCCCGTCCCGCAGGGCTTTCGGCTCGGCGCACAACCCTTTGCCAACTGGGACCATCGGCTCTATCGTCTGCCATTTACGGCCCGCCATCCATGGGCCAGCGTGATTACCCAGGTCGGTTGTCCACACCCTTGTAACTACTGCATCCTTGGCGACTACGCACCGGCCTTTCGCGACATGGCAGACCTTGACGACGAACTGGCTTCACTGCGCCGCGCCGGCGTCCGGCATCTCTACATCCGTGACGCGACACTCAACAGCGCACCGAAACACCTTGACCGGGTGCTGCCGCACCTTGCCGCGACCGGCCTGCCGTGGAACGCCTTTGCCCGCTTGGATGGCATCGGTGCAAGGGCGGGAGATTTTGCGGCGGCCGGCTGCCGTGTGCTGCAATTTGGGCTTGAAACACCGCATCCCGACGCCCTTGATAGCTGGGGCAAGCGCTGGCGCGGTGAAACCGTGGCCGCTGAACTGGCAGCCGTCCGCGCCGTTGGGATTCGTACTGTCGGCCACTTTGTCCTCGGCCTTGATGCGATTGCAACGGCCCGTGATCTCGTCGACTACGCGGACCAGATCGGGCTGGATTGGGCCACAATCAGCCCACTGATGCGGCGGCCGGGTAGTGCGCTGTGGACACGACCGAATGCCCCAACTGACGACCTAGACCTTGAGGAGGGCGGCCGACACGGCGCCGAAATCGCCGCTGCGATGCGGCGATTCTACCTACACCCACGCCGCGTCTTTGGCCTTACTGGCCGCTTCCTGGGCGAGCCGACGCTCGCGCTGCGCGCCATGGCTGGTCTATGGCCGCGCGCTGTCGACGAAGCGGCGCTGATCCGCTAGACTAGACCCATACTGGGCCACCCGCTTCGAGGAGATGACCATGCCTCAACATCGCGACCTGCGCGGCAAAGAAAAGGTTAAAATCCTCTATCTGCGGCCACCGCGGCATTTCTGGCCGATCCTCAATGAGTCCGACAATTTTCTGCTGCCGCTCGGCTACCCGGCCTTGGCCGCTTGGTTGCGCAAGGTGATGCCCGACCAGGTCGAGCAGGAAATCCTCGATTGCTGCCCGCTGCACATCGGCTGGAACAGCCTGCGCGGCGAGCTGGAGCGCCGCAAGCCGGACATCGTCTGCGTCGGCGAAAAAACCGTCTATGCACTCGAAGGCATTCGGGCATTGGCGTTGGCCAAAGAGGTCGATCCGGGTGTGGTCACAATTGCCGGCGGCCACCTCTACAGTGCCATGCCGCAGTACACGTTCGACCACTGCCCTTCGCTCGACTACGTGATCCGCTACGAGGGTGAAAAACCCCTAGAGGCGCTAATCGCGGCCCTTCTCGGCAAAATTGAATTGCACGACGTTCCCAGCCTGTGCTGGATCGAGAACGGCCAGATGCAGGAGACTTCGATCGCCGAACCGATCGCTGACATGCGCGAGCTGCCCATGCCTGCCTACGATCTGGCGGCCATCGACAACTATGCCCCGTTCGGCCTTCTGTGGCCGCGTGCGGCGACGATCCAGCGGGGACGCGGTTGTATCGATACCTGCAAGTTTTGCTCATGGATCGCGCTCGAGGCTCGCCACACACGCCAAGCCGATGGATCGGTTGTCCACAACACATTCTACCGCTCCAAAAGCGTTGAGCAGGTCATCGATGAAATCGATGTGCTCTACAATAAATACGGTATTCGCTACCTGTTTTGGGTCGACGCCACCTGGAACCTCGACCCCGAATGGCTCGACGCCTTCAGCGAAGAGGTGATCCGCCGCAAATACAAGCTGGGCTGGTGGGCATTCTTCCGGATCGACCAGTTTCTCAAGCAAGAGAAGCTCGGCGTGGCCGAAAAATACGTCAAGGCGGGCCTGCGCCACGTGCTCGTGGGTGTCGAGCGCGCCGAACGCGATGATCTAGGTTGGCTGAGCAAGCACAACTACGGCTGGAATACGACCGTTGAGGCCTTCCACCTGATGCGCGACAAATACCCCGAAGTCTTTCGTCAGGGTACGATCATTACGGGCATCCGCTCCGACACCGCCGAGAGTATCCGCAAGTTGCTTGATCTGGCCCACACGGCCGACTTCGATTTTGCGGCCTTCCACCCCTGCACGCCGTTTCCAGGTACGCCGCTGTACGAAGAGGCACTCAAAAACGGCTGGCTCGAAGAACACGACTTCACCAACTACGACATGTTCTCCCCCATTATGGCGACCGAGCATTTGACGCGGGCAGAGGTCGCCCACTGGACAACCTGGTGCCAGAAGAACTTTGTGATGAAGAAGCCGCTGCGCTACTTCAGCCGCATGTTCAGCCCGCACCCGATCCGCCGGCGCCTGCATCAGTGGTTCTTCTTCAGCATCAACCGGGTAATCGCCCGCGACGCCATGAACGCCCTGACCGGCAAGAGCGCGTTCCAAGGCTTTAGCGGCGTAAACTCTCTGTGGAAGCCGAGCTGGTACGACGACTGAGGAGTGTAGCAGCGCGACCCCAGGAGAGCGTGCAGCACTGACGCTGATCATCGTGGTGGCCTTTGTGTGGCGCCTCGCGATCGCGATCGGGCCGGCATACTGGATCGACGAAGCCATGGCGCTCGTGTTTTTCCGGATGCCGCTGCCGGCGAGCGATGTCTTCTGGTCGACGTCGAGCCAACTGATGTTGCCGCTGTGGGGCCGACTTATCCCTGCCGATCTGTGGACGCAAGAGTGGATTCTGCGCTTTCCTTCGGTATTGGCCGGCACCGCCCTTGTCTTCGCCATTTGGCGGGCAGCCGCGCCGCTCAGCAGCGCCGGACGCCTGACCGCCGCCGCTCTGGCAGCCTTCGCATGGCCTGCCGTGCGCCTTGGCGCCGAGGCCAAAGGGCAGGGCATACTGCTGGTCGCTGTGCCGGTGATCTTCTCGCTTGTCGGTGCTTGGCCCGTGCCGATCTCGGGCCGGCGCGGCGCCGCGGTGGCCATCGGGCTGGGCGCCTTTGCCTCCGGCTTGCTGGCCCCAGTCGTCGCTGCGATTGCCGTCGTTGCAGCGCACCTGCAGCGGCGCCGGGCGCGCTATGCGGCGGGAGCTGTCGCCGCTGCGGCCATTACCCTCGCCTTGGCCTTTCGCCACGCGTTGACAGCCATGGCCGCGGTGGGCCAGTTTCGCCATGACGATCCCCTGTACGGCACCATGCTGGTTGCATCGCTACGCTCGTCGCTGGCGCTGCACACGATCTGGTCCGGCCTCGCACTTGCCGTGGCGGTGGCCTTGGGGCTGCGCTCATCAAACGGTCGACGGGCGGCCGCCCTCGCGGCGCTAGCCCTAGCGGGGACGCTGGTAGCCATTGTGGTTACCGGCATTCGACCGGCCGACCGCTATTTCGTCGCCCTCTGGCCTTTCCTTTGGCTCGCCATGGCCGCCGCTGTTCGGGCGACGCCGCAGGGCGCAGTGGCCCTGCTGGCGATCATGGTTTGGATTGCCCCCCAAATCGACGACGGGCTGCGGCTCATGAACTCCCCACGGCACGCCTTCGGCAGTGCCGATCTTGCGGGCCTGCACGAGGATCTACACCAGGACAACGTAGGTGGCACGCCGACCTTTCTGCTGTCCAGCCGCGACCCCATGCTCGTCGTCCACGCGGCCTACGCCGGGTTGGCCCCGCACGCAATCTGGCGTATTGTCGACGAAGGCCCCTACTACGATATCTGCCGCCATGACGATCCGGATCACCGTGGTCCCGTACACTGTCGTGACACGCAAGGCAATCGGCCGTGGGTGCCGCCCGCAGCCTGGTTCGATCCCACAATCTGGCCGCATGGCATCAGCCACGATGTGATCGCAGCGTCAGATGTCACCCATGTTGCCGATTTTGCGACTGGCCCGGTCTGGTTCCTTGTCGGCACTTGGCCGGTTGAGCCATGTTTGCGCTATCGCCAGCCCTGCCGCGATGGCTTGCACCAAGACACGACCGATGCCCTGCGCCAGTGGGCGAGTAAACTGTCCGCCGCCCACCCCGACCGGCCACCCGTCCGATTCGCTGCCGGCGTGCTAGCGATCCCACTGCATACTGCGATCGAGGCGGAGGCGCCGGCACCGTGATAAGGCATGTGCGCGCTACGCCTAGTCTCGTAGTGTGGCCACGGCGGCCTCACCAATCAGTGCTGCGACAGCGAGGGCGCGTGGCCGCCAAGCACCCTGCGTACCGACCGGCAGCAAGCGCATCAAGGTAGCAGCGGTCCAAGGCCACCACTCGGGGCGCTGCAGAGCAGCGGCGCCAAATAAGCCGACAGTGAGCCACGTCAGTTTGCTCCGGATTCTGAAGAAATGCGGCAGCGACCATACGGTTGCAGGTGTACGCAGGCCAGCTACAGTGTCAGCATCGCGATCGTCGTGCGCCCGCCCCAGCCAGCCGAGCCACGCCCAGGCGACCAGCGCCATCGTCGCGACCAGCGGCGTCGAGACGGCAGCCGCCTGTGAGGCCAAGATCGCCAGCGCAGTCACGCCAATCGCATGCGTTGCGAACCCGGCCCACAGCGACCGCTTGCCCCAAACGGCATAGACCGCCCCAGCCAATAGGGCAATACCGCTTGCCTGCATCGCCAGCCCTCCAAGTCGGGATGCCGCGAAGACGGCCAAAAGGGCGGATCCTACAGCACCCAGCGCCAATGAAGCGACACCGATGCCCACTTGTGGCGCTCGCCGCCGCTGACCCGGACTATGTGCATCGGCAGTCCAATCGAAGGCGTCATTGACCAGAAACACGGCCCCTGCTGTGGCCATCGCCGAGAGCACGGACCAGCCGGCCCGCAGCTCCCACGCCGGTAGGGGAACCGTTGCCAGTACCGCCAGCGGTACGGCGCCGAGGGCGCTTGCTTCGGCGGCCCGGCTCAGTAGCCAGCCGGCACGCTGGCTCAGGGGGCGCCCTCGCCGCGGCAACGCTGCCATGCGCCCAGCGCATCTAGCACGATGGCGGTCGTCTGGGCACGCGATCCGAAGCCGACCTTGGCCACCGGTGACCACACGTGCACGGCCATCGGCCAACCGCCGTCGCGTTTTTGCCAGTCGATAAGCCCCTGCACGGCTTCCCGTACGGGCGCCGCAATCGGCAAGGCGCACGTCGACAGCAGTGCTCGCACAGCCGACGCCGCATCGATAACAGAAACCTCCGGCTCAAAGAGCGCCGCCACCGCCAGCGCTTCCCAACCGGCACGGCCCGGCTCGAGGCATTCCGCGCCCGCCTCGCGGGCGCGGCTGAGTGCAAGCGGCCAAGCGCCGGGCCCGGGATAATACACCGTCGGTGCCGGGCGGTCGGCGCGTGCCAAGATCCAGCCACAGAGTTCGGGGTCGTCCCGGTTGCCCGCCGCGAGCAGCGCCAGCACGTTGGCCTGCACAACCGGATCAACGAGCGTGGTGTCGGTACCGACAAGCGCCGCGCCCCCGGTGAGCCAAGTCGCGTAGGTGCCGTCAGGCCGTCGAGCCTCGCGGAGAGCCCGCCACATCTGCGCCTCCGCCGCGCGGTCACGGGCGTCGCCGGGACCCGTTGCCAGCCAAGCCAAGGCCGTATCATCCACATCGGGTGAGATCGCGGGGGGGGCATCGACGAAGTAACGGAAAAGCCCGGACGGCAAGCGGTGGATGCGCAGGAAGCGTTGCCCCTGCTCGTGCGCCATGGCAACGGGTGGAATGTGGGCAAACCTCTGCAACGTCAGCGTGATCCAGGCATTGTGGAAAATGGCCCGCGTACGCCGCGATTCATCGGCTTTGGCTCCGGGCGGCACCCAGAATGAATCGAATCCGCCGTCGGTATCCTGCGCTTTGAGGATGAAGTCGAGTCCGCGATTGACGGCCGCATCAAGCTTCTGCTCGCGCCGCACAGGCTGGGCAATCAGCATCAACGCCGCACCGAGAACGGCCAACAAAAGCAGCCAACCGGCGCCGAAGCGAGATCGCGGTTTGGGCAAATCGTCACGCATTGGGACCCATGCTACCGCAGCCCGCCCCGCGCCGCTCGGCAGTGCCCGGCGGGCCATGCTATGGTAGATTCATGGGTGTATACCTAACCCAACAGAGCCCCTGACCATGCGCGTCCTTCTGGTTGCGCCGCACTGGCTCTTTGTCTACGAAAACTACGCCGAGCTGTCGAAGGCGGTCAATTTCCATCCGCCGCTTGGGTTGGCTACGTTGGCTGCGCTTGCCGAGGCGGGCGGGCACGAGGCGCGGGTCATTGATGCCGAAGCGCAGGGCCTGTCGGTGCCCGACATCGTGCAGGTCGTCCGCGACTGGCAGCCGGACGTACTCGGCGTAACGGTGACCACGCCGGTGCTCGGGTCGGCGGCGCTGATCGCCGCCGAGGCCAAGGCCGTAAATCCCGCCATCATCACCGTGGCCGGGGGACCGCATATCACGCTGACCGGGGCCGAAACGCTGCAAACATACCCGCAACTCGACTACACGCTGGGCGGCGAGGGCGAGCTTACCTTCCCGGCCTTCCTTGCCGCGCTGGATGCAGGCCGCCCTCCCAGCGAGGTTCCCGGCATCCATTATCGCGACGGCGGGCGCGTCACGGCCGGGCCGCCCAATGCCGAAGCGATCGATCTTGATGCCGCGCCGCTGCCTGACCGGACAAAGTTCGATCTCAAGCGCTACGTGTGGAGCGTGCCGGGGGCCGGACTGCAGGTCATGGCCAGCCTGCAGGCCAGCCGCGGCTGCCCGCTGCGCTGCATCTTCTGCTCCGAGGACCGCATGTACCCCAAGACGATTCGCTGGAAGAGCGTCGATCGCGTGATGGAAGAGCTGCGCCTGATCCGCCAAACGACGCCGGCGCGCCACATCGTCTTCCTCGACGACACGATTACCCTGCACCGCAAATGGGCCGTTGAGCTGTTTGAGCGCATGCGCGACGCCGACTTCGGCTTCACATTCGAATGCGAAACGACAGCCAACCGCCTCGACGACGAACTGGTCTCCCTGATGTTCGCGGCGGGGCTGCGCCGGGTCAATTGCGGCATCGAGAACGGCGACCCCGAGATGCTCAAAAAACTCGGCAAAGGCGTCAAGCTAGACGAGATTGCCCCGACCTTTGCGCGGCTGAAAAAATACGGGATCGAGACACGCGGCAGCGTGATCCTCGGCAATCCGTGGGAAACGCGCAAGACTGTTTGGCGCACCCTGCGATTTATCTGGGGCCTCAAGGATCTTGATCAGGCCTACATCAATATTGCCGCCCCTTACCCAGGCACCGTGCTGCGCGACATGGCAATCCGCGGCGAAGGCGGAATCACGCTGCACGAGCATTCCTACGAAGCGCTCAGACGCTACGGCGGCGGCGTGATGACGGTCAACGACTTAACGCCAGCGCACTTGTCGCGCATGCAGCGCCTCGGCACGCTGGTGTTTTACGCTAGGCCGCGCCGCTTCGTCTACAATTTGCGGCGGGCCGGCCCCAAGGCTGCTGCGCGCAACATTAAGGCCTTTGCGCGCAGTCTCCGCGGCAAAAACGCCCCCGTGCAGGTCATGAGCGGCATCTGATGCACCGGGCGTCCCCGTGAAGATCCTCCTCGCCAAGAGCGCCCACATCACAAGTACCGACGTCTCGATCATTCCGCCGCTCGGCCTTTTGTCGGTGGCGGCGGCCGTGCGGCAGGCCCGCCCGGGCCGCGATGAGATCCGCTTAATCGATCTGCGCATCAGCCCGGAATCGGCCTACGCGAAACTGCTGGCCGACTGGCAGCCCGACGTGGTTGGCATCAGCACCCTCACCGCCGAGGCCGGCCACGCCCATCGCATGTCGGCGCTGGCCGCCAAGTTGGCGCCCCACGCAGCTATCGTTTGGGGGGGACCGCACCCCACGGCTTACGTCGAAGAATGCTTGCAGGACCCGCATGTCTCGGCGCTCGTCCTGCACGAGGGCGAAGAGGCGTTTCCGGCGCTCGTCGACGCGCTCGAGAATGCCGCTGCGCCCGACGCCATCGCTGGCCTCGCCTTCCGACGCGAGGGACGCTTTGTGCGGACGGCGGAGCGGCCAATCATCGTCGATCTTGATCGTCTACCGCTGCCCGCATGGGACATGCTCGACTTCGGCCTCTACGAAGGTGTCAAGTCGATGTCGCTCGTCGGCCCCCGCCGCGTGGCGCCGATCATGACCTCGCGTGCCTGCCCCTACCGCTGCACGTATTGTCACAATATGTTCGGGAAAAAGCTGCAGCGCCGCTCGGCCGACAGTGTGCTGGCCGAATTGACGTTATTGCGACAGACCTACGGCGTTCGGCATATCGAGATCATCGATGACATTTTTAATGCCGACCGCCGGCGCTCGCGTGAAATCCTGACCCGGATTGCCGAATCGGGCCTCGACTTGCGACTGTCGTTTCCCAACGGCCTGCGGGGTGACATCCTGCAGGAAGAGGACTTCGATCTTTACCAACGGGCCGGTACCGAGTTCGTCAGCATTGCGATCGAAAGTGCATCGCCACGCATCCAGGCCGCCATCCGGAAGAATATCCGGCTACCCAAGGCGGCGGCAGCAATTCAGGGCTTTGCGTCACGCGGTATCTTCACCAACTGCTACTACATGCTCGGGTTCCCCGGCGAGTCACGGGCGGAGATGCAGGCGACCGTCGACTTCGCGATCGCCCAGCCATCCCACACCGCGATGTTCTTTGTCGTCAACCCATTCAAGGGAACGGAAATGGGCGACGTACAGGGGGCCGATCTGCCCGCCGCCTTCGAATTGCACTCCTACCATGAGGCGGCTGCCGGCAGCCTGGCCGAGGTAGATCGAGACGAGCTGGCTGCAATCATTCGCGGCGCCTATTTGCGGTTCTTCTCCGACCCCCGCCGGCTCCGGCGACTGTGGCGCGACCATCCGCAACGAGGGTACCTACCCGCGGCCGTGATGCTGCTCATTCGGCGCCTGCTGCATGGCGTCTGGAACGACGCGTCGCTGCTGCAGCGCTGGCGCCGGCCTGCGGCTGCTGTCGACGCAGCAGAGCCCGCCGCCGGGAGCCACGCGCATCCGGCGACCTAAACCTCTGTGCCGCCCCGTCGCGGTCGCAGCGTTCGGCGGCCGAGCACGGGATCCATAACAACGGCAATACGCAGGAACTCCGCCAGGCCGCGCACGAGTGAGCCGGGCCGAACGGTCCGCACGATACGTGCGATCCGTCGCGGCCTCAAAAAGAAGCGGCGGAAGGCCCGTTTTTGAATACGCCGCAGATCGACGCCGTAGGCGAGCTGATACCATGGTGCATCGTTGTAGAAATCCTCGACCGTCACCGCTGCCGTCGCCTCGGGCGATTCGCGCATGGCCAGGGCGTGGATCGGCGTGCCTTCCTGCGGTACGACCATATAGAAGCCGGCAAAGCTGAGCTCGGATTCAACCGCAAAGCGCACCGTAGCCTCAATCTCGTCCGGCGTCTCGGTGGGAAAGCCGATCATGAAAAAGCCCTTGGTGCGGATGCCGACCCGCTCGGCCGCCGCGATCAGCGACGGAATACGTTCGAGCTTGAGGTTTTTCTGCGTCACTTCCTGCAGGCGGTCGGTAACTGTCTCGATGGCAATGGCCATCTGGTACACCCCCATGTCGGCCAACAGCGGCAGATCGGCTTCGTCGAGGATGTCGGCGCGGATGCCGTTGGGAAAGCAGAAATGCAGCCGGCGCGGGCCAAACCGCGCAATGACTAGCTCGGCAATACGGCGCATGCGCGGCTTGTGCAGATTGAAGATGTCGTCGATAATCTGGAACTCGTCGATGCCCCAGCGCTCGTGAAGCAACGCGATTTCGTCAACGACCCGCTCCGGCGAATGCCAGCGGAAGCCCTTGCCGAACAAATCGTGGCAGTAGCTGCACAAATAGGGGCAGCCGCGCGAGGTGAACAGCGGCGCATAGCGGCGCCCCTTGAGCCAGCCGTTCATGTTGGGCCGTTGGGGATAAACGGACCAGCGAACCAAGTCCCAGGCGGGGTGCGGCAGCTCATCAAGTTCGCGGTCTGTCGGTCCGGCTGGGGCAGAATGCCAAGCGTCGTCTCCACGCCGCTGCGACACACCAGGGACGGCTGCGGGATCCCCCTCGCCGAGCAGTACTGCCGCCACAAGCGCCGCAAACTCGCGGTCGGCCTCGCCGTGAAAGATCCAATCCCAGACGCCGTCGGCGCGGGCGCGGGCCTCGCTGCTGTGGGCATAGGGGCCGCCGAGCGCGGTCCGCACATCAGGGTGGCGGCGCCGCACGGCGGCCGCCACTCGGGCGGCCTCGGCGGCCTCGAAGTTGAGTGCCGATACACCAAGCACATCGATGGAACCGCCAAGCCCCGCGGCAAAGGTTTCGGCCTCAATCTGGTCGAGCCGCAGGTCGTACAGTTCGACGGTCGCCCGGTCGCCAAAACGCTCACGCAAGCCGCCCGCGAGTTGCAAGAGGCCAAGCGGCGGCTGGCACAGCGCCGGGACGACCGGCTGAAACGGCTTGACGAGTACAATGCGCAGGGGGCGATCCATACCCTCCAATGTAACACCCTGTGGTATCTTGAACCGGTGGAGCCCCCGGCCAAGCCCGCCACCGCGACCGCGCCTGCCCCGCTGGTGATTTCACATCGCGGCAACGGGTTCGGCCACCTCGAGAACACGATCGCCGCGTTTGCTGCGGCGGCGCAAGCCGGTGTTGCCGGAATCGAGCTCGACGTCCGCCTGACGCAGGACGGTGTGCCGGTGATTCTTCACGATCGTCAAACCTCGCTTTTTGGCGGACCTGTCCGAACGGTTTCAAAGACGCCGCGGACGGGCCTCCATGAAGGGGTCCCGACGTTGGCTGCCGCACTCGATCTGCTCCTTCCGACAATGCCGGTTGATGTAGAGATCAAATCGATCAATGGTGATCTGCGGCCGATATTTGCCCTCTGCGATCGGCCCGGTGTGCGTTTTTCGAGCTTCGACTGGGCCATTCTGACTGAGTGCCGTACAGCACTGCCGCATGTACCGCGGGCGCTGCTCGTGCCCGAACGTTTCGGCCTTGAAACGATCCTACGAGCCGCCGAACGGCTCGAGGGCGAAGGTATCCACCTGTCGATGCGCCAATTGGATTCGCTGTGGGTTCGCGTATTCCACGCGCTTGGCCTCAAGGTGCGTGTCTATACGCCCAATCGGATACCGGCTTGGCGCCGAGCCAGAAAAGCCGGCGTGGATGCGATCATGACCGATCGGCCACTCGCCTGCGGCCGCTGGCTGGGCAACGAGGCTGAGTGAGCCGCCGCACTCGCATGGCGCTTGCGGTCGCCCTGGGCCTCGCCGTCACCGCTGGCGCCGCCGCGGCGGCCGATGAGCCCGTGCATGTCGAGGCCAGCCGGCTTGCCTGGGACGGAGCGGCCCGTGAATTGCGTGCCGCCGGCAACGTGCGCATCGTGGACGGTGACCACTGGGTACACGCAGACTACGCCCGGATTCGCCCCGACGAGCACGCTGTCGCGGCAACCGGCGCAGTCCGCTGGGGCGGCCCCGATGGCGAGGGCGAGGCGAGCGCTGTCGAGCTGAATACCGCCCTGCGCACCGGCACGATGCGGAACGCACGAATCGTGGCACCGGACGGCAGCCGCGTCGAGGGCAGTCGCATCGAGCAGCTCGGTCCGGGTATCTTTCGTGTCCAGGACGGCAGTTTTACCCCCTGTCGCTGCCCCAATGACCGCAGCCCGACTTGGGCCATCGCCGCGGGCCAAACCACAGTCGTCGCCGACGAGTACGTCATCGTCCGCAACGGCCGCTTCGAACTTCTGGGCGTCCCGATCCTCTGGGTACCCTGGCTGCGCGCGCCGCTCGTTGACAGCCGCACCAGCGGCGTACTGGTGCCGCAGCTCGGATGGTCTCGCCGTTACGGCTTCCGCGTGGAGCCGGGCCTGTTCGTGGCACTCGGGCCCAGCGCCGACATCACGGCCTGGCCGCGCTGGACCTCGCTAGGCGGCTGGGGTATCGGCGGCGAGGCGCGTGCCGCCAGCCGCAGCGGCGCTTGGTCGGTCGGCGGCGATTGGTTCCGCGAGGCCGCCGACGCGCCCTTTCTGGCCGACGAAGGCCGTGGCCCAAGTGAACGCTGGCTTGTGCGGGCGCGGGGCCGCGACGTGCCGTGGGATCTGGCTCGCCTGACCGTGGACGTCGATCTACTGAGCGACCGCAGCCAGAGTGCCGATTTCGCCGGCTCACTGGACGAACTCACCCGCCAGAACGCCACCAGCCGCCTTGAGCTGAGCCGGGAGGACCACGGCGTCGGAGCGTCATTTGGACGGCTGGCCATCAGCCAAGCGCTGTTGTCGACAGTCGGGGCCAGCGGCAGTCGCCTGCCGACGCTGCGCTTTTTGGGAGACCCGTTGCAGTGGCCGGGTGTGCCGCTAACGCTGGCATTCGACGCGCGCGCCGACCAGTTTGCCGGACGCGACCCGCTGTCCGGCGGCCAGCCCTGGCAGCCGCAGGCCTACCGCGACGAAGGACGACGTTTGCTGCTCGGTCCGACGGCAGGCCTACACATCGACCCGTTGCCGGGCCTGCAGATGAGCGGTCAGGCCGGCATGCAATATCGCTGGCGCGAACGCGTTCTTGACGACGCAACCGCACCGGACGGACGCCGTACCTTTACCGACGAGGCCGGCTGGCTCCCCTGGGCGACCGGACGTCTGTGGTACGGCCTGCGCCTGCGGCGGCCAGGTGCTTGGCTGGTGGCGCGTCCGGGAGTTGACCTGCTGTGGCGGGAGGCCGCAGAGAGCGCCACAGCCCCTGTCGAAGACATCGACCGTCTGGCCGCAGCCCGCCGCGCAACGCCGGCCCTGCGTCTGGCTGGCGGCCTTGGGCGTGTCGTGGACTGGGACTACGCCTACCGGCAGCCGATTCTGCTCGGCGCCGACCCGGCGGTCAGCGGTTGGCGCATCCACGAAGCGGGGCTTGGCGCCGGCGACTGGCAGCTGTCGCAGCGCATGGTGTGGGCGGACGGCTACGGCATGGCCGCCATCGACACCCAAGCCGGATGGCAATTCGCCCCTGGCAATCGCCTCGAACTGGGCTATGCACGCGCCCCGACCGACGTACCGGCCGTCGACGCGCTGTCGATCCGACCCGACCCGCTGATTGACGACGCCGAGCTCTGGCCGGGCACACACGATGTCTACGCCGGCCTGCGCTTTGACATCTGGCGCCTGTGGGGCGACCTCGGGGCGCGCGTCGGCCTGCCCCACGGTGGTCAAGACCTACGCTGGACCGAGAAGCGTGCGGCCGTCGGCTACCGTGACGGCTGTCAGTGCTGGAACATCTGGCTCGGCTGGCGCGACCTGCCCGGCACGAGCGTCGATCGGATCGATCTGCGCATTGATCTCGCCGTCATCGGCGGCTTTGGTACGGATCCGCAATGAGCAGCCGCGTCCTGCGTATCGCCGAGATACTCACCGCCGACCGCGCGACGGTCGACTGGTGGCCGGGCGAGCACGCCTTCGAAAAGGCCGTTGCGGTTCTCACACAGAACACACGCTGGCCGAATGTCGAAATGGCACTGACGGCGATGCGAAATACCGGGCTCCTGACGCCGGCCGCGGTGATTGCGGCGGCGCCAGAACGCCTGCAAGCGGCGATTCGGCCGGCCGGCTTTTTCCGCCAAAAGGCCGTCAAGCTGGTAACGCTGGCCCGCTGGTGGCATGACCGCTTCGGCGACGATGTGGACGCCCGCCCCGAGGGGTCGACGTCGGACCTGCGCGAGTCGCTGCTTGCGCTCAAGGGCGTTGGCCCCGAGACGGCCGACTCGATCGTTGCTTACGCATTCGGTCGTGAGGCCTTTGTCGTCGACGCCTACACCGCCCGCATCGCCGCGCGCCTCGGCTTGATTGCGCCGCCTTTTGGCTACGACGAGCTGCAGGAGGTCTTCACAACGGCACTACCGGTCGACGGCGATTTGTACCGCCGCCTGCACGCCGGCCTCGTCCGCCATGCCAAGGCCTTCTGCAAGGCCCGCGCGCCGCACTGCGACGCGTGCCCGCTGGCCGATGGCTGCAGCGGGCCGGAGGGGTAAGCGACCTGCTTGGGCGCGTACCCGCAGCCCGTGCCGCGCGGTATCGTACTTGGCCAATCCTTGACACAGGAGGAATCCATACCGTAGCATGAGTGGTTTCCTGCCTTATCCATGTATTGCCGCGCAACCCTATCGCCCCACAACCCTAAGGAGACTCGCTATGCCATCTACCTCTCGCCGCCCCGTCTGTGGGCTGGCCCTCGTCGCTGCCCTCGGCTTGGGCGCATCAGCCTGCCAGATCACCGCCGACGACCTGTTCATCGATCCGGATCTACTCAATTCCGACATTGAGGGCCAAGTGCTGCGGGTGGGGTTGTCCGCCAATCTCGGAACCTTGGCCGACAGCTACCCCGGCGCCCCTATCATTTGGAAGGTCGAAGCGAATGGCAGTGTCCTAGGCGAGGGCCTAGGTGCTTCGGGCGACCTAGTCGACCTCGATGCAACGGCGGCATTCGCAGGGGCTGCAACTGGGTCGCTTGCGATCCAGGCATCGGGCTGGCTCGACCTCGACGGCGACCGGCTGCAAGGTGCATTGGAGCCGGCCACGACGGTTACGGCGGCGATTGCCGTCACCGAAGGCTACTCCGCCGAGTATGACGTCAGCGGCCGCCAGCTTGCCATCTATGGTCTAACGCTTGCCGTCAGCGGAACTGGTGGGACGGGCAGCTTCGCCGCCCCCGCGACGCTTGAGGCCCACGCTTGGACCGATGTGTCGTCCTACACCTACGGCACTTCGTACCTCTTGTTCACAGCACCGGCGGCTGGCCGCTATGTATTCGTATCCCGGGGCGACGACGCGGTCTACGTCCAATCGCTTGATACGAGCATTTCCAGCGAATGGCAGGCCCACACTTCGCTCGGCCAGGTCGGAGCAATCGCACTCGACGCGGACTTCGCCGAGGGCGATCAGCTCCTGCTTGAGGTACGCAGCCAAGGTACCGTAAATGGCTTTGCGCCATCGGTCAAGACCTACCGGATCTTGGCCATGCGCGCACCCGCGGCCGGCGACAACGCAGCGCATGCGGTCATCGACAGCACCGACTGGGGCTTGGGCGACCTAGAGATCTACAACTTCGCCTCGGCCACGACAGCCTACGAGGGGGCCAACGCGCGCTGGGTCGACGGCGCGAATGGTGATCACATCATCTTCGCCCGCCCCAAGGCCGGCGACGAGCTCAACGACCCGCGGCTCGTCTGGGGCGACTACCGCCAAGGCCGATCTATCATCGCATTTCCGGAAGACTACAACTATATCAACGGCGGCGGGCAGGTCTTCAACGCATTGGCGGACGATTCCTGCCTGAACAGTCGCAGCGGCGACGAACACGAGCGCACCGACAGCTCGCCAGCCGGCACGCACATGGCCGTCGATTGGGTGTTCACAACCTGCGACGTGGAGAGCGGCGGCTTCGTGTTCAACGTCACGGCGATGTTCCGGCGCTAACCGTCCTCGCTCGATTGGCCTCTTTGGGCGCCGCGACCGGGATCCTCCCGCCGCGGCGCCTTTTTTTGGCCTGCGTTGCGGGTGCGGTGTTCAGCTATACAAAGGCTGGGGAGGGACGCCCCCAACGTGCTGCGAATCTGCATGCACCCCTCTATTAGAGGGATCCCTTGCATCCCTCCATTAGAGGTAGTATGATGGTTCCCGAAACGGTTTATTGTCGATCTTAGTCCGACGCGCGACCCCACACGAGGAGGAATCCGATGCCCGCCAAGAAGCCCGCTCGCCCCGCCGCCAAAAAGCCTGCCGCCAAAGCCGCCGCACCCCGCGCCGCTGCATCCGCGGGGCAGGACATCGACACCGACGTACTGATCATCGGCGGGGGCCTGGCCGGTTTCACAACGGCCGTGGGGCTCAAGGATGCCGGCCTGCGCGTCACGCTCGTCGAGAAATCGGACGAATTCGGCGGCCGTGCCCGTAGCTGGACCGACCCGGTCACGGGCGACCCCGTCCACATCGGCCCGCACATCTTCCTCAACAAGTACCCGAACATGTTCCGGCTGATGGAACAACTCGGCACCATGGACCTTATCGACTGGCAGGACGAAGGCCACTTCATCACCGTCGTACACGGCCAGATGGAAGTGCCGATGAAGTCCAATCAGCGCCTGCCCGCCCCGTTCCACTTCACCCGTAGCCTGATCAACGACAAGACGACGCCCCCGGCGCACGCGCTTTCGCAACTGCCGGTGACGGCCTACGCACTCAGCCTGACCGAAAAAGAGCTGCTGCACCTCGACAACATCAATGCCTCGGCCTTCCTGCGCAGCATGGGTGTCAGCGAGTTCATGATCCAGCACTTCTGGGGCTTTGCCTGTATGGCGATCATGAACGTGCCCGTCGAGCTGTGCTCTGCGGGTGCACTCCTGCGCTTCTATGCGGGTCTGATCGGTATGGCATCGATGCGGATCGGCTTCCCGGCGGCGGGCCTGAGCGACCTCTATGTACCCCAAAGCCTGCGCATCATGGACACGGCGGGGATGCAGGTCATTCAGGGCGTCGGCGTGCGTGAAATCACTGGTGACGAGACCAAGGCGACCGGCGCCTTGCTGGAAGACGGCCGGCGGATCCGCGCCAAGACGGTCGTGGCGGCGCTCACCCCGCAGGCGCTGCGGCTGGTGTCCCGGCGCGAATGGATCAAAAACTACAAGGTGTTCCACGACCTCGTGTACTTTCAGGCGTCGCCCTACGTGAGTACCTTTCTGTGGTTCGACCGCAAGCTGACGGACAAAAAGTTCTGGGCCCGCGCCTACGACCTGAACGACCTCAACTGCGATTTCTATGACCTGTCGAACATCAACAAGGGCTGGGAAGGCCGCAACTCGCTGATCACGACGAACTGCATCTACTGCGAGCGCGCCGCCCACATGAGCGACGAAGAGATCATTGCCGAGACGGTGCGCGAGCTGTCGGAGTACCTGCCCGAAGCCGCCACCGCCAAGGTGGAGCATGCCGTCATCAACCGCATTCCGATGGCCATCCACTGCCCCTACCCGGGCATGGAGCAGCGGCGTGCACCGACGATCACGCCGGTCAAGAACCTTGTGCTGGCCGGCGACTGGCTGGCGACCGGCCTGCCCTCGTGCATGGAAAACGCCTGCCTGACCGGCTGGCAGGCCGCCGAGGCCGTACTGGGCATGCACGGACGGCCGGTGCCGGAGCTTTCGATTCCGTTTGGGGTGGGCAACCTCGAAGGCGCGGCCGGGCTGTGGAACCGCATCGGGCGCGCAATTCCGCTCGACCCGATCTCGGGCCTGCTGCGCTCGCGGCGCAACACACGGGCGCCCTGGGTCGCCTGACGATGAGCGCGGCCACGCTGCGAACAGATGCGGTCGTCATCGGCACGGGTCTGGGCGGCAGCGTCGCCGCAGCGGTGTTGGCACAGGCCGGTCAGCGGGTCGTGCTGCTCGAGAAGAACACGCGCATCGGCGGTATCTGCTCGAGCTATGAAAAAGACGGCTTTCGCGTCGATATCGGCACGCACCTGTTTAGCCGCGGCCATCGCGGGCCGTTTGGCCGCATCGCGCGGCGGGTCGGCGCGCGCTTGCCGCACTTTCACGTCGCCGACGACATGGTGCTGTTGCGGGCTTTTGAGGCCGACGTGACGATCCCGCGCGCCCTGCACCGGATGCCCGCCATGGGCCTCAAGGCTTGGCTGCAACTGCGCATGCCGCCAGCCGAGATGGTCGAGGCCGCCCGCTTTTTTACGCGTATTCTGATGATGTCCGAGGAAGAAATCGTCGCCCACGACGATGTGCCGATGTGGGACTTTTTGCTCGAACATACATCGAGCCCGCGGCTGATCGGCGCCTTCGGCATGCTGCTCGGCCTATATTTCGTGGTGCCGCTCCGCACGATGAGCGCCGGCGAGGGGCTCTGGTGCTTCCGCCGCATGCTGCGCGACCAATCGCTGTCGTACCCGCACGGCGGCGCGATTACGGTGCCCAAGGCCTATGTCGATGCGGCGGTGGCCCGCGGCGCCGAGCTCACGACGGGCGCCGAGGTCGTGCGCATCGAGCCGGGGCCGCCCCACACCGTGGTGCTGGGCGACGGCCGCCGCATCACGGCGCCGGTGGTGATCGCGACCACCTCGTTGCGCGATGTGGTCGACGGTCTTGTCGGCCCCGGCTTCTTCCCGACTGCTTATGTCGAGCGTGTGCGTAGCCTCAAGACCTCGTTCGTCGCCGTCCAGGCCAAACTGGCACTCGACCGGCCGCTCGTCAAGGCCGGCGTGCTCGTCGGTGTGGCCAGCCCGCACCTCGCCAGTTTTGACGACCTGACGCCGGCAGAATTCGACCGTTTCTTTGCCGACCTCGAACACGGGCGCCTGCCGCGCTTTACGCCCATCTACGCACCGGTACCGACGAACTTCGATCCCAGTTTGGCCCCGCCTGGCTGCCAACTGATCACGGCCTGCGCGATCGCGCCGACGACCATGACAGACTGGCAGGATCCGCCGCGCGCCTGGGTCGACAATATGATGGAGACCTTGCACAAGCTGATCCCCGGCCTCGATCGCCACCTACTGTGGAGCGACACCTCCGACGTACGCTTTCTCGAACGCTGGATCGGTAAGGTCGGTGGACCGGCCATCAGTTGTGGTCAGGTTGTTGGCCAGGTCGGCGCCGGGCGTCCACCCGTGCGCACGCCGATCCCCGGCCTCTACGTCGGCGGCTGCGGCGCCGGCGGCCGCGGTGTCGGTACCGAACTGGCGGCCGCAAGCGGCGAACTGGCGGCCGACGCCGCCCTCGCCGACCTGCGCCACGGCATGCTGGGAGCCGTGGAGGCGGCCTAGCCCTCCAGGCGTCCGACGACCGGCAACACCGAGGTTGCCTTTATATTTGGCATGCTTTATCATGCCAAGTATGCTGCCGCCTAAACCGCGCCACGCCTTTGTCGGTACCCCGGCAGCAGGCCCTGGCATCACGCTATCATTATTGATATCATGGCTCGCGACAGGGATGTGCTGGTGGCAGCCATGCGTGGCAACCCGCATGGTGTTCGCTTTGCCGATCTAAAACGGCTCTGCAAGCAGTTGTTCGGGCCGCCACGGCAGCGCGGGACCAGCCATTTGGTTTTCCGAATGCCTTGGGCCGGTGATCCGCGTGTGAACATACAGGCGCGAGGCTCAATGGCGAAGCCCTATCAGGTTCGCCAAGTGTTGGCAGCCATCGATCGATTGGAGGCGGAACGTGGCGGTACGGGTGAGGCAGGCGGCTAAAGCGGCGCATTGGACCTATCGGGTCACGTGGTCACCGGAAGACGGCGAGTGGGCCGCCTTTTGCGCCGAGTTTCCCAGTCTGAGCTGGCTTGCGGAAACCCCGGACGCCGCGCTGCGCGGCATCCGCAAGGTGGTCGCCGATGTCGCCGCCGACATGCGGCTGAGCGGCGAGCCGCTGCCCGAGCCCCTCGCCACACGGCGCTACAGTGGCCGCATGCTTGTCCGCGTCCCGCCCGAGGTCCATCGCAGGCTGACCATTGAAGCCGCTGAGGCCGGCGTTAGCCTGAATCGCCTGATCGCCGCCCGCCTCGCCTGACGGGCCTAGCCCTCCAGGCGTCCGACGACCGGCAGGCCCTCGAATACATCATCGTCGTGTGGGGCATCCGCCAGTTCGTGGGTGAGGTCTTGGCCAGCCCAATGCTCGTAGTGCAAGCCGCCCTTCCAGTGGAACGAGCCGGCCAAATCATAAACGAGGCCGCGAAAGCCGACCCAGATCTCGGCCCGATCCTTGCCGTTGCGCAGCGACAGCATGCGCAGATTGATCACAGGCAGCTCGCTCATTGCGACTCCGGCGGCCCCAGACCCAGGCGGCGATCCTGCCAAGCGCCAAAGCTCGCCCGTCGCTCGCGCTGGGCAGGCAGGTCGAGCTGCACGAAGCCGATTTCGCGGCCGTCGCCGCCCGTCCATAGGCGCTCGCCCCATGGCCCGACCGCCAGACTGCCGCCGCCAAAATGCAGGCTGCGTCCGCCGTCGGTGATGGTGCCGGTACGGTTGACTGCGAGCATCGTGGTGAGGTTTTCAATTGCGCGGGCGCGGCTCAGTACGTCCCAGTGTTCGGCGCGGGCGCTGGGCCACTGGGCGCCGACCACGAAGGCATCGGCGCCGGCGGCCCGCAAGGCGCGAAAGAGCTCGGGAAAGCGCAGGTCGTAGCAAATGGCCAGTCCGAAGCGCACGCCGGCCAAGTCGACCGTCACCACGCGGTCGCCCGCGGCATAGCGCTTGTTTTCGTCCATAAAGCTGAACAGGTGGATCTTGTCGTATACGCCGGCGATCGTGCCGTCGCGGTCGATGGCATAACACGAATTACGCCAGCGCCCGTCGGTTCCCCGCCGCGGAAACCCGCCGATACCGGCGATACCGAGCCGCGCATGCGCTGCGCACCACTGGCCGAGCGCCTCTGCCCAATCGATGCCGCCGTCGGGCTGGGCCAACGCATCAACAAACGAGCGCGGCCACATTTCGGGGAATACTGCGACCTCGGCCCCGGCCGCTGCTGCCTCGCCAAGCGCGGCTAAGCCCGCGGCCAGATTGGCCTCAACCGCACCAGGGCGGGGGTCGGTCTGCAGAAGGGCAACGGAGGTCATCCCGTTATTGTACCGCGCGGCAGCAACGCTGCGCGCAGGCAAAACGCAGGCGGAAACAGCAAGGGCCTGCGGGGTGTCCCCGCAGGCCCTTGAAATGACTTGGAGGCGGCGGCCGGATTCGAACCGGCGTTCGCGGATTTGCAGTCCGCTGCCTGGCCACTTGGCTACGCCGCCATCAGCGATCGGAGTCGAACGAAACGTAAACGTAGAGTATACCAGCGCCCGACTTCAGTCGTCGAGCCACCTTGACAGGGGGTCGGACAGTCGGCGCCACAATGAGGTCGTACCCGTGGCCCAGCCTGGAAAGGCACCGCCGGCCCGCAGGTCGCGCGCCGTGAGCGACCATTCGACGGTCTCGTCGTCGATGCGCACGCCGTTCGTCTGCGCCACCGTGCCGGGTAAGCGCCAGCGAACCTTGATCGTCGCCAACTCCGAAAACAGCCGGGCCGCCGCGCTGGCGTCGCCGCCGTGGCCGTGTTTGTCCATGCGGCGGAGCCCCTCGGCGATCGAGTCCTCCAAGCGCTCAAGCACCACGGGGGCGAATGTGATTTCGTGGGCGTAGGTCCAGGCCCCACCGGCGGTTTCGAACCGCGGCGCAAGCCAAGGCAGGGTCAGCGCCTCGACGTTGTTGCCGGCCAGATTGAAATGGCCGTTTTCGCCAGCGATCTCGGCCACCGCGAGGCCTGTCTTGCGCCATGAGTCGGCCAATTGCGGGCCGGGACCGCGCAGGATCGGGCCGATTTTCGGGTCGTGGGCCACGCGGATCGGCAGCCGGGTACGGGCCACCGCGCGCAACACGCCATCAGCATAGATGCGGCCGTCGATCTCGAAGCGCAGGCAGCCGGTCAGCGTCAGCGCGGCAAGCAGTGCGGCAAGCGGCCTCAGGGGCCGAAAAGGCCGGCGAACCATCCCTTGATCGCGTCCCATGTGCTCGTTTCGATCTTGGCAAAGAGCATGCGTGAAGTCTCGTTTGAATCGACGAAAAAGCCCAGTGGCACGAACCATTCGGCCGATGACCACTCGATCTTGTCGGCGTTCGTTTCGACGATCTTTGAGGGCAGCCGCGCCTTGAAGCGGAAGCCGTTGCCCTGCAGCGCCTGAACCAGCGCCGGCTGCATTTTGGACTTCGGTTGTCGAAATTGCTTCTTTTGGACGTGAATACGGAATACTCGATGCATGCCCTCGACGCCCCAACTGTAAGCGATCGCGTCGTCACTGAGGGCCGATACATCGTCAAACGAAATGTGCATACGCACAAGACGTGTCTTGCCTTGATCGGTGACGTCCACACCGTCGAGGCGCAGACCGGGTCGGTTGGAGTAGTGCTCAATGATTTTGCCGCGGTCGAGCAGCAAGCCGGCCAGTGCCGGATTGGTATTGACCTCGCCGGCCTGCACCGCATAACGCACAATCGTGCGCCCCGATCCGTCCGGTTCGAGGATAATCTCTTGCTCAAACTCCAGGCAACCGGTCACCAGTGACAGGCCAGCGACAAGTGATATGAGGCGGAGGCGGCGGCGGAGGTTGGGCAAAGCGGCAAACATCGTGCGATATTGTAATGCGGGAGCTCCGCCCGCCGCAATCCCTCCAATCTTGACCGGACGTACACGCGATGCCGAAATCCCGCAGGACCACCCGGACGCACAGCGCCCTCACTTGCGGCGGAGGCCGTCGGTGAGCGCCTTGCGCGTCGAGTTGATCGGCCGCAGTCTTGTGCCGCCGTGGCCCGGCGGCGAATTCCCGCAGATCGCGATCGCCGGACGCTCCAATGTTGGCAAGTCCAGCCTCGTCAACCGGCTGGTTGGACGGCGTGACGCGGCAGCCGTCGGAAAGTCGCCCGGCAAAACCAAGGGTTTGCATTTCTACGCCATCGATGACGCCTTCGTACTGGTCGATCTGCCCGGCTATGGCTACGCCAAGGTCAGCAAAGACCTACGCGGGCTGTGGGGCAAGGCGATTACGGAATACGTGCGCGGCGCCGCCGCCTTGGCCGGCGTCATCGTGTTGGTCGATGGGCGACTCGATCCACCCTCGCCGCTCGACCTGCAATTGATGAAATGGCTTGATGAAATCGGCCGCATCTGGATGCCCGTGTACACCAAGGCCGACAAGGTCGGGCGCGGCAAACGCGGGGCGATCGCCGCCGGGTTGCGGCGTGCCGCCGGGCGGCCGGATCTCGACCCGCTTTGGACCAGCAGTGTAACCGGCGAGGGCGTCGAGGAACTCTGGTCACAGATCCACGACCGGGCGCTTGAGCCGGACGCCGAGGAGGACGAGGCATGACCAAGACGCGCAGCGGCAAAGACGCCCCAGCGGTCGGCGAGCCACCGGCGTGGCTGGCGCCGCTTTTGGCTTGGCTGGAGGCGCGGCCGCCACTACCCGAGGGCGGCCCGATCGCCGCCGCACTGGCGGCCGACCCGGTCGAAATCCGTGAGGTTATCGCACAGATCGGGCGCAGCGGCGGCCTGGGTGCTGTCCACGCCTTCGTCGATGCCGTTCTCGAAGACCCGGTCGGTTTCGTGCTGCGCACGCAAAAAAATCTTGGCAAGCGCCTGACCCAGCGGCGCCGCGATCAGATTGAAGGCGCAGCGCTGGCAACGGCGCTGGCCATCGCCGGTCACGCCCGTATGCGGTCCCGCTGGGAAGCCGTCTTGCAGTTGTGCAGCGAACGCGGCGAAACCGACTTCGCCCAGGTCGCGGCGCTGCTCGGTCGGATTGCCGACCCCCGCGAATCGGGCCGGAAGCTGATCCGCCGCCTGCGCCACCGCGACCCCGAGGTGCGCGAAATGGCCGTGTACCTGCTCGCCGAATACGCTGATGAGCCGTTTTTTGGCGAATGGCGGCCGCGATTGGCCGAGCGGGCGGCGAGCGAAAGTGTCGATTTGGTACGCACGGCCTACGCACGGCTACTGGCCTCAAGCTGAGCCGACTGCCCGTGGCGCCCCGGCGCCGCGCGATCTGCTACACTACATGGACACAGCGAGTCCATGATGCCTTTGTCAACGACCATGTCAGAGCCTGCCAACGCCGCGCACCGACGCGCGGTCGTGCTGCTTTCGGGCGGCCTCGATTCACTGCTGGCGGCGCGCGTGATGCAGTTACAGGGCATCGACCTCGTGGGCGTTCACCTTTACACGGGCCTTTGCATCACCGAGCACAAGCGCCGCACAGGCCAGCGTGATGCGCGCGGTCGCGTGCCTCAAAACCCAGCCTTTGCCGCGGCCGACACACTCGGTATCCCGCTGGAAGTTCTCGATATCTCGGACACGTACATGGACGTCATCACCAAGCCGCGCCACGGACGCGGAGCCGGCGTCAATCCTTGCAAAGATTGCCGCATCCACATGCTCGAACGCACACGTGACGCGATGCGCGATCTCGGAGCCGACTTTATCGTCACCGGCGAGGTCGTCGGACAACGGCCGATGAGCCAGGTCCACGGCGCGATCCGCTTCATTCACGAGCGTAGCGGGATCGATGACCTTATCCTGAGCCCGCTGTCGGCCAAGTTGCTGCCCGAAACGCGGCCCGAGCAAGAGGGCTGGGTGGATCGCAGCCGCCTCTACCGTTTCCACGGCCGCAGCCGTAAACCGCAACTGGCGCTGGCGCGTGAGCTGGGCTTGACCGAGTTTGAGCAGCCGGCTGGCGGCTGCTGCTTCCTGACCGATGAGGCCTATGCCCGCAAGTTTCGCGATCTGTTCGCGCACGATCCGGACCGCCGCCTAGCCATGGACGACGTCATTTTGCTTGGGGTCGGCCGGCATTTCCGGACCAGCCCGCGGGCCAAGCTGATCGTCGGGCGCTACGAAGAAGAAAACGCAGTCATCGAACGGCACGCCGGACCGCATCCGCTGCTAAGGCCGCTGGAGGTGCATGGGCCAAGCGCCGTCATGCTCGGCCCAACCTCACCCGAAGAAGCACGCCACATGGCCGCAATCGTTGCCCGTTATAGTCAGGGGCGCGACGCCGCCGAGGTCGCGATCGAGTGCGTCGACCGTGCCGGCAGCCGCATCTGGCGCGTCGCCCCGGCCGATCCTACTGCTCTGGAACCCCTCCGCATCTGAACATATCACCAGTGGACGCGCCCAAGGCGTCGAAAGGAAAACTCGACCATGGCCCACAACGAAAAGACCGTCCTCGATATCCTGCGCACGGTCAAGTTTCCCGGCATGAACCGCGACATCGTCGACTACGGCGTCGTACAGGGCGTCTCGGTCGACGGCACTCGCGCCGCGGTCGAGTTGGAGGTGCTGTCGCGCGACGAAAGTCTGCCCAAGCAAATTTTTCGCGACGTCGAGACGGCGCTCAAAGGGGCGGGCCTCGCACCGACCATCGACCTCAAAGTAAAGGACTTTCCGCAGATCCGCCAGCCCGGGACACCGGCTGGCGCCCCGTCCGGCGCCCCGCTCGGACCGCATGGCACCAGCAGTGATCCGTGGGCGGATCGCCAAGGTATTCCTGGTGTCCGTTTCATCATCGCGGTGGCCAGCGGCAAGGGCGGCGTCGGCAAAAGCACCGTTGCCGTCAATCTGGCCTATGCCTTCCTGGCGCAAGGCCTCAAGGTCGGTCTGCTTGATGCCGATGTGTACGGCCCGTCGATGCCGATCATGCTCGGCATTGAGGACGCACCCATTGAAGCCGATGAGCAAAAGCGCATTCGGCCGGTGGTCAAGGATGGCCTCAAGACAATTTCGATCGGTTACATGATTCACGACGACCAGCCGGTGATCTGGCGCGGCCCGCTCGTGATGAAGACCATTGAGCAGTTTTTACGCGGCGTCGGCTGGGGTGAACTCGACGTGCTGGTCATCGACCTGCCGCCGGGCACGGGCGACACCCAGCTCAGCCTCGTCCAAAAGGTGCCGATCGACGGCGCGGTCATCGTCACGACGCCGTCGAAGGTGGCCCTCGCCGACGTCGTTCGCGGGCACGCAATGTTCGAAAAAGTCGACGTCCCAACAATCGGTATTGTCGAGAACATGAGCTACCTGATCGTGCCGTCGACCGGCGAGCGGTTGACGATTTTTGGCGACGGCGGTGGCCGCAAAGCCGCCGCCGACAGGGGACTGCCGTTCCTCGGTGAAGTGCCGCTGGATGCGGCGACCTGCGAAGCCGGCGACCTCGGCAAACCGATTGTCGTGCATGCCCCCGACAACCCGCAAAGCCAGGCGTTTCTGGCTATCGCCGATCAGGTCTGGGCATACCTGACGGCTCGCGGAACGGCCACCTTGCAGTAACGGCCGCCGCGCCATTTGCGGGCGGCCGCCCGTAGGGCTAGCGTAACAGGCATGGCCGAACTCGGTTTCGACAGGCGGGGGTTTCTGCGCGGCACTGCGGGCCTGGGACTGCTGGCCGGCACGACGGCCCTTGTCGGCTCGGCCTGCACGCGTAAGCGCGGCCCGACCGGGCCCGCCATGCAAAGTTTTAGTCCGCGGCAGTCGGCGGTACTGGCCGCCCTCGTCGAAGCCGCGCTACCGGCCGCGCTCGGTCTGCCTGGTGGTCTTGAGATCGGCGTGCTGCCGTCGATCGATCGCGCGCTCATCATTGAAGCGCCGGCCCTGCGGTCCCGACTGGGCGACGCGCTGCTTTTCCTCGAATGGGCATCCCTGTTTTCGCGCCGGCTTTCTCCGTTTTCGGGCCTACCGACCCGCGAACGGCTGGAGTGCTTCGGCAGGCTCGGCACGAGCAGCTGGACGGCCTCACGCACGGTACACCAGGCACTCAAAGGCCTGATCACGTTTCACTACGCCGACATGGCGGAAATTTGGCCGGCGATCGGCTACGATGGCCCTTGGGTTGGCCGCTTGGACACGGCGGCGCAGTCGGCACGGGAGTTCGGACAATGACACGGGCGCGTTACGATGCGGTGGTGATTGGCAGCGGCGCCGGTGGCGGCGTGGTCGCGGCGCGGCTCGGCGAGGCCGGTCTCAAGGTGCTGCTGCTCGAAGAAGGCCCTTGGGTACGCTCAAGCGAATTTACGCAGCGCGACCGCGACATGTACCCCAAGCTGTTTCGCGACGGTGGCCTGCAAGCCACCGAAGACGCCTCGATCCTGGTGCTGCAGGGGCGCTGCGTCGGCGGCTCCACGGTCGTCAATCAGGCCGATGTCACGTCGATTCCCGGCCCGGTGCTTGAGCACTGGAAAACGGTCTGGCACGTCGACGACCTGAATGCCGCCGATCTGGCGCC
>CAZUAB010000006.1:0-37045 GCA_964617795.1 uncultured bacterium
AACCTGTCACCCATGTCCTGACAATTTTCCGTCACCTATGTACTGACTTGCGCCACCTCACCGCCCCATCCACCCCAGCCCCTTCGCGTGCAGGCTCTGCACGTACCGCCCTCCGCCGTCTTGGTCAGGCCGGTCGTTTCGGGGTAGGCGCCCGAGGGGTCCTGGAGGTCGGCGACCACCCGGCCGGCTTCGGTGAAGGCGATCACATGGCCGTAGGGTTTGGGGACCGGCCAGAGAGCGCGCGGCAGGCGTATGGTGACGGCGCGCAGGCGAGGCCAGGCGGCTATGGCGTCGACGAGGGGGCTGCGGGGTTTGGCGAAGCCGAGCCAGAGGCGGCCCTCGCCGCCGCGCATCAGGTTGTCGGGGTAGCCCGGGAGGTTGTCGAGCAGGACTGACGCTTGGTCCGACGGGGCGCCCGCGAGGTCGAGCCGCGGGCGAAGGCGAACCCCAGCACGCGTCCGCCCGTCGCGGCCAGCACCTGCCGACCCGAGCCGTCCGGGGCCATGCGCAGAATCTTGCCGCTCGCGACGGCGGCGTAGAGCTTGCCGTCCGGCCCGAGCAGGACATTCTCCGGCCCCTCGTCGGGGCCGAGATCGATCATCCGCAGTCCGGTCAGGCCGTCGTTGACTGCATGCACCCCGATGTAACCGGGCGCCTCGGGCGCCGACCAGGCTACCGGCCGTACCGACACCGGCCACAGCGCGAGGTAGGAGGCGAAGGCGGGGGCGATCGCGGCGGCGATGAGCCAGTATCGCGTCAGCATGGTGGCGTCGGTGCCCGCGTGAGCAAAGGCGCGGCCCTCTTTCTCTCAGGCCACCTCACGAAGAACTTGCGGATCTTTGGCGGCAATCACAAGCAACGTGCGGGCCGCGCCGGATGGCGTCCGCCGCCCCTGCTCCCAGTCCTGCAGCGTACGCACCGAGACCCCCAGCAGGTCAGCGAACTGCGCCTGCGAAAGCCCCGCGGCGGCACGAATCTCCGCGACCGGAGGAACGGTTAGAATGCGGCCGTGCTCGCCCCGCTTGATCTCGCGGATGCCGTCGAGAATCTCCCGGCCAATGTCACGTTTCTCAACCTTGGTCATCGATTTCCTCCCGAATCTGCTTGAGTATGTGCGCGGGAATCACGGATTCCTCGCTCTTGGCATAGATCGCCAGCATCCAAATCTGATCCTGCGACGCACGTGCGTAGTAGATCACCCTCACGCCGCCGCGCTTGCGCCGTCCGGGCAACGCCCAACGCAATTTCCGAACCCCGCCCGACCCTCGCACGACGGCCCCCTCGTCGGGTTTTGCCGCGAGGGCCTTCTGCAGCCCGAGGTAGGACGCCTCGTCGAGATACACGTAGACGACCCTCGAGAAGTGCCTTGTTTCGATGAACGTCAACAACCATCACCTCCATTATACGGCACTGCCGTACTCCGTCAAGTGCTGCTCATTACTTGGCAACTGAGTACCTAAAATACTACGTGCGATATTTTTTCATGCCACATGCGCCCATCCGCCCCCGTGCTACCATGAGCGCGCCGCTCCCCTCGCCCCGGAGGTCCACATGCGCCCGATCGCCCTTGCCGCCTTTGCCTTGTTTGCCGCTTGTGCAACCGAGGAGGCCCCGCCCACGGTGCGGGCGCCGCTGGTGCTCACGATGCAGGGCGCCGATGATTTGGCCGCGCGGGCGGCCGCATTTGTGATTGGCGACCTGGCGCGCGGTGATGTCGACGGGCGGCTGCGGTCCAGCGGTAGCGATGCGCTTGTAGTCGAGTTGGCCACCGTAGCAGCAGCCGCCGTCACCGCCGAGGGCTATCGACTGACGAGCACGGCCGATGGCAGGCTGCGTGTCGAGGCTTCAGACCTGTTGGGCCTGCAATACGGGGCTTGGGATGCCTTGGAACGCGCCGGGGTCGTCTGGGTGCATCCGCTCGAACCAGCCTGGCCAACCGCATGGTGCCGGACCTGCGTCGCCGATCTGAACACCGTGGCGGAGCCCGGCTACGCCATGCGCGGCACCCACATGCACACCATGCACCCCATCGAGTACGAGTCGACGTTGCTCGGACACGCACCCGACACCCTGCCGCGCTTCGAGGCGCTCGTCGGCTGGCTGATTGCGCGGCGGCAGAACTTTCTACAATGGGCGCTTCTGCGTACCGTCGACTGGGACCGCTGGATTGTCCACGCCGGCAAACTCGTTGATATCGCCCAGGCCCGTGGCCTGCGCATCGGCATCTCGGCGCCGCTGGCATTCCGGCAGCAGAACTCGTATTTCTTGGTCGACGGCGAGTCACCGCTGCCCGCGTCCGACCAGATTCGGTTGAGCGTCGACGCGCTGATGCAGGCCGGCTGGGATCACATCGGCTCCGAGATGGGTGCCAGCGAGTTCTTCCCGGTCTCGGATACCGAGCAAGTCGCGCAGATGAGCTACCTTGCCGAGTATCTGGACGAACGCTGGGGCGCGACAACCGCCACCAAGGTCCACTGCACGGTCAACCAGACGGCGCCGGGCTACGACGACATGAACTTCAACTACATCGCCCAGTTCACCGATCCGCGGATGGGCGTGATGCCGCATACCGTGCAATGGTACGACCTCTACCGGCCCGGCCCGACGTACGACCGTGAGGACTTCTTCGACATGCGCGAGTTCCTGCTCGGCGAGATCGGCAAGCGGCCGGTGTACTACTACCCGGAGACGGCCTATTGGATCAGCTTTGATAATTCAGTGCCGCTCTTTTTACCGCAGTACGTGCAGGCGCGTTGGCTCGACCTCCACACGCTGCGCGACTCGGGCATGGACGGCCAGATCAACTTCTCGAGCGGCTTCGAGTGGGGCTACTGGCTCAACGACATGGCCGCGGCCTGGTACGCCTATGCACCGGCCGAGACTTGGACGACAGTGCTCGACCGCGCGCTGGCGCCGCTCGGGGCCGCCGCCACGGACGCGGGGGTGCTGCTGGCGGACTACATCGAGCGGCAGGGCAACGACCTGCTAATCAAAAACGGCATCCGCTGGATTATCTCGTGGGAGCCGGCTTCGGATGTCGGTCACTTCGTCGGTATACATGCGCAGCCAATCGTCGAACGCCTCTACGAGGTCGCCAAGATGGAGGCCGACGACCTCACGGCCTTCGAGCGCGACCGCATGCCGCAGCTGCTGACCCTCGAACCATGGCTGCGCCGGGCCGCCGACGACTGGGACGCGCTGGCGCCGCGCGTGGCTCGGGGCGGCGCCGCCATCTACGACGAATTCGGCTTGGGCTTGCGGATAACTGCACTCAGGGCCGCTTGGATGGAGCGCCTCTACCGCGCCGTGGTCGAGCGCCGCAAGGCCGAGCTGGGTCTGCCCGGCGCCCGTGCGAGCGCATTCGATCGCCTGCTCGCCGAGGCCGACGACGTCAAGGCGGCGGCCCTGCGCATTGTCCGGCGGCAGGAGCGCAACTACCGTTTCCCGTTCGAGGAGATCGGCATTGACCGCGCGAGCCATACCAGCTACCCCTTCGGCTACCTGCGAACCGTCAGCGATCTTTGGTACTGGGAACGCGAACGCAAGATGGTCATCGACCCGCACAACTTCAATTTCCTCGATTCGCTCTACGACATGTACGAATCCAGCGGCCTCTGAGATGGCTGGGGTCACCGACGGGGCCGTGCGATCACGTCCTTGTGGCAGACCAGCCCTCACCAACGTCGCTGCAGCCGCTCCTGAGCGAAGCCGAGCAGCGCGAAGCCGCCCGGCAGGCCGAGCGCTGGGCGACGGCGCAGCGTATCGCGGCCGAACGGCAGGACCTCGATGTCTGGCTCGGCCGGATCGACAGTGTGGCGCTGCACGAGGCAGCGAGGCGCGCCGGCGGATCCTACAACGTCGGTTTCGGCATGCACCCGCCCATGCTCGGCGGCGAGGGCCTGGACCGCTTGGATCTCGTGGTGACGGCGCAGAGTCTGGGCCTTTTGCGGATGAATACGTCGCGCCCTGACCGCAGATCTTGACGGCCTGACGGCGCGCGTACTGCCCCTTGACCGCGTCATTGCCAGCAAACGGGCGGCACGACGGCCCAAGGACTTGGCGCAATTGCCGTTGCTGGAAGCCGCGTTGGCCGCCAAAACGGAACGCAGGGGCTGGCGGGCCGACGGCGCTAGACGGCGAACATCTCACCAAGGATGCGCAGGCAGTCGGATAGCGCGGTTTCCGGCAACGGGCCCAACCGCTCGAGAATCCGGCTGCGGTCGATCGTCCGCAGCTGGTCGAGAACGACATGTCCGTCCTTACCATCGAAACGCACGGCGACACGAAACGGATATGGATGGGCGCCGGTCGTCAGCGGTGCGACGATGAAGTTCGCCAAGCCGCGATTCAGCTCGTCGGGCGAGACGACGACGCAGGGGCGAACCTTGCGGATTTCGCGGCCGCGCTTCGGTCGCAGGTCGACCAACACGGCCTCGCCGCGGCCCTAGCCATCGCTTACCACCGCCACTCCTCATCGTCGAAGCGCGTCGGTAGAAAGGGATCATCACGCTTGCGTGGTTCGCCAGGCGCCGCGGCGATTGACTCCGCCCAACCCGCCCGGGGCCGATCCACGGCCTCGATGACAATCTCGCCCGGACGCACGCGCAGCACAACCTCGTCGCCGAGTCCGGCCTGCTCGATCAGCGTCCGCGGCAGGCGAACGCCCCGCGAATTTCCGATCCGTACAAGCTTGGTACGCACATCGCCCCCGTAATTACACTGTAATTACGTCGAGTACTGTTTGTCCAGCCTGCGCAAGCGGCGCGCCAATAAATTCGCATGTAGACAATATATCCCACCTTGCCTGAGCGCTACGGGCGGAGATTCAGCCCCCCGCCCCGCTCGCCGTGGCGATCAGGCGGCGGCTGCCGCCGCGGTCGCGGTGTTCGCAGAGCAAAATGCCCTGCCAGGTGCCCAGTGCTAGACGGCCAGCCCGGATCGGCAGCGTGAGCGACGGCCCGGTCAGCATGGCCTTGACGTGGGCCGGCATGTCGTCGGGGCCTTCTTCGCGATGGGTCCAATATGCGGCGTCTTCAGGCACGGCGCGGTCAAGCCACGTGGCCAGATCGCGCAGCACGGCAGGGTCGGCATTCTCCTGCAGGGCCAGCGAGGCTGAGGTGTGCAGGATGTGCAAGTGCAAGAGGCCCACGGCGAATTCACCGAGCCACGGCAGCGCAGCCGCCACCTCGTCGGTCACCTTGTGTACACCGCGCGGCCGGGCCGCCAGTGCGAACTCGGACTGCCGCCAAAGGGTCATCTCGACGCAGCCGCCGCCCCAGTTGCAGCGGGCAAAGTGAGCACGACTGGTGCGGCCAGCGGGGAAAGCATACGGGGCATCGGCAAGGCCTCCTCAGATCAGGGTACGTGATTGGCGGCAAACCCAGCCAATCGCTCAGCGGCCGAGTTCAAGCACCTCAATGCGAACCTTGGCCGTACCTGCATCGAGCATGTCGAGTTCATCCGCGGCGCGCCGCGAAAGATCGATGACGCGCCCCTTGACGAACGGACCACGATCGTTGATCTTGACGACAACGCTGCGGCCGTTGCCAAGGTTCGTCACCTTCACGCGCGTCTCGAAGGGCAGCGTACGATGGGCAGCGGTGCGCCGGCGCGGATCGTACCGTTCACCACTCGCCGTGCGCTGGCGACTCAGCGTATCTGCGTAGTAGCTGGCCTCGCCGTACTCAATACGCTGTACACCCCGCTGCGGCGCCGCCGAACCGCAGGCGGCCAGCGCCAGAAGCGCCAGACCAAGCCACAGCGCCCTCATCCGTCACGCCCGGCTTGGCAAGCAATGCAGAGCAAGCTATCGGGCATGGCCTCAAGGCGCGCCAGCGCGATCGGCTCATCGCAGCCGATACAGACGCCATATTCACCATCCGGGTCGTCGATTGCGCGTAGCGCCCGCTCCACCCGCGCCCGCCGTGCGTCGACATCTGCCCGGCGGGCCACAGCCAGCGCCTGATCCTGCATCGCATCAAGGCGTGTCAGACGCCCCAAAGACTCGCTGGGCGAAACCGGGGCGGCGGTGTCTGCGAGTGCAGCATGCAGCGCGGCCATTTCACCGGCCAGCGACGCCAGCGCGGCACGCAACCGTGCGCGCGCGGCCCCGTCCAGATCGGTCATCCCTTGGCCATTTGACGCAGCACGTAGTGCAGGATCCCGCCGTGACGCAGGTACTCAACCTCGATGCCAGTATCGACGCGCGCCAGAACTTCGAAACGCTTTTCGCCAGCCGCGCTCTTGGCCACGACCGTGAGCGTCTGGCCAGCCTGCAGGTTGTCGTCAAGGCCCTCAATACCGAACACTTCCTCGCCGGTCAGCCCAAGCGATTCGGCGCTGTCACCGGCCTTGAATTGCAGCGGCAGCACACCCATGCCGACCAGATTTGAGCGGTGGATGCGCTCGTAGCTCTCGACAAGCACGGCCTTGACGCCCAGCAGGTTGGTGCCCTTGGCCGCCCAGTCGCGGCTCGAGCCCGAACCATATTCCTTGCCACCCAGCACCACGAGCGGCGTGTCTTCCGCCTTGTAGCGCATTGCAGCATCATAGATGGAAAGCTGCTCGCCGGTCGGTAGATGCCTTGTGACGCCGCCTTCGACACCCGGCACCAGCTTGTTGCGGATTCGGATGTTGGCGAAGGTCCCGCGGGTCATCACCTCATCGTTGCCGCGACGGGCGCCGTACTGGTTGAAATCCTTGACCTCGACGCCGCGCTGAATCAGAAAGCGGCCCGCCGGGCTGTCTTTTTTGATCGCGCCGGCTGGCGAAATGTGATCGGTCGTCACCGAGTCGCCCAGAAACGCCAACACTCGGGCGCCGTGGATACCGGCAATCGGACTGGGCTGCGCGCCCATGCCCTGAAAGTAGGGCGGATTGTGGATGTAGGTGCTCGCTTCGCTCCAGGCGAACGATTCGCTCTCCGGCGCCTTAACCGCATTCCATTGTGGGTTGCCGCTGAACACGGCGCCGTATTCCTCGGCGAACATCTCCGGCTTCAGCGACGCACTGACGGTCGCGGCGATCTCGGCCTGCGTCGGCCAGATATCACGCATGTAGACGGGCTTTCCGTCCTTCGAGATGCCGATCGGCTCGTTGGCCAAATCGATGTCGACCGTACCCGCCAGCGCGTAGACGACCACGAGCGGCGGGCTGGCAAGAAAATTCGCTCGCACGTCGGCGTGGATGCGGCCTTCGAAGTTGCGGTTGCCCGACAGTACCGCGGCCGCAACGAGGTTGCTTTTCTGAATGGCTTCACTGATTTCCGGCAACAGCGGCCCCGAGTTACCGATGCAGGTGGTACAGCCATACCCGACCACATTAAATCCGAGCGCATCAAGGTGCGGCTGCAGGCCGGAGCCTTCGAGATAGCGCGTGACGACACGCGACCCCGGTGCAAGGCTCGTCTTGACGTGGGCAGGAACCTTGAGGCCCAGTGCATGCGCCTTCTGGGCCACAAGGCCCGCGCCCAGCATCACCGAAGGATTGGACGTATTGGTGCAACTCGTGATCGCCGCGATCACAACCGAGCCATGCGTCAAGACAGCCTCTCGACCATCGGCCAACTTGACCTTGACGTTCGCTGCTTCATACAGGGACGTGCGCGACGCAACCGGTGACGGCAGGCCAGCGCCGCTTGTCCATGGCGCCGCCTTGGCAGCATCGGCAAGGTCCTTGCCGGCAATGGCGGGCAGCGCCTTGACAAAAGCTCCCTTGACGTCGCGCAGCACGATGCGGTCCTGCGGACGCTTGGGGCCCGCCAAGGCCGGTTCGACGGTGCTCATGTCGAGTTCGAGTACCCTTGAGTACTGTGGCTCGGGAGCGCCATCCTCCAAGAACATGCCCTGCGCACGGTAGTAGGCCTCAACGAGCCGAACCTGGGCCTCGGGCCGAGCCGTGCGGCGCAAGTAGTCAAGCGTCTGCGCATCGACCGGGAAGAACCCGCAGGTCGCTCCATACTCCGGGGCCATATTGGCAATCGTCGCCCGATCGGCGAGCGGCATACGGGACAAGCCGGGCCCAAAAAACTCCACGAACTTGCCCACGACGCCAAGCTTGCGCAGCATCTCGGTGACCCGCAGCACGAGGTCGGTTGCCGTCGCACCTTCAGGCAGCTCACCGGACATGCGAAACCCGACCACCTCGGGGAGCAGCATGGCCATCGGCTGTCCAAGCATGGCGGCCTCGGCCTCAATACCGCCAACGCCCCAGCCCAAGACGCCGAGCCCGTTGATCATCGTGGTGTGCGAATCGGTGCCGACCAACGAATCCGGATAGACCACGGTGCGATTGCCGTCATTGCTTTGCATGACCACGCCGGCAAGATATTCGAGATTGACTTGGTGCACGATGCCGGTCGCCGGCGGCACAACACGGAAGTTGTCGAACGAGTTGGCGCCCCACTTCAGGAATTCGTAGCGCTCACCGTTGCGCTCGAATTCGAGGTCGGCATTGCGCTTGAACGCCTCCGCCAGTGCGTAAAAATCCACTTGGACGCTGTGGTCGATCACCAGATCGACCGGCAGCACGGGGTTGATCTTCTTGGGATCGCCGCCGAGCGCTTTCATCGCATCACGCATGGCCGCCAGATCGACGACAGCCGGCACGCCGGTGAAGTCCTGCATGACGACGCGGGCGGGCTTAAACGGAATCTCAACCTCCGGCAGATTCGTCGGAGTCCATGCCGCGATACGGCGCACGTCTTCTTCGGTGACCGTAAACCCGTCGAGCTGCCGAAGGGCCGCCTCAAGCAGCACCCGGATCGAGTACGGAAGCCGCGATACGTCGCCCAACCCGGCCGCAGCGAGCGCCGGCAAACTGAAAAAATCGACTGGCCCGCTCTCCGTGTCGAGGATGCGGCGGGCCTTCCAGGGGTCTTGTTCGGACATCGCGGGGGCTCCTTCGGGTTCCATGGTCAACCGGCGGCCTTCAAGGCCGATTCAAACCCTTGTTGTCGGGTCATTGGATATCGTTATTGTACAGCGCCCGGGCGCGGCCGACCCACACCGGCGGGCGGCCCTAGTCAAACTTGCCGAATTTCAACATGACGCTAACGACGGCGCCCGAGAAGTCTTTGTTTTCGACGCCATCGAGGTGCAGGTCGCGAACAAACCGGTAGCCGGCACCGACTCCGACGCGAAAGAACGACGCCACGTTCAGGTTGACCATCAATTCGGGCTCAAACACGAAAACACCGTCGTTGCGCGCGGGCTTCCACCCATAGCTGCCGCGGAGGCCTTCAATTTGTTCATCCCAAATCGTCACGCCACCGCCGCCGCCAAACAGCGTCAATGTTCCGTTGATCAGCTTGGTCGGGCGCCCGTGAACGCTAAGCATCACGCCGCCATAGCCGAACATCAATGTATCTTCGACACCGATGCCGTCCTGCGCCCGCAGCGGCGCCTCAACGCGGTTGGTCATGCCGAAACCGCCGCCGCCGATCGTCAGCCGGCGGTTGATCAGCCAACCGCCGCGCCCGCCGAAAAACCACGCACTCTGGCCGGCGACCGTAGAGTATTTAAGGACGGGGCCGCCGTAGCCCCCATGAATCACGTCGCCCGAAAAGATCGTATCCGACAGGGTCTGCGAGTTCTCGGTGGCTCGAACCTCGCGGGACAGACGCATCCCTTCCGGCCGGGTCGCCGCATTGGCTGCCGCTGCAGGCGCTGTGCTGGTCACCGGTTCGACCGCTGCTGGCGTGACGGCAGACGGCGCAGAGCCAACCGCCGCCGGTGCATCCTGCGCAAACCCCGCAGACGCCGCCAGTACGCCGCCGACGATCACCAGAAATTGAACCCGCCAGCTTCTCTGCGACATCGTGGTCATCCTTTCGCCGGCGGTAGACACCGGATGACTCATGGTACCGCTTTTGCGCCAATACGCCAGTCTGCCTTCGCCGGGCGCGGTGCGGACTGGTAGGATATTCGGCATGGAAAGCATACTCCCCTGGCTGGGACTCACCCTCGCCGCCCTGCCGCTCCTGTTGATCGCAGAGTACCGCGGCAGCGTACGCGGCAAATGGGTGTTCAAGCCGCTGGCTTCACTCGGTTTCGTGATGACCGCGTTGGTTGGCGGTGCCTTGGAATCGACGTACGGTCAGATCATGCTGGCTGGCCTCGCGCTGTCGATGGCTGGTGATGTCCTGTTGATTCCCAAGGGCCACCGTACGTTTCTGATCGGACTCATCAGCTTCTTGCTGGGTCACATCGCCTACGCAGTGGCCTTCGCGGTACGCGGCGTCGACGCCGCACCCGTAGCCGTGACCGGCATTGTGCTGCTGGTGTTGGGGTTGGGGATGGCAAAGATCTTTCTGCCCCGCATGCCGGCCGACATGCGCGTGCCGGTCTTTGTCTACGGCGTAGTCATCACCGCCATGGTCGCACTCGCCGCCGGTACCGTCGTGGCGGTTGGCCGTCCACAGATTTTGATCGGCGCGGTGCTGTTTTACCTCAGCGACCTCAGCGTGGCCCAGGACCGGCTGCTCAAGCCTTCCTTTTGGGCCCGTCTCTGGGGCCTGCCGTTCTACTACGGCGGCCAACTGGTGCTGGCGTGGACGGTCACGCCGTAGGTTCAGCCTACGCCGCTTGGCCGCGCTCAGGCCGGACCGATCTCCGCTGTGCACTGCGGGCAGCGCACGGCCTTGAGCGGGATCGTCGAGCAGCACTGCGGACATTCGCGGGTGGTCGGCGGTGGGACGGGCGCTGGCTCGCCTTCGCGGCGCAGACGGTTCATGCCCTTGACCAGCAAAAAGATGCACAGGGCCACCAGCGTAAAGTCGAGAATTGCGCTCAGGAACGCTCCGTAGCGGAGTGAGACCGCGGCCGCCTCGCCTGTGCCGCCCAATTCCAGCACCAGGTCCGAGAAATCGACGCGGCCGACCAGGTAGCCGATCGGCGGCATGATGACGTCGTTGACAAGCGACGAAACTATTTTGCCGAACGCCGCGCCAATGATGATGCCGACGGCCATGTCGATCACATTGCCGCGCAGCGCGAAGCTCTTGAACTCCTGCAGAAAGCCCTTGGCCATCATCCACCTCCCCAGGGTTGGCCCGCCACGGATACATGATGTTTGTGGCGTGCTGAGTGTAGCGCAGAGGCGGCGGTGAGACAAGAGACGGCGCCATTGCGACTTGCCGGATTACGGGGGAACCGCTACACTCGGAACCCATGAAGCCGCGACGCAGCGCCTTGGGCCACCTCGATCCGGCGCCGGTTTTTGGCCGTGACGTAGAATTGGCCTTTCTCGATGGTGCGCTTCGCGCCGGTCCGGCCGCGGTTTGGCTGCACGGACCCCTCGGCATTGGCCGCTCGACATTGGTGCGGGACTGGGTCGAATCGACGCAGGCGCCGATTCTCTGGATCGATGGAGAGTTACTGCCGCCCTCGCTGGAGGCGCTGCAGCGCGCGCTTTCGCGTGTGGCGGCCATCACAGCGCCCGTCGTCGTCTTCGACAACGTTGAAGCGTTCGGTCCGCTGGCCGTCTGGTTGCAGCGCGAGGGCATCCAGCTGTTGCCCGCCGATGCCCGCCTTATTTTCATCGCCAAGCGCCCGCCCGATGCCCGTTGGCTAGCGCTGCCCCACCTGCCACCGCTACGTGCGCTGCCGCTTCGGCAACTCCCCCCAGCAGCCGCCTGTGCCATGTTGACGGGCGCCGGACTGCCGCCCGAAGCGGCCGCACGTTTGGCCTCGCTGACCCACGGCCACCCACTTCTGCTGCGCATGGTGGCGCGGCACCCGGATGTTGCGGCGACCCAAATTGAACACCTGATGGACGACTGGGTGTCGCTGCTCGTCGGCGACTTGCCGGATTCGGCAACCGAGACGGCGCTGGCCGTCGGCAGTTTTACCCGCTGCCTCGAGCTGGATCTCCTGGCGCCGCTTTGCGGCGGACTCAGCGCCGCTGAGCGTGCGGTCGCACACCTCAATACCCTCGGGCTGACCGAGGCCGGGCCGCGCGGGCCAATGCTACACCCATTGCTGCGCGACCTTGTCCGACGCGACCTCGACCGGCGCCGACCCGCTTGGCGCGATGATCTGTTCGAAAAGGTGCGTCAGTCGATGGTCGATCGCCTGCTTGATCGTCGGACAACGGATCGCGGCGTGCTGCTAGGCGAGCTGCTGTGGCTCGTGCGGGACGCGCCGCAGATGCGCATCGTGTTTGATAGTTTTGCCGATCTGGGCTGGCTGCTCGACATTCCGCACCACGATGAATGGCCCGAGATTGAGGCGCTAACGGCGGAGCTGGAGGGGCCCGACGAGGCGGCGCGGCTGGTCGGCTGGCGGCAGAGCGGCTTGACCCGGACCACCGTGGTCCGCGACATGGACGGCCACTGGCTGGGTTTCGTTACCTTCATCTACATGACGGCGCCCCTTGAGGCGCCGCCCATCGAAGACCCGGCCCTCGAAAAACTGCTGGCTGAAGTCGAACGAACCGGTGGCGCGCGGCCGGGAGAGGTCGTGCAGGCAGCGCGCTTCTGGGGCAGCCGTGCCGATGGCTGGAATGTTTCAGCGGTGCAGGCTCACCTGTTTCTGCATATCTCCGAGCAGGCCTTCTTGACGCCCAACCAACTCGTGCTGGCAGGAGTCGACGATCCGCGACAAGATCGCATGCAGGCGATCAGTGCCTTTTCGGTACGAGAACTGGCCCGCTACGAGACCCTGGGCCGGCCACGTGTCTGGGTCGGCTACCACTGGCGTGAGGTCAGTCGTCGGACCTGGCTGGACGAGGGCACGCGCGTCGTTCACGGCATGCCCGCGGGGCCCGCGCCATCGAGCTTCGGCGCGCCCCTGATTGCGCTTTCAGAGCCGGCCTTCGCCGCTGAAGTCCGGCGAGTGCTGCGGACCGCCAGGAATCCGCGACGCTGGGGCGGCAGCCCACTCCTCCGGTCCCACTTGATCATCGACCGCCTGACCGCCGGTGACAGCGAATTCGACCGCTGCCGCGTCCTGTCAGACGTGCTGCGTACGGCGATTTCTGAGCTCGACGATGACGACGGCTTCGACGGGCGCCTGTTGGCCGCAGCGTGGCTGAATGTGCCCAGCCGCAAGCAGCGCGCGTTGGCTGTGGAGTTCGGCATGGCGTACAGTACGTTCCGACTTCGCCTGCGCCGGGCCGAGGCGCGGCTCGTCTCCCGACTGTGGCAACGCGAAATGGATACTTGACGCCCCGGCTACCCTCCGAACGCTCAAGGGACGCAGAAAAACCCGCTGGGAGACTGTGGAGATCGCCGCTTTCGGAGCGCCTCCGACCTGTTAGGGCATTGCCCCTTGGGCCGTGCTTCGTCGCCGATGGGCCGCAACGATTTGTTCGGCCAGCGCGGCCGGTGGCAGCGTAGCGTCGAGCCGCAACTCGGCCTCGGCGTAGCGGGCGGCGCGGCGGCGATGCAGGTCGCACATGCGTTCGACCGGGTCGGTACCCGCCAACAAAGGCCGACCGCTTGCTGTCCCGGCGCGTGCCGCTGCCCGCGCTGGCGGCAGGTCGAGCCAGACGGTCAGCCCGAAGGCCCGTAGTCGCTGCCAGTTGTCGTCGCGCATCGGCGTGCCGCCACCGGTCGCCAACACGCAGCCATGCGTGCCGGCTTCCGCAATGACGGCCACAAGCGCCGCCGCTTCGCGGTCACGGAATGCAGCCTCGCCCTCGGCCGCAAAAAGATCGGAAATCGAGCGACCGGCGTCGGCCTCGATGCGCGCGTCAAGATCGACGAACGGTAGCTCCAGCCGTGCCGCGGCGCGGCGACCAACGGTCGTCTTGCCCGCGCCCATCAGGCCGACCAGCACGACGCCCTCGGCCATGATCAGCCCTTGCGGATACGCACGCTCTGGGCATGCGCGTAAAGGCCCTCTTCGTCGGCCAGCCGCACCACGGCGTCACCGTAGCGGTCGATGGCAGCTGGGCCAAATTCAATCACGCTGGTACGCTTGATGAAGTCCTCGATGCCCAGCGGACTGAAAAACCGCGCCGTGCCCTGTGTCGGCAGTACATGATTGGGGCCCGCCAGGTAGTCACCGACGGCCTCGGGTGTATGCGTGCCCAGAAACGCGGCGCCCGCGTGACGAATCTTGGCCAACAGCGCATCGGGCTCACGCACAATGAGCTCGAGGTGCTCCGGCGCATAACGGTCGGCAAGCGCCGCCGCTTCTGCGAGATCGTCGCAAACCACACAGAGCCCGTTTTGCGCCAGACTGACCTCGGCGATCGCCCTGCGCGGATTGTCGACCAAGAGGCCGGGAATCGCCGCCAAAACAGCTTCGCCGTACGCGCGGTCGGTGACCAGCAGCAGTACGGCAGCGGCCTCGTCGTGCTCGGCCTGCGCCAGTAGGTCGGCGGCCACCCAGTCGGCTGGAGCTGCGCCGTCTGCGATCACGCAGACTTCGCTAGGACCGGCAACACTGTCGATGTCGACCAGACCATAGACCTGACGCTTGGCCTCCGCCACGTAGCGATTGCCCGGGCCGACAATTTTGTCGACACGCGGGATGCGCTCAGTCCCGAAGGCCAGCGCCGCAATCGCCTGCGCACCGCCGACCATGAAAATGCGATCGACGCCGCCGATTACGGCAGCCGCTTCGAGGACGAGCGGTAGGTGCCGGCCACGCGGCGGCGTCACCATGATTACCTCGCGCACGCCGGCCACTTTGGCTGGCACCGCGCCCATCAGCACACTCGACGGATATGCCGCCTTGCCGCCCGGCACATAGAGGCCCACGCGATCGAGGGCCGAAACCCGCGACCCCAAACGTACGCCCGGCTCGGTCTCCTCGATCCACGACGAGGGCACAAAGCGCTCGTGGAAGGCGCGGATCCGCTCAGCCGCCAGTTGCAGCGCCGCCAGCAGTTCGGGCTCGACGCGCTCCAGACAGCCGGGGTCCGGGATGACCTCCAGCCAGTCCGGACGCAGCGAAACTTTGTCCAATTTGGTTGTCCAGTACATCAGCGCGTCGTCACCCCGGCGACGCACATCCTCAAGAATTTGCGTTACGAGCGGCTCTCCGCCGATATGGACCGCATTGCGGCTTACGCGGGCTCCAAACAGGGCGTCAAACCCCTCATCGGCGGTAGCGATGATCGGCATTACGGCACTCATGCGGCGTCTCCACGGCGTGCGACGGCAGCGGCCAAACGCCCGATCAGGCCGGTCACGCGATCGCGGTCTTCAATAAACTTGCTGCGCCCGGCGATCAGGCGACTCGATACGTGCAGTATGTCCTCGTGGACCACCAGGTCGTGGGCTTTCAGCGTGCCGCCGGTCTCGACGAGGTCGACAATGGCGTCCGCGATGCCCGCCTCCGGTGCGGTTTCGAGTGTGCCGCCCATGTAGACGATTTCGGCATAGCGCCCGGCAGCAGCAAAGGCCTCCTGGGTCAGCCGCACGTACTTGGTCGCGATCCGCCAGTGGCGACCGGGATCGGCCGAAAAATCGAGTGACAAGGGGCCTGCCAAGCACAAACGGCAACGGCCAATACCCAGATCCAGCAATTCGAGCAAGCCGCGCGGCGTCTCGCGCAGGGTGTCGAGACCGGTCACTCCCAGCGTGCAGGCCCCGCGTTCGACGAAAAGCGGCACATCCTGGCTACGTACGATCATTGCTTCGACCCCGTCACCGAGCGGGCGCAGCAGACTGCGTCCGGGCGACGTCAATGCGGTCGCATCAAGGCCCGCATCGGCCAGCAGCGGACCAAGCTGTTCGAGGATGCGCCCCTTGGCGACGGCAATACGCAACGGCATTACAAAGCCTCCTCGGCGGCCAATGCGGCAGCCAGATCGGGTACGGTCGCTTCTCGATCATAAACCTCGACATCGGCGCCCAGCGCACGCAGTTTGGCATCGAGCGCCTCATAGCCCCGTTGCAGGTGATAAATGCGCAGGATATCGGTGCGTCCGCGGGCTGCCAGACCGGCAATGACAAGGCCGGCACTGGCACGCAAATCGGTCGCCATCACGGGTGCACCGGACAGCGGACGCCCGCCGTGTACAACGGCCTGATGCCCACTGATACGGATATCCGCCCCCATGCGTAGGAGCTCGGGCACATGCATGAAGCGGTTTTCGAAGATGGTCTCGCTGATCTCGGTCGTGCCGTCAATCGTGGCCATGGCGCTCATCCATTGGGCCTGCAGATCGGTTGGAAACCCCGGATACGGCGCCGTGCGCACGGCCTGCGGTTGCAGCGTGCGCAAGCCGCCCGCGCGCACAGCAATAGACCGCGCCGCGGCATCGATATCCACCTCAGCGCCGACAGCACGCAGGTGCTGCAACACAAACCCGAGGTCCTCGGGCCGCGCGCCCTCAACCGTCACCTCGCCACGCGTTGCCAGCGCCGCCAGCAACCAAGTACCCACCTCGATGCGGTCCGCGATGACTTCGGCGTCGGCGCCGTGCAGCGCCTCAACACCTTCAATGCGAATGGTCGGTGTGCCCTCACCTTCGATGCGCGCGCCCATGGCCCGCAGCAAATCCGCCAAGGCCGCAATTTCGGGCTCACAGGCGGCATTTTCGATCACGGTCTGGCCGTCGGCCAGTACGGCCGCCATCATGAGGTTCTCGGTACCGCCCACCGTCGGCATGTCGAAACGAACGACCCCACCGTGCAACCGATCGGCGCGGGCATGAACATAGCCTTCATGAACCTCGATCTCGGCGCCAAGCGCCTCGAACCCCTTGAGGTGCTGATCGATCGGCCGCGCCCCGATCGCACAGCCGCCGGGCAGGCTGACGACCGCCTCCCCCCAACGAACAAGCAGTGGACCGAGGACCAGCACACTGGCACGCATGGTTCGAACCAACTCATAGGGCGCCACGGGGCGCCCCTCGATGGCCGTGGATTGCAAACACCAACCGCCGTCGAACGCCTCGGCACGTACACCGAGCAAGGCCAAAAGGGCACGCATTGAACCGATGTCGCGCAGGTCAGGTACACGGCGCAGCACGAGCGGCTCGGGCGTCAGCAGCGCCGCCGCCATCATCGGCAGCGCCGCATTCTTCGAGCCGCTGGCGGCTACACGCCCGCCAAGTGGTCCCCCACCTTGTATGCGCAGCGCCTTCATGGCGGTACGGAATCCTTCCCAAACGCCGCGTGCGGCGGCAGGTTGCATTGTACCATCGGCGCGCCCGGGCCGATGCCCGCATCAGGCCCGATGGGTAGCCAAGACACGATCGTGGCCAGCATAATCACGCTGCCACAGCGGCGCCTTCCACCCCGATTCGGCCAAAAGCATTTCGACGGCCACCCGCTGCCCGGCGCCGACCTCGGCTACCCACCAGCCGCCATCCACCAGCACCCGTGGCAGCGCATGGGCCAAGCGCTTGAGATCGGCCAGGCCGTCCGGTCCCGCAAACAATGCCTCTGCCGGCTCGTGCGCCAGCTCCGGGGCCAGTTCACCGCGGTCGCCGTCGGACACGTACGGCGGGTTGGTCGCCACGAGCGCCAGGCTGCCGTCGGCCAGCGCCGCAGCCCAATCGGCCCGAATGACGGCAAACGGCGTGGCCGCATATTCGCGCAGATTGCGCCGGGCATACGGGGCCGCAGCCTCGCTCCGCTCGACGGCAACAACCGGACGGCCCAGTCGCCGCGACAGACCCACGGCAATCGCCCCCGACCCGCTACCCAGGTCGGCGACAGGGCCCTCCGGCAAACGGTCGCCCAACTCGGCGGCCACATCGATCACAAACTCCGTCTCGGGGCGCGGGACCAGAACGCCGGGCCCTACCGCCAGCTCGACATCCAAAAAACCCTTGCGGCCCACGATGTACGCAACCGGCTCACGGGCCAGCCGGCGGCGGGCAAAGCCGCGCAGAGGCGCACGTTCTTCCTCGCTGAGCGGACGATCTTGCTGCACAAAAAGTTGGACGCGCGAAAGGCTGAGCGCCTCGCCAACGAGCAATTCGGCATCGAGCCGGGCCGACGGAATACCGACCGACGCAAATTTCTCCTTGAGCCAGGCCAACGTGCGGCCGACCGTCCAGATCTCGTCGGTCACCGGTCGTCGCCCGCTGCCGCCAAGCGTGCCGCGGCATCCGCCGACTGCAGCGCGTCCACCAATTCACCGAGGTTGCCCGTGAGGATCTCGGGCAAGCGGTGCAGCGTCAAGTTGATGCGGTGATCGGTCACACGATTCTGTGGAAAATTGTAGGTACGGATCCGCTCGGAGCGGTCGCCGCTGCCAACCATTGCACGCCGCGATGCCGCCCGCGCCGATTCGGCCGCGTCGATCTCGGCCTCGTGCAGCCTCGCCCGGAGTACGCGCATGGCCTTTTCGCGGTTCTTGTGCTGGCTGCGCTCTTCCTGGCAGCCGACAACAATGCCGGTCGGCAGGTGCGTGATGCGGATCGCCGAATCCGTCTTGTTGACGTGCTGGCCGCCCGCCCCCGATGACCGGAATGTGTCGATGCGTAAATCTTTGGGATCGATCGTAACCTCGACGTCCTCGGCCTCGGGCAGTACGGCGACCGTGACGGCACTTGTGTGTACGCGGCCCTGATTTTCGGTCTCGGGAATTCGCTGCACGCGGTGTGTGCCGGATTCGAACTTGAAGTGGCTGTACGCGCCATGGCCATCAATCATGGCGATCACTTCACGCAGGCCACCAAGGCCCGTTTCGTTGCGATCGGTCTCTTCGACCTGCCAGCCCATCGACTCGGCGTAGCGAACATACATGCGGAAAAGCTCAGCGGCAAACAGCGCCGCCTCCTCGCCACCGGTACCGGCGCGCACTTCGAGTACGATACTGCGGTCGTCATGGGGATCTCGCGGCGCCAACGCCAGCCGAAGCTCTTGCTCAAGCTCGGCAACGCGCGGCTCAAGCCGGTCGCGTTCGTCCTCGGCCATCGCGCGTAGTTCGGGGTCGTCGGTGTCGCGGATCAAGGCCCGCGCTTCTTCGAGGTCGGCGCGGGCCTTGACGAGCGTCTGCCACGCGCCGACAACCGGCCGCAGCTCGTGAATACGCTGCGTGGTCCGCTTGAGTGCGGCCGCATCGCCGTGCAGAGCTGGGTCGGCAAGGCTGGCCTCAAGGGCCTGAACCTCTTCGACGACTTGGCGGAGCTTATCCTGCACGGGCTACCGTGGGCCCGCCGGGGGCGGCGAGCAGCGGAATCAGGCCTGGGCCGTCTGCCCGGCGTCGCCGTATTTGCGGCGGAACTTCTCGATGCGGCCGGCCTCATCGACGAACTTGTGCTTGCCCGTGTAGAACGGGTGGCAGGCGGCGCAGATGGCCACGTCGATCTTCTCGGTCGTCGAACGCGTCTCGAAGGTGTTGCCACAGGCACAGACGACTTGGACGATATTGTAGTCGGGATGGATACCGGTCTTCATGGTCGGCGCTCCTCCGTCGGGGCATTCCGCAAATCAAACCAATATCATACCCGGGAGCCGCCTGTCGTGCAAGGTACGTCGCCGCCGTCTTGGCCGCAGCGCCAGCCGTGCTATGCTGAGTCAAAGGACTGCCGCCCCATGCCTTCATCCACCGCCGCCACAACCTACGACCTTTGCGAACACGACCGGGGCGGCCGACGCCTGCTATCGCTGCGCATCGGCGACGAGACCTGGCTGCTGTGCGGCAATCCACGTCGGCATGCATCCGTCGTGGCCATCCCCAAAGGCTTGCCGGAAGGTGGCCTGCCGTTGGCTTCGGGCGCAGCCTTGCTGGAGACCGCACCCGAGCAGGCCCGCGTGGCGATCCATTTCGCCGACGGCGGCCTTGGCGGCCACTGGAAATTGACCAAGATGCCCGGCGCAGTCTGGCTGCTGCACAACGCGGCGGCGGAGGCGGGTCCGCTGGCTGTATCCGCCGGGGGTGTCCTACTGCGGGGTGAAGGGCAGCGGCGCGAGGTGCTGCTTGTTCGCCCGCGCGGACGGCGCAGTTGGACCCTGCCGAAAGGCACGCTGGAATCCGGCGAGACTGTTCAACAAGGCGCCCTTCGCGAGGTGCTTGAAGAAACCGGGCAGGCCGCCGAGATCCTGACCGAGCTCGATCCGGTGGAATATCGTTTTCCCGGCACGCGCGAAGGCGAACGCCGTCAGATCCACAAAGTGGTCCACTGGTTTCACATGCGGCCCGCTGGCGAGCCCGAACCTTACAGCGCCACGGTCGAAATCGAGGACGTACGCTGGTTCACCATCGACGCAGCCTGGCCGGCCATCCACCTTGGGGCGCTGCGCGGCGTCCTCAAACAGGCGCTGTGGACCGAGGCACAGCAGGATCAACCGTGATGCTACCCGCCGGCTGGCCCCTGGTCGCAGCGGCCCTTGCGGCCTCGTTTCTGGCCGGCAGTCTGCCAACGGCTTGGATCGTCGTACGGCTTGTCCGCGGCGAGGACATCCGCCGCCTGCATTCGGGCAACCCGGGCGCCTCGAATGTCAAGCGCGTGCTTGGCTGGCCCGGCTTCCTGACCGTATTCGCCGTTGATGCCGCCAAGGGTGCCCTGCCGGTGGTTCTCGCGCTCGACGCGGGCTGGCCAATCCTCTGGGCCGGCTGGCTGGGCGCCGCTGCGGTCGCCGGCCACTGCTGGAGCCCTTGGCTGGGCTGGAACGGCGGCAAGGGCGTTGCCACGGCTGCAGGGGTGTATGCCGTGCTGGCGCCGATGGCGGCGGCCGTCGGCCTCGCCGCCTGGTGGGCCACCTCACGGCTGACTGGATTCTCCAGTCTCGGCAGCCTGGCGGGCCTTGTAGCCGCCGGGGCCACCGTGATAGGATGGGGCTTGACGGGCAGTGGATGGCCGTTCGCCGCTGTCGCCACAATCATCATTTGGCGCCACAAAGACAATTGGCGGCGGCTTGTCGAAGGACGCGAGAATGACCTTGCGTCGGAGCCGCCCGAACCGGAAGGACCCACAAAGCCATGAGCGACACCCCGCAGGCTCTCCAACATCTGGCAGCGCAGCTCAGCCGCAACGAGGTTGAAGAGGCCGCCAGCCTGTATAGTCGTTTGAGCGAGGACGTCGGCTACGCCTTTCTGCAGCGGCTGCCCAGCGACCAGGGCCAGCGCATGCGAATCGCGAAAATGTTTTTCTTGGCCAAAGACTTCCAAAAGGCGGCACTCGTATTCGAGCAGTCCGGTGAACCTGAGAAGGCGGCGCGCCTCTACGAAAAAGCCGACGATTACGGCATGGCTGCCGAGATGTTCGCGCAGGTCGAAATGTGGGACAAAGCAGCACAAAACTACGAACGCCACGGCAACTATGCGACCGCCGCCGAACTGTATCAACGGGTCGGTGATCTGGCACGTGCCGCCGCCAATTACGAGAAGGCGGTCAACAACTTCCGGGCCGGCAAGGTGTACTTTGAGCTGGGGAAGTTCGACAAGGCCGTCGAGCTGCTGCAAAAAATCGGCTCCGAGGACCCGAGTCACGTCGAGGCGACCCTGCTGGTCAACAAGGTCCTTGCGCAGACCGGCTATCGTTCGATAGCCATCCGCAAGCTGACGGCCATGCTCGAACAACTGGGTCTACAAGCCGAAACACTCGATATCGCGTTGACGCTGGCCGAGAACTTGATCGCCGAGGGCGATCGGGACAATGCCAAAACGTGGCTGCATCGAATCGCCGAGATCCGTTTTCCCTATAAAAATGCCGCCGACCTGCTCAAGCAAATCGAGGCTGGCGAAGTCGAGGTCGTCGAGGTCGCCGAGGCTGCTGATATCGTCGATGAAGTCGCCGAAATCGAAGATATCGAGCCGCTCGACGACGAGGCCGCAGCGCCGCTGGTCGAGCTCGACACCGGTTTCGAAGCCATCCGGGATGCCGTGCTGTTTCAGGAGCTCAACCTGCAGGAGCTGCGTAAGTTTTGGACCCTTGTACAGCCGCGTGAATTCTCGGATGGAGAGGTGTTGATCGAGCAAGAACGCCCGGGTGAAGGCCTGTTCATCGTCTCCAAGGGCTCGGTGCGCGTCCTGCGCGTGGATTCAAACGGCAAGGAAGAGGCGCTGGCGGATCTTGGTCCGGGCAAGCACCTGGGCGAAATGAGCCTGATGGACGAGACACCAACAAGCGCCCGTGTACGAGCCATCGGCCCGGTGTCGGTGTATTTCATGGCCAAATCGGCCTTTCACGGGCTGATCGACACCGACGACCGGCTGGCCCGCAAGGTGTGGCAGGCCTTCGCATCGACGCTGATGGAGCGACTGCGCGACACGAACCAGAAATTCCGTGGCTTTCAGGAAAAGAAGCAGGCCGAGATGGCGGATCTGTTCGGCATCAAAGGCTGAGATATGAGCGGGGGGGGGCGGTGACTACACAAGGGGTGATCCCAGACGCAGACTCCAGTCCGGAGGCGTTCCCCGAAATCGATCTGCACGGCGGCACCGTGTTGCTGATCGATGATGATCCGGCCATTCGGGCCGCCGCGCGAGAGCACCTGTCCGAAGACGGATTGTTCACGAACTTCTACGAGGCGAGCAACGGCCTGGAGGGGTTCAAGATACTCGCCAACCGCGCATCCGAACTTGACCTTGTTCTGTGCGATCTCGAAATGCCGGAATTCGACGGCCTGAAGTTCTTGCAGATGCGCGCGACACGCGCAGATTTCGCAGGCGTACCGGTGATCTTCCTGACCTCGCGCGGTGAGGTCAGCCATCGCGTCAAAGGCCTCGAAATGGGGGCCAACGATTACTTGACCAAGCCCGTGGCCCGCGAAGAACTGCGCTTGCGGGCCCGCAACCAATTGCAGATCCGTCGCCTCGAAATCGCGCTCCGGCGGGCGGTCGCCGAACTTGGCCGGCTGTCGCGCACGGACGCGCTGACGGGCTTGCCCAATCGCCGACATTTCGTCGAAGCACTCGAACGCGAATTCCAACGGGCCGCGCGCTATGGCAGCTCACTTGGCCTGCTGATCATTGATATCGATCACTTCAAACGCGTCAACGACACATGGGGGCACCTTGCCGGCGACAAGGTACTGCGGGACGTGGCGGGTATTCTGGCCTACGGCCTGCGCCAGTCGGATATCGCGGCGCGCTTCGGCGGCGAGGAGTTCGCCGTGCTGCTGCCCGAAACCGACCTTGAGGGTGCAACGCTGGTTGCGGAGCGCTATCGTCTGGATATCGCGGCGCGCCAGTTCACCGTGGAGTCGACCTCCTTGCAGCTTACAGTCAGTATTGGCATTGCCGCACTGCCGCGAACCAAAGCCGACGACGCGACCGAATTCCTCCGGCGAGCGGACGCAACGCTTTACTTGGCCAAGGAAGCCGGTCGCAACCGCGTCATGGGTGCCGCAGACTAACACGGAGCGATCCGGCTAGGTGCGTCGAGGTCCTGTGATACGCAGATGGGCGTTTATCACGAGCCTGATACCATGGGCGCACATACTTCGCTTGTTTCCGAGGAGCTGACGATGCCGCGCCTGCGCCGCCTAATGCCCATGCTTGCAATCCTCGTTGCGACCGGCTGTACGCCACAAACTGCGCCGCCACGCCCGGCCTACGAATTGCAAACACCCGTTCGCATTGTCGAGGATGTCCACGGGATTCCACACATCTACGCCAAAAATGACGGTGATCTGTTCTTCGGTCAGGGCTATATGATGGCGACACTACGGCCGGCGCAGAGCGAAATGTTCCGGCTGTACAGCCAAGGCCGGCGCGCCGAGTTGCTCGGCGAAGATGCACTCACCGAAGATTACTTCGTACGCGCCATGGATTTTGTCGGTTTCGCAGAGCGCAATTGGGCGACGCTGGCGAGCGAGCGGCCCGAATTTACGACGGCTTTCGCCGCCTTCGCCGCCGGGATCAATCGTCGATATGACGAGTACCGGAAGACGGGTTGGCCGGCCACACTACAAGTGATGATGGATGCCGGCTGGACACCGACCGACTGGACCGGCATCGAGGTGTTCGCTGTTGTCCAGCTTTTGGGCTTCGGGCTGTCCGGCGGCCCCAATGTCGAAATTGAGATCAGCATTGCACTTGTATTGCTCGGCGCGGATACCTTCTATGATTTGTTCCGCTTTCGCGCACCGGGTGGTGTCTATGCCATTCCCGATTGGTACGAGACCAGCGGGATCCGGCCGCCGGCAGTCGCGTCGAACCAACTGGCGCCACTACGTGAACTCCGCGCGCCGCTGGCCGATTTGCTCGGGAACCTCGACTCACAGAGCGTCCGCCGCCTGCTCTCGACCGTACGAAAACTCCGTGGCGTCGACCTGGGCGGCAGCAACCACTTCGCCATAGCGGGCAGCAAGCGCGATGACGGCATCGCCGTACTGTCCAGCGACACGCACCAAGGCGCGCCAATCCCCGGTCCCTACGTCCTGATGCACCTCAATTCGATGGATGGTGGTGGCACTCAGAATATCATTGGCGCCGCGTTTCCGGGATCACCCGCCGTGGTCTTCGGCCACAACGGACGAGTCGCATGGGCGCCGACGATCGGCTGCCAGGACATCACGGACTTTTATCTGGAAGTTGCCGACCCCAACGATCCGACACGCGTATTGCGCCCTGGCGGTGTTTCGCTGCCGACGACCGAACGTCGCGAGGTCTTCCGGGTCCGCTTGCCGGATGGTCGCTTTGAGGTCCGTACGGTGAGTATCCGCGACATCGCCGGCCACGGCCCGATTCTGCCGGTCGAAATCCTGCCCGCTCCGCTGCCGATCCGTTTGTCGGTACGCTGGACCGGCGCGCATCTGCCTGGCCCAATCGGGGCCGTCTACGGTCTGTCGATCGCCAACACCATGGACGACGTGTTCGACGCAATCGGCACCTTTATCGGCGGCACGATCGGCTTTGGTTTGGCGACCAGCGAAAACCGCATCGCGTCATCTTGGTGGACAGGCACCCCACGACGCGATGTCAGCGGCACATTCAAACCTTGGTACATCATTCCCGGACAGCACGGGCCGCATTGGGACGGCTTCCTGCCCATGTCCGAAGTTCCTTTCTCGATCGACCCGCCACGCGGCTACGTCTGGGCCGCCAACAATGACCCCGTCGGCAACACCGATGACGGTATCCTTGACAACGATCCGCGCTACTACGGCTTCTCGTACACGCTGGGCTACCGCGGCCGGACAATCGATGCCCGTCTTAAAACGCTGACAGAACGCGGCCTCGTGACCATGGCCGAAATCGAGCGTGTACAGCACGATCTCCACAGCGCGCAGGCGGACGACCTTATCCCCTACCTGCTGGCGGCAGCAGCACGGCGCCCCGACTTGGTCGACGCCGATCTGGCCGGGCACCTCGCGTCCATTCGCGATTGGGACCGCACCGCCAGCGGCGAGAGTACAGCCGCGGCGTTGTTTTTCCCATTCACCTTCCAGCTTGCAGCCGACATGCTGCTTGACGACTTCGAAATCCTCGACTCCCTGTCGGGCGGTGAAATGCAAATCGTCGCCCGGGCTATGATGTACTGGCTCGACAAAACCGCTGACATCATCGACGGCATTGATGCGGGCACCACAGACTTCCCCAGCAGCTCGGGTATCAACTACTTTGATCGGCGCGACACGCCGGACGTCGTTGAAACTCGGGACGAGATCTTCCTCGGCGCACTGCGCAGCACCGTCGCCCACGTCCGGCGTGTGGCACAGGACGGCAAAGTCCATGCTGGCCTCCGCGCCGACGACCCCGCAAGCTGGCGCTGGGACCGCTTCATCGCCCGTAGCACCCTACACGACCTCGTTCGCGTCGATCCGACCTGGAGCCGGTACGAAGAACGCTTCCCCGCCAGCGGCCACTACGACACCCCCTACGTGAGCAACTATGTTGCCTACGCCGACGGCAAGCTGCTCGACCGCTACACCATCGACAACCAGCCATCCAACCGCTTCCTCTGGGAAATGCGCCCAGAGGGCATCCACGGCCGCTTCCAAGTACCCTGGGGCCAAAGCGAACTCCCAGAAAGCCCGCACTTCGCCGACCTCCTGGCCGACTACCAAACCGGCACCTACCGCGACTTCCCCTTCACCACCCCCGAAGTCGCCGCCGTAAAAGCCAAAGAATTCACCCTACACCCCTAGGAGCCACGCGGCCCGGCGCGGTGTGCGCCGGGCTGCGGCTCCGCCCAGCCACGCCGGGCGGGCCGGTCAAACGGGATGCGATGCAAGGAAGGCCCGCCGGCGCACGGCGCAGGTGTACCGGAGGTACATCGAGCCGGGCGCCAAGGGCCTGACGCCGCAGCGCGCCCGTTTCACCGGCCCGGTCAGGTGGTGAGGCCGCCATCGGCCGTAAACACCCCCCCCGTTACATACGACGCCGCATCGCTGCAAAGAAACACGGCCAATCCGGCCATTTCATCGGGTGTGCCGATGCGGCCCAACGACACATCCTTGAGTACGTGCTCAAGGATCGCCTCGTTCTGCCACAGTGCCGACGAAAACTTGGTGCGGATAAGGCCCGGACATATCGCGTTGGCGCGGATTCCAGCCGACCCCCACTCTTTGGCGAGTACCTTGGTCAAGCTGATGATGGCGGCCTTGGAGACGCTGTAAATACCGAGGAAGGGCTCAGGCGAGAGTCCACCGACGCTGGCGATGTTGAGAATGGCGCCACCGCCCTGCGCCAGCATGTGCGGCTGCGCAGCCTTGCAAAGCTCGAACGGCCCTTTGACGTTGACCGCCATGATGCGGTCGAAGGCCGTCTCATCGGTTTGCAGCACCGGTCCAAAAACCGGATTTGTGGCCGCGTTGTTGACGACGATATCGACGCGGCCCCAACGATCGATTGCCTCGTCGACAAGCGCACGGGCCTGCGCCATATCGCCCATGTGTGCAGCAGCGGCCGCCGCCGCGCCACCCGATTCCTCGATGCGGGCCACAACCTCGGCGCAGGCGCTCTCTTTGCGTGAGGACACGAGGACTTTGGCACCGAAAGCGGCGAGCGCAACGGCCATCGCTTCGCCGATGCCTTTGCTGGCGCCGGTGACAATCGCCACTTTGCCATCAAGACGGAATCGCTGTGCGGTGGATGCGGGCATGTGGGGGTTCCTTCCTGGAATTGCGTGACGGGGCGATCGTAACACGCCGGGCGCAGCAGCACCCGCGCTCAGACGGCGTTGTCTGGCTCCAAATCCGGCGCCCCTTTGATGCCGACCAAGCCGCCCGCGCCTCCGACCGTAAAGCGGGCCATCGCGCGTGCCCAGTCGCGGTCGGCCGCCGGGTCGATCAGTTGCTGCGCCGTTGCAGACAGGCCCAGTACCCACAACAGATGCGACGCCCAGCGGGTATCGATCGGCGGAATCCGCCCGTCATCAACGAGTTGCTGAAGCCCGTCGGCAATCTCGCGGCGGAACAATGCGCGGTCCTGCTCGAGGTAGGCGTGAACGCGGGGATTGCCAGCGTACATCTCGCGCATGAAGATTTGATAGAGATGGCGGTGGTCGCGGGCGATCGCGACGCCCCGCATGTAAAGATCTTCGAGCCAAGCGAGTATATCGTGGTCGGGTTCAAGGATGCTCGCACGGCCCTCACGAATCATACGCCGCAGCAGTTCTCCCAACTCGGCCACGACGGCCAGAAAAAGAGCCATTTTGTCATCAAATTGGTGGTAGAAGGCACCCGGACTGACGCCGGCGGCACGCAGAATGTCGGTCAAGTTGGCGCCCTCGACGCCATGGCGGGCGAATTCCACCTTGCCCGCATCGATCAAGCAGCGGCGGGTGAATTCGCGCGATTCGGCCCGCGACAAGCCAGGGCGCGTGCCGCGGCGGGAGCGACTGGCAGCCGCGGGCCGCCGCTTACCGGCGTTTGGCGATGCATCGGGCATAGAGCGACAGGGTACCAAGCGACTGGCCGGGGGCGCCAGTGTCGACCGCTGCCGCTGCCCGTGCCGGCCCCCATTCAGCTCCGGCGGAACGGGAGAGCGAGAAGCGCCCCGAGGCCTCGCTTCACGTTGACATCGTGGTCGTTCAGACCCAGTGGAAGGCAGTCTTGGGGTGCGTGCGGCGTGGCACGGTAGGTGCGGAACAGACGATCCCAGACGGCCAAGTGGAAGCCGTAGTTGCTGTCCTGTTCTTGGCGCTGCGTCGAATGATGGATACGGTGCATGTCCGGCGTCACCAGCACGAGGCGCAATACACGGTCAAGGCCCAGCGGCAAACGTAGATTGGCGTGCGTAATCAAGGCGCCGGCGTTCAGCAAGACCTCGAAAGCCAGCACGGCGCCGGCCGGGATACCCAACACCACGACCAGAGCCACCTTGTAGAGCAAGCTGAGAAGAATCTCGATTGGATGGAAGCGCAGTCCACTGGCCACATCGAGATCATGGTCACTGTGATGCACAGCGTGCAGCCGCCACAATGCCGGCACGCGATGGAAGACGACATGCTGAACCCAAATCGCCAAATCAAGGATCAGGATGCCGGACAAGGCAAGTACCCAGCCGTCCAGCCCCATTCCGGGCAAGAGGCCCCAGCCACGTACGGCAGCCAGCTCAGCCATCGCGACCGGTGTCCATTGGGCGAGCGCCTGCGACGCAGCCATGCCCAAGGTGGCCAAACCCAGATTGGCCCCCCAGCGCTTGGTGGTCGATTCGGTGCGAATGCGCCGCGGCCACAGGCGCTCAGCCAGCGCCATGACCAGAAAGACGGCCAAAAACGCAATCAGGCGAACGCTGCGGGGGTCGTCAAAAACAGCCATGTATTCAGATTACGTAATGCTTGGCGCCGTCACAAGCGGCGGTCAGGAACTGCCGCCCCGCGTAAACACCAACAGTTGCTGCAGGCGTCGGTTCATTTCGTCGCGTGGCGTCAGATCACCCGCCAGTTCGTCGTCTGGCTCGGCCGGCCAACTCGCCACCGATTCGATGACCTGCAAAAAGAGCTCCTTGACCAAGTCAATCGTTTCGTCGGAAAAAAGTGGTTCGAGGCGACTGAGCTGGCCCCGGGCCGTCATATCCTTGAGTGCGACCAAAAACAGCCGCCTCGCCTCAAGAATGATCAAACCGAGGTCCGACATGGTGCGCTGAAAACTCGACGTTCCGGCGTGGGCGCTACGGATTTCGCGATATTCCTCAAGTGCGTCGTCGGTACGGCGAATCTGCACCTCGATCTGGTGCAACGCATCTTCCTTCGACAGCCGATCGAAGAAGATCAGCTTGAGCAGGAAGGGCTCTTTGAGCTCGGGAATCGAGCGCTCGGGCGTGCGCAGCCATTCCATAAACGCGGCACGGCCGGCATCGGTGATCGCGTAGACATGCTTGGTCAGGCCGCCATCCTGTACCGTCTCGGCTTTGACGACCCAGCCTTCCTCGGCAAGACTGCGCAGTGTCGGATAGAGCTGCCCGTCGGACACGCTCCAAAAATTCTTGACCGCATCGCGGAAGAAAATCTTGATCTCGTACCCGGTGCGTGGACTGCGATCGAGAAGGCCCAGGATGGCGTGCTTGAGGCTCATGCCCTGATTCTACCCCAGCCGCGGCGCCGCTACAAGATTTCGTGTCCAAACGTGTAGCGGCGGGGAATCCGGGAATTGAAGGCAGCGCCCAATCGGACTACCATGTCGGGATGCCCCGCGAAAGGAAAACACCTATGCCTCGCATCCTTGCCGCCGTCCTCGTCCTTGCCTTGGCGGGCTCAGCTCACGCCGGTGTTGCCGAGGTCAGCCGTGCGGTTGTACGGCTCTATGTCACCAGCCAAGGTTGGAATCTTGCCCAACCGTGGTCCAAAATGCCGCCACGACAGTCGACGTGCTCTGGGTTCTTCTTCGCCGCTGGTGCTGTTGAGGGCATCATGACCAACGCACACTGCGTGGCCGAGGCGACCTTCGTTCAAGTTGAAATCCAGGGACTGCCCGACAAGGTCGAGGCGGAGGTCATCGCCGTCGCCCATCAGATCGACTTGGCTCTCATCCGTTTGCGTGACCGTTCGCTGGAGGCCAAACTCCGCAAGGGACTGCAGCGGATTCGCCTAGCCGACGAGCTACCGGCTTACCGGGACAAGGTTGTCACCGTGGGCTATCCGCAAGGCGGCCAACAGATCAGTTTCACCGAAGGCGTGGTCTCACGAATCGACGTGATGCGAATGGCGCACAGCGGCCTGCCGAGCCTGCTCGTCCAAACGGATGCGGCGATCAACCCCGGCAATTCCGGTGGCCCAGTGTTTGCCGATGGCAGCGGGCGCGCCGTTGGCGTTGCCACACAGAAAATCTCCGGCGGTGAGGGGCTCGGCTATGTCGTACCCGTGCCCATGATTCGTCAGTTTCTCGCCGATTTGGCCGATGGCACAATCGCTGGTATTCCCAACTTTGGCATCACCTACCAGACGCTCGAAAATGACGCGTTGCGGCGCCATTTGGGGCTACGTGACGGCGAGACGGGCATCCGGATCAATGAAATCGCCCGCGGTTCAAGTGCTGACGGTTTTCTGCAGCCGAACGACGTCCTGCTCGAAATTGCCGGCGATCCCGTGTACAACGATGGCCGAATTCCCTTTCGCCGCGACCAGCGCATCGGCATCGGGCTGCATGTGTTTCCACGCAGCATCGGTGAGCGGCTACCCGTGCGGATTGCGCGCGGACCTGAGCGCCTGCGGCTCGAGCTGCCACTCAAGCCTTACCGTTTCGGTGTCGTTCCAGGTGAGCCGGCGTGGGATCAGCCACCGCGTTGGACCCTCCACGGCGGCCTCGTTTTTCTCGTTGTCGAACCCCGTTACCTCTGGCGTTGGGGCGGCTCGGGTGGTTCGCGCGTACCCGACAGCCTAACGCGCTATCTGAGCATACCCGTCGGCTTCGAGGATCTTGAAGAACTGGTGGTCGTCTCCGAAGTCTACCCCGCCGGCGTCAATCAGGGCTACGAGCGTGGAATCGACAACCAGCGTGTCTTGTCCGTCAATGGCGTCACCGTGACGACGTTGGGATCTCTCGAGGCCGGGTTCGCGGCGCCAGCAACCAACCCATTTCATACAATCGAACTCGAAAGCGGTCTTCGCGTGGTACTCGATCGGGCCCGAGCGACCGCCGACGACGAAGCACTCCGGGATCGCTACGGGATTCCGCCAACCTCCCAGCCTTGACTTGCACAATTCGCGCATGTTTTCTATCATGGGCGAATGCCCCGTAGTGCCACCACGCGCGTCGTCCATCTCACCGATCGCTTCGAACGCCGCACCGGCGAAGCGATCTCGTGCCTTGTCATACTCCGTGGCGACACGCCCGGTCGTCTCTTGCCCCTCAGTGAGGCGACGCTCGACCTCGGCCGTGCTGTGCCTCCGCCCGGCCTGCTCGAAGATGAGGGCGTTTCACGTCGCCACGCCCGGGTGACCCGGCTGCCGGATGGCTCGCTTCGGCTGGCCGATCTGGGCAGCACCAACGGGACACTGATCGGCGGGCGGCCCGTGGACGGCCGCGGGACGCTGCTACGGGATGGTGATGAAATCGCACTCGGCCCGACGGTGCTGCTGCGCGTGACCCGGCTTGCGCCGTCCGAGTTGGCTGCCGCTCTCGCGCAAGAAGCGGCCGCGCGCCAAGACCCTCTGACTGGCTTGGCCAACCGTACGACGTTTGAAGCCGACGCTCTGCGCCGCAGTTCTGGCGATATCGACTGGGCGCTCGCGCTGATCGACCTGGATCACTTCAAGGCCGTCAACGACGTCTACGGCCACCCCGCCGGTGACGCCGTTCTACGAGAGATCGCCGACCGCATCGTTGCCACGGGCGCCGCCGGTGATTTGGCAGGTCGCCTTGGCGGTGAGGAGTTTGGCTGGCTGATCGGCGCGCACGATCCGGCGGCGGCACGCAACACCGCCGAAACACTGCGGCGCCGCATTGCCGCTGTTCCCGTTTCGGTGGGCCTACAGCGCATCACGGTCACCGCCAGCCTCGGGATCGTCCATCGCAGCGAGCGGCCATGGTTGAGTTGGCCCGAACTGCTGTCGCTAGCGGATACCCGCCTTTACGCGGCCAAGCACGCCGGCCGCAACCGAGTTGCAGCGGTGTAATACCCACTGGTTCTTACCACCCGTTGCCGACTATTCGGTGCAGAGAACGATCGAAGTAGGCGGCTTCGTGCCGCTCTTGTGCTGACCGCCCGAGTCCAACGGGGCGCCGGGCCAAATGTGCCCCGACGCCCCAAAAAAAAACCACGGATGGAGGTCGCGTTAACCGCCAACGGCAGCCAGCGCCTTTTCGTAATTGGGTTCCTGGGTGATCTCCGGTACCTGCTCGGTATAGGTCACCGTACCCCGCTCGTCAACCACGACAACCGCACGGCTAAGCAAGCCGCCGAGTGGGCCGTCAAGCATGACCACGCCATACGCCTCACCAAAGGCACGGTCACGCATCTCGCTAAGTCCGATCGCCTGATCAATGCCCTCAGCTTCACAAAACCGCTTCTGGGCGAATGGCAGGTCGCGGCTGATCGTCAGAATCACGGTGTTGGCGAGCTTGGACGCCTCCTGGTTGAAGCGCTTCATCGACATCTGGCAGACGCCGGTATCTAGACTCGGGACAATATTCAGGATGACCTTCTTACCGGCAAATTCTGCCAATGTGGCCTCCGAGAGATCTGACTTGGTCAGCTTGAATGCGGGCGCCTTGCTACCGACTGCCGGCAGATTCCCACTTGTTTTGACCGGATTCCCTTTGAATGCTGTTGTGCCCATTGAGACTGTCCTTTCAGACCTGGTTTAGAATGATTCCAATAATTCATCCTATCCCATCTCGTCGTCGTTGGCCAGCGGCGCCGCCGGTCACCCCCCGCCGCCGCCGACCAATGCCGCATCCGGCTGGAGAAGGGCCCGTGGGTTGAGTACCTCGTCGGCTTCAGCCTCGGTCAGCACACCCTCTTCGAGAATGACATCACGGACTTTGCGCTTTTCCTTGTAGGCACGATAGGCGATCTGTGTGGCGCGATCATAACCCACCTTGAGCGCCAGTGGTGTAACCATAGCCAGTGACCAATCAATCCATTCGGCGCAGCGCTTGGCATCTGCCTCGATACCGTTGATCGCTTTTTCGACACTGACACGCGCCGTCGCGGCCAACAATTCGATCGCCGAGAGGGTTTCATGCGCGATCAGCGGCATCATGATGTTCAGATCGAGCGGTGCATTCTGGCCACCAATCGTCACAGATGTCACCTTGCCCATCAGATGCGCCGCCGCCTGAATCATCATCTCGGGAATGACCGGGTTGACCTTGCCCGGCATGATCGAGCTGCCCGGCTGCAGTGATGGCAGTACGATCTCTCCGAGTGCGCCGCGTGGACCCGAGGCCAAGATCCGCAGATCGTTACCGATCTTCATGAGGCTGACGGCAACCGTGTTGATGGCACCCATCAGTTCGACTTGGGCGTCCCGATTGGCAATTGCTTCGAACTTGTCATCGGCCTCACGAAAAGGGACGCCGGTTTCACGGGCGATCCCGGCGATGGCGCGGGCGGGGAAATCAGGGTGCGTGTTGATGCCCGTACCGAGCGCCGTGCCGCCAAGCGCCAGCTCTTCGAGCCGTGGAAACACGCAGCGGATACGCTCGACGCCCTTGCGGATCTGCGTGGCGTACCCGCCAAACTCCTGACCGAGCGTCATCGGCACGGCATCTTGCAGGTGTGTACGTCCAAGTTTGACGATATCTTGGAATTCCTCGGCCTTGGCAGCCAGTGCATCGGCCAGGTCCTGTAGTGCACTGACAAGGTCGACGGCAAGCATGCGGTTGGCAACATGGATGGCGGTCGGTATCACATCGTTGGAACTCTGGCCGCGATTGACGTGGTCGTTGGGATGCACGGGCTTCTTGGTCCCGCGGGGCTGGCCGAGCTTTTCGTTGGCCAAGTTCGATATGAGCTCGTTGGTGTTCATGTTCCAACTCGTACCGGAGCCGGTCTGAAACACATCGATCGGGTAGTGCTCATCCCACTGGCCGGCGATGACCTCATCCGCGGCGCCAACAATGGCATCGGCAAGCGCTTGGTCGAGTAAGCCCAAGTCAGCGTTGGCGAGGGCTGCATTCTTCTTGATGATGCCCAAAGCCTTGATCATCGCCGGGTGAATCCGCAGCGGAGAAACACCGAAGTTGTTGACGGCACGCTGCGTCTGCGCCCCCCAATATCCCCAGCCGGGAATGTCAATCGGGCCCATGCTGTCTGACTCGACGCGGATGTCCTTGTCGCTCACGCAATGCTCCTTGGCGAAGGCGGCGCCCGAGTTGGGGCCGTCGGTGAAGTGGGATCCGGTTATTGTAGCGCGAGCCCGCGTCCAAAGCGAGCCGAGGCGGTCGCACCGCCCCGGCGGACGACGCCCTCTCGCTCTTACCTGGGACAGGCTTGCCGCGGCCGCAGCGCGACTTCGGCCCCACTTAGAACGGCAGTGCGCCCTCGAGGTCCGCAAGCCACGCATTGAGGCTGCGACGATCTGCCGGCCGCCAGCCGACCGCAGGGTCCTCGTCGGAGAAGAGGACGGCATCCTCGGTGACAATTAGGCCACCCAGCGAAGGGTCCGCAAACGGCAGTACGGGCCAGCCCGTCGTGCGGCCGTCGGCGGCGATCGGGTCGATACCGCGGGCGGCAAAAAGTGGATCCGTGAAATGCACCGCATCGACGAGTTCGAAATGGGCGGTCGGGTACGACACAAAGCCCTCATCATCGTGTGCTGGACAGTCGATGCCGTCGCCAGGGAAGCTGCCCGTGGAGCCGATCGGGTCCGTCGCATCAGGTGCGAAGAAGGCCGGACATTCCCATTCGAGCAAAAAGCTGTTGCGCCCTTCGGGCAAATCGCCGCGCCAGACCGGCAACAATGCACGGAGCGGCACGCCTGCGGCCAACCAAGTCCCAGGATCAAGGGCCAAGCCCGCGGGTACAAATTCACCGGCCAGCGCCACCAACACGTCAGGATCGCTGGCCAACCCGCGAATGATCGCCTGCACGTTGCTGGGCAGTGGCAGATGTGGCAACACGCCGACAAGCGGGGCCACAAGCGGCGGCAGCAGATCGCTGACTAGCGACAAGGGGGCGCCGTCGCCAGCCAAATTGGCGGCCAACGCGTCGAGTGATGTCGGCCAGCTCTCGGGTACGGGCAGTGCGAGTGACCGGAAAGACGCCTCGTTGTCGAGGCGGAAATTGATATCGAGGATGTCCTCGGCGTCCATCCGCACGCGGTCGGCCAGCACAAGTGCCGGGCGCGGGCGAGCCCGCCAGGTAAAGACGCCGCCACCGCCGGCCTCAATGGCCTCGACGGCGCCGCGAAATGCGGCGGCGGCTACGCGCATACGCGCTAACGCAGCCGCCATGCGCTCGACGCCGCCCTCGCGGAGACCGAGAAAATTGGGATATTCCGGCGCATTGAGAAGCTCGACGGCAATGTTGACATAGCCCCGAACACCATCGGGGGGATCGTTGCCAATCACGCGGTGAATGAGATAGTAGGCATCGAAATCGAGGTCGTGCGCCGACAGCAGATCACCGAGAACCGCCAGCGGCGCCAAAAACACGTTGAGCACGGCCGCGTCGGCGCCCGTCCACGTGCCTGAAAAATCGAAAAACTCGACCTGCCAGAAACGCATCGTAAAGCGCCCCATCGGCAACCGCACAGCGGGATCGCTCACCTTGGCCAGATGGTCGGTGGCGCGTACAGCCGGCGCCCGCAGGTACTCGATTACGTTGCGCACCAGCGAGAGGATGTAGTCGTTCTCGTTGGCGGCCTCGGGCATGACGTCGGCAATGGCCTCGAGGTCACCAACAAAGGCCAGCACGAGGGTCGTAAGGAAGTTGACCAGGTCCAGTGTCTCACCGAAGGCCGCCAGCCCGGCCGCCAGATGCAGTTCCTGGTCAGCCGGCGCGGCCGCCACCAGCGGCTCGAGAATCGCCGCCGCCTCTTCGTAGCGATTTTGCCGCAGCAGCTCCAGTGCCTGCTCGCGGGGCGTCGGGGCTGGCGTAGAGCTTGAACAGCCCGCTAGAGCGAGGGCGAGAGCCAAGGCCACCGGCGTCAGGCGACGCATCAGTCGTTCTCGTCTTCGGTTACGGCCAGATGCGCAGGGAACGGTGTCCCTTTCCGGTACTGCCAGAGCACACGCCCCAGATTGGGTGCCTTGTCGTAGGTTGAAAAGTCCATGGCTTCGCTCTCACGGGCCAACTCGGCTAGATCGGGCCGACCGGCGGCTTCCAACTCACGGGCGGTCGGATTGGTGGCAAAGGGCACCTCGGGCTGAACGGCCAAATAGGGCTCTATGTTGGCCGGGGTCGTACCGAAGACTTCGTAGATGCCGGCCGCAACCTGAAAATGACGGCTCATCGGCGGCACGCCAAGCAACAGGTGCGTGGTCTTGTGCAGACTCGGGAACGAGTGGGTCACGCGGCTGATCGCACCGCGCTTGACCCAAGGACTAACCACGATGTTGATCGATCGGTGGGCGTCGATATGGTCGGCATTGCCCTGCGGATCGTCTTCGAAGATGAAGATGACCGTCTTGTCCCAGAAGGGGCTCTTCGAGATCGCCTCGACGACCAAGCCCGTTGCCCAGTCGTTGTCGGCAATCATGTATTCGGGCGTCGGCGCACCGGCCCGAAGGCCCAACGTATGGTCATTTCCAAGCATCAGGAAGGTGAAATCCGGCAGGCCAGCCGTGTTTAACTCGTGGATGAACTCCTGTACCTTACGGCTGTCGTCGACGCCGAAATAGGCGGCGAACTTGGTATTCGTGATTCCTGTTGTCACGCCCATCGCATCAAGTACGACCCCCATGTATTCGCCGTGGTTACGCACGCTGCGGCCCTGCCGCACGAAATACTGGAACATATCGCCGCGCTTGGGGATGGATGCTGGCTCCATGCCGGGCACGATGACCTGTGCTTCGTTCGGGCGGCCCCACATGGCGATCCAGGTTTTTTCGGAAAAATCGTTGACGACGCCCGCGGAGCCCCAAATATGGCCCTGGACGCTCTGCTCGCTCTCATTGTAGAAGTTGGTCAGGTTCCCAAAGCGGCGTGCGAGGCGATGCAGGTTGGGCGTGATGTCTTCGCCGAACACGGCGAGTTCGGGGTCCCCATCGGCCGCTGGCCCCAAATCACCGAGCAGGCTGTCGTAGGTCTTGTTCTCGCGCATGATGTACACAACATGGTCGATGACTTGGCTGCGCGTGCCAAAATCCAGCGGCACCGGATGGCGAATGTTGCGGCAAGCCGGGCTGTAAATG
>CAZUAB010000007.1:0-17355 GCA_964617795.1 uncultured bacterium
TGGTCTTGCGTATGACGTGAAGTTGGCGGGCGAGGTTGGTGATATGGTGGCTGAGGTCGTTGCCGTGGGTCGTGTGGGTTTTGTGAACGAGGTTCGCGTTGGCGATGCCGTTGGCCTGTCCGGGTTCGTGCGCCGAGGCCACCGCCCCATGGCGGGTCGTCTGTGGTGTGGGGATCTTCTCTGGCGCGGCCGATTGCATGGGGCGAATACCGTGCCTTGCGAGGTTGTGGTGAAACGCGGGCCGTTCGGCCGGGGCGGCCGGTTGTCGCCTTGGGGGTTCGTCGTTGTGCGCGCAGCGACATCAACGCCGGCAGGTGATGATCGCCGGGGGCGGGGTCCACCGTTGCGATGCGGATGACAAGTTCGGACCCGCCGTGGCGCCGGTGTGATGCGCGCAAGGGGTTTCACGAAATCAGGCGGTGGAAGGTCGGGTGCGGCTGCGGTCGAGGCCTGCGCTGCGGGTCGGATTGGATTTGCGGCTGGGGCCGCGGGTGCGCGGCATGGCCACGGCGTATCTCACCAACCGTGCTGCACGCGAGGTCCTCAGGCCCGCTTCACATACCCCCGCTCCTTGAACCAGCGCCACGCACGTTCGATGGCGACTTCGGGGTCGGTGGCGGCAAGGCCGAGTTCGCGACGGGCCTTGGCGGGATCGAAGTAGTGGCCGACGTAGCCCATGCGGGCGGTCGCAAGGTTGATTTCGGCATCGCGGCCGAAAAGGCGTGAGACAGCACCCGCGGCGGCGCCGCCGGCCAAGGCGAACGGGCGCGGCAGGGCTACGCGCGGTGGCCGGACGCCGATCACCTGGGCGATGCGGGTAAAGGCTTCGCGATAACTCCAGTTGGCGTTGCCGAGGATGTAGCGTTCGCCGCTGGCGCCGCGGTCGATGGCGGTCAAAATTGCCGCGGCTACGTCTTCGACGTCGACGAAGTTGTTGCCCCCGCCGGTCCACGCCAACACCTTGCCCGAGGCAACTTCAAGGATCATCGTGCCCGAGGTCGGCTTCCAATCCCAAGCCCCGAACATAAATGTCGGATTGACGATCACCACAGGCAGGCCCCCGGCGGCGAATTCACGCGCGGCCTCCTCGGCCAAGTGCTTGGTCTGCATGTAGGGTAGGCCGTAGCGGTCGTTGTCGGACGGCACCGTCTCGTTGGCGGGATGGTCGGGCGTCGCCGGACGTCCATCGGGGGCCGTGAAGCCGATCGCGTCGACGGTTGATACGTGGATGACGCGCCCGACAGCGGCGTGGCGGGCCGCCTCCAGCAGGTTGTGCGTGCCCTGCACGTTGACGCGCTGCATCGCCGGGCCAACCGTCGTCGCCATGGTCACCATGGCGGCTGCGTGAACGACGGCATCCATGCCGTCGCAGGCTCGCACGAGGCTCGCGGGATCGGTGACATCGCCGCGCGCGATGTCTTCAAAGCCCTCCAGAGCGTTGGCGTCTGCAGAAGGCCGGGCGAGGACCCGGACCTGCCAGCCGGCGGCACGGGCGATCCGGGCCACATTGGCGCCAACGAACCCGGTGGCGCCGGTGACCAAAAGGCGGCGAATCGTGCTCATCGCGAGGTCCAATCTGGAAGAAGGATGGAGGTCATTCCGGGACGCGCAGTTTGTCGGTGCGGCGAAGAATCAGCGCCAAACTGCCGACGGCCGCTTGACCTTCGCCGCGCGGCAGTAGCCAGCCTTGACGGCGGAAAAAAGCGGCGGCATCGCCCACCGCGAGTGCGGCTTCGGCCGCCGCCGGATCCCATGGGCCCGGCAGCCACCAGGCGCCGCCGCCGGGTCCTTTTCCGTCGCGACCGCTCGCGGCGGCCGCCAATAGCGGCGGCGCCGGACGTTTCCAGTGGCTTCCCCAATGCAGGGCCAGTGTGGCCAGTGGCGAGGGTTCGCGCCCGTGGAGATGGCCACCGGCAATGATCAAGTCGGGCCCGGTCTTCGCCGCGGCGGCCGCCAGCCGCGCGGCGGCTACGGCGGGCGTGTCATCCAACGCGCCCTCCAGCACTTCGACAGACAGCCCCTCACGGCGCGCCAGTTGAGCAACCATCTGCAAAAGCGCGCGATTGCCGCCAGCAAATACGCGCAGACCCTGCCAGCCCTGCGGCGCCAGACGCGCCTCGGCCGCCTCGAGCGTGCTCGGCAGCAGGTTCGCCGTTGATCGCGTCAGGCGCTGCCCTACGAAGGCCTGAGCTGCCAGCAAGTCGGGGAACGGACCGGGTTCAAACGGGCCCCCAGCTACCCAGGCCTCCGAACCGGGCCGAAGATCGCTTTGGATAACCAGCAGAACCGGCCGCGGGCCGGCGGCAATCAATGCACCGCTGCCCTTCAGCGCTGAGGCCATGGCCAGTGCGGCAGCTGCCTCGTGGGGCGGCAGTTCACCGGCATCGGCGGCCAACGCAACCAACTCGGCGCTGCGCACGCCGGGGCGGGGGTTGTCGGCGACGAGCAGTCCGTCGCCACTGACGAAGGCCACGAGCGGCAGGTCGGGCTGCAGGCGTCGAAGCCATGCACGAAGGCGGCGCCCCGCGCGGAGCGATTCGGTACCGAGCACACCGGCGCTGCTGCCGCGCAAGGCATGCAGCCCAGCCGGCAGAGGGTCGTCAAGGGATACGACGGCGCGATGGTCGTGGGCATCCGGACGCAATTCGAGCCAGACGTGTAGTTGCAGAGCAGCCGCGTGACCCACCGCCACGCCGTACCATCCGTCGGCTGGCAGAACAAACCCCGCACGATCGATGGTGTCGGCCAACACGCGAACGACTTGGTTCGGCGCCTGGCTGCGAATCGATAGGGACCACAGGCCGTGCAGCCAACTTGCCGCCAAGCCGGAAGGCGGGCCCGTGCGCCGACGCGGCCTGGATGTGCCGGTCAGACGCGCGCCGCCATGGCCACGGCCTCCCGGAAGGCGTTCAGGCCGTCCGCGACCTTGGCGGGGTCGCCGCCGCCGCCCTGAGCATTTGCCGGCCGCCCGCCGCCGCGACCACCCATGGCGACCGCAGCGGCCTGCAGCAGTTTGCCGGCGTGCAGATCCTTCTGCAAGGCATCGGGCACGACACAGAATAGTGAGGGCTGGTCGCCTTCGATCGATGCCAAAAGCAGCACCACGTCGGGCATCTGTTCGCGCAGGCGATCGGCCGTGCGGCGCAGGTCATCAATACCGGCGCCGCCAGCCTGCGTAGCCAGCACGCGCCAGGGGCCGATGGCTTCGACGGCGGCGGCCAGATCTTTGGCGGCCTCACCCGCCAACCGGCTCTTGAGCGAAGTGAGTTCTCGGTCCATGGCGTCGGCTGACTCGACAAGCTGATCGAGGCGCGTCAGCAGCCCGCGGCGCGGCGTCTGCAGGCGCGTCGCAGCCGCATCGAGATCGGACTCGAACCCGCGTACGCGGGCCAGCGCCCGGTCGGCCGCGACCGCTTCGATACGCCGTGTTCCGGCCGCGACGCCGCTTTCGGCCTCCATCAGCCACAGGCCGATTTGACCTGTCGAACTCACGTGGGTGCCGCCGCAGAGCTCGACGCTGAAGCCCTTGATGTCAACGACGCGGACCCGATCACCGTACTTGTCGCCGAAAAAGGCCAGCGCGCCAGCGGTAATGGCGTCATCGTACGCCATCTCGGCTGTTTCAACCGGCCGATTGGCGCGGATTTCGGTATTGATACGGTCCTCGACGGCGCGGCGTTCTTCAGGTGCCATGGCGGCGAAATGCGCGAAGTCGAAACGCAGTTGCTCGTCGTCAACACGGCTGCCGGCCTGCCGCACGTGTGTGCCTAGTACGTCGCGCAGCGCCGCTTGCAGCATGTGGGTGCCCGTATGGTGGGCCACAATGGCGGTCCGACGCACGGCATCGACCTCCACGCGCAGCTCCTCGTCACGAGAAAGCGTACCGCCCTCAAGGCGGACGCGATGCAAGAAGATGCCATCCTGTTTCTGCACGTCAAGGAGCCGTGCGCGCGCCGTCGGCGCAATCAGCCAGCCCGTATCGCCGACCTGGCCGCCGCCTTCGGCGTAGGCCGGGCTGCGGTCGAGGATGACGTCGAGCTCGGCCGGCGCCTCGGCCACATCGACCGGTTGGCCACCCGACAGCAGGGCCAGCACGCGGGCCGTGCCGGTCAGCGCGTCATTGCCCGTGAACAGTGTCGGCTGAGGGCGGGCGGGCAGGGCGGCCAAGAGGTCGGCCGCCGCCTTTTTGAAACCACCGTCGCGGCGTGCGCGTTGGCGCTGGGCCTCCATGGCGGCCTCAAAGCCAACCTCATCGACGGCAAGGCCCTGCTCGCGGGCCAAAAGCGCCGTCAGGTCAACCGGAAAGCCGAATGTATCGTAGAGGCGGAACACCGATTCACCATCGAGTATTGTCCCACCGGCCTTGCGCAGCGTTGCGACCTCGTCGGCGAACAGCTTGAGCCCGTGCTCGAGCGTGGCGCCGAAGCGCTCTTCTTCGAGATCGACGACGCGGGCAATCACGGGGGCCTGTTCGCGCAATTCGGGGTAGACGCCGCCGAACTCCTCGACGACGGCGGCGCAGGCGCGGGCAAGGAAGGGACCGCCAGCGTCGCCGAGCTTGCGGCCATAGCGGATCGCCCGCCGCATAATCCGACGCAACACGTAGCCGCGCCCTTCGTTGGAGGGCAGCACACCGTCGGCGATCAAAAAGGCCGCGGCACGCGCGTGATCGGCCACGACCCGCATCGCCGTGCCGCGCTCGTCGCCGCGTACGTCGGCGTAACTCAGGCCAAACAGCTCACCGATGCGGGCCAAGATCGGTGCAAAGAGATCGGTGTCGTAGTTGGAGCGGACGCCCTGAACGACGGCGCAGAGCCGTTCGAGACCCATGCCGGTGTCGATCGAGGGCTTGGGCAGTGCCTGCATGCTCGCATCGGCGAAGCGCTCGAACTGCATGAAAACGAGATTCCAGATCTCGATCCATTGGTCATCGGCCGCCGGGGTGTCGAAAATGCCGATCGCCGTCTGCGGGTCGAGGTCGCCCTGGTAGTAGTGAATTTCGGAGCAGGGCCCGCAGGGTCCGGTGTCGCCCATCGACCAAAAATTGTCCGCCATGCCGAGGCGTACGATCCGCTCAGGCGGCACGCCGACGGCCTCCCATAATGCCGCCGCCTCATCGTCGGCCGGAATGCCGTCCTCGCCCTTGAAGACGGTAACGACCAGGCGATCGATCGGCAGGCCGATGTCTGCCGTGACGAAGGTCCAAGCCAAGCGAATCGCCTCATCTTTGAAATAATCGCCAAATGAAAAGTTGCCGAGCATTTCAAAAAACGTGTGGTGACGCGCCGTGTACCCTACATTCTCGAGGTCGTTGTGCTTGCCGCCGGCTCGCACGCATTTTTGGCTGCTGGCCGCACGCGGCGTCGGCGGTTTCTGCTCGCCGGTGAAAAAAGGCTTGAATGGTACCATGCCTGCATTGGTAAACAGCAGCGTCGGGTCGCTCTGCGGCACCAGCGAAGCGCTGGAGATGCGCCGATGCGCATGACTTTCGAAGTAGCGCAAAAAGCGCTCACGCAGATCGTGATGCGTCGGACGGTTCACCGGGGGCTCCTTTGGCGGGCCCGGGCATCGTCGAGATGCTCCGCATGGCCCATCCCAACAGGGTAGCAAGGTTGCTGCACAAGGGCAACGGAATTGCGCCGCCGAGCCGCCCTGCCGTATGCTGCAAGCACGATGGTTCGCAGTTTTTCTCTTGTACTCGGCGGCTTGGTCGTCCTGCTAGCGGCAACGCCGTCCCAAGCGGATGCGCCGTTGTGGAGTGGTCTGCGGTTCGGCCGCCTGATGGCGCCGGCCGTGACGGACGCAGCGACGCTACGCTTGGCGGGCGACGGGGGCTTGGGCCGTGTCGCGGGGCGGGCGGCCTTTGCCGGGCGCTTCGGGCTGGGTCTTGCCGTGCCGCTGTCTACCGGTCTCAGCCTGGAAGCCATGGTGACGGTCCTTGAGGGCAGCCGGGCCAGCAGCACCTTCGGCGCCGGCGGCGATAGTCGGCTCAGCTTGGCTGGGTCGCTCGGCCCTGTCACGGCGGCGGTCGGGGTGGACCTGCTGCTGGCGGATGGCGTGGACGGACTGGCGGCCACCAGCCCCTGGACCGGCGCACTGTGGCAGGCCGGGGCATGGCGCGTGGCCGGGTCCGTGCGCCTGGACCGCAGCGATGAACTGTCGCCGCTGACGGCGGTTGCTCGCTGGGCCGAAGTCCTCCGTCCCGGATGGGTGCTGCAACTGGCTGGTGGTCGGCGCATCGGCCCCATTGAGGCTGGTGCGGCGTGGCGGTTTATCGTGCCTGCGGACTGGGACGATCGTCGCGATGTTGTCGCCGTCGATGCGGCTTGGGCGAAGGCGCTGCCGGTTGGGCGGCTGCTTGTGGGCGCCTGGTTTGAAACACCGGGCAAGGAGGCGCCTGATGGCCGTACGTGGACGCTCGGTGCCCGTATCGGCCTTGATCTGGCGCTGCGTCCGCTCGGCCGCGAGCTGTTTCCGCCTGCCACCGCGGCAGAGCCAGCGTTTTCACCATTTGGCGCGGAGTAAGGGCGCCCTCAGGCGCCTCCTGCGCCGTCCAGTATCGCGTCGGTCCGAATCACGAATGGTCGCGGGACGTCGTGACGCCTAAAGCCCTCGTCGATCCGTACGACAAGATCGGTGGCATACGCCTTCTCGTCGTGCGTGCTGAGTACGTAGCCCTTGACATCGAGCCGGTGACATAGCACGGCGCCGAACGTCGTCTCTGAGACCACGATTGCCAGTGGGCGGTGAAGACTGATGTAGCGGCTGGTCCACGCCACCTCGCGGCAGATCGCCATGGCGCGCTCGAGATCGGCTCCCAGCGCTACGTGTACGGGTACCACCACCATCATGTCGGGCAAGCCGGCGTTGCCGGAGGCGACAATCTCCGCCAGCAGGCGGTCGTTGGGAATCGTCACGAGGCTGTCGTCGAGGGTTACGAGACGGGTGGAGCGCAGAGACACCTGCTGGACATCGCCATAGACGCCCCTGAAGGTAATGCGGTCGCCGACCCAGAACGGCCGGTCAAACAGCAGTACGACACCGGCGATCAATGAGGCCGTAAGATCGCGCAGGGACAGGCCGACGGCGACAGCCAGCGCACCGCCGATCGCCATGAGCGCCTCGTTCGATGGCGCCAGGATGCCGAAAATGATGTAGGTCGTACCGCCGATATAGACGACGAACACGAACATGGTGGCGATCTGCAAGATCAGGAGGCGGCGGTCGGGGAGCCAACCTTGGACGCGTGCCGCAACCGACCGAAGCCCTTTGACGATGAAAACGATGGCGGCGATGGCGAAGGCCACCATCAGCAGTCGCGTCGGCTGCAGCATGTCACGCAAGGCGACAAGTGGGCTCTCGGCGGGTGCAGCCTCCACGGCGGCGGCGGTGACGGGCACAACAAACGACACAAGCCAGGCCAGGCTCGCGAACAGGCGTCCGAATCTGCGCAGGTTAGCCGCCATAGAGGTATCCTCTGCGCCGCAGGCTGTCGGTGATCGTAATCGACCAGACCGGCGCCAGACGCAATGCGCCGTCGCGCCGCTCCAGCGAACCACCATCGAGCAGCCGGCCGATCAGTGTGGCCACCACGCCGGGGGGCAGCCTGGTGGCGGCCAGGATCTCGTCGGGCATCATATCGCCGTGGATCGCCAGCGCGGCCAACACGAAGCGGACATCGGCGCCAAGATCGACCACAGCGGCCGCGTCGGGCAACTCGGCCAAGTACACGGCCACGGCACCGTCTTCAGCGAGACCGAAGGCATCCGTGGCCAATGTCAGCGCCACCCCGGGAATGCCCTTGGATTGCTCGCGCAGCACACGATAAAAACGATCGTGCAGGCGTTTTTCGTCGGGCGCGTCGTCTTCATCGAGCACGGCGAGCGTCTCCCAATCGATACTTCGGCCAACGCCCTTGAGCCGGGCATCGATCAGGCGCGCCAAATCCTCGGGGCGCCAGGCGGCAAGCTCCACGGCCTCGAAAGCCCATGCGGTTTCGTCGACGGCGCGGGTCAGAAAATGCCAGCTCCACGTATGGTGGGCGGTTACCCATAAGGTTTGTCGGCCACCCTCGGCCGCCAGTTTGAGCAGCGCACGATAGGCTTCAAACCCGCCCAGCCGCCTTAGAAACAGCCGGTCCGCGTTGTCGAGCAGCACCAACGTACGCTGCGGGCGCTCGGCGAGCTCCCGCGCCAGCACGAGCGGGTCGCCCGTCTCGCTGGCGCCCAGATCCTCGGCCATCTGCTGCACAAAGCGCTCGGGGTGCAAAATACGGCGCTTGATATCGATGCGACAAACCTTGAGCCCGTCGCGATCGGCAAAGGTCTCGGCAACGGCGGCGAGCACGGCCGAGTGGCCGATGCCTGATGGCCCGATCAGCGCCAGCGGCAGCCGTGTTGTTTCGTCGAGCCAAGCCGACACGTGATCTTCGACCTGCTCGCGGTTGAACTGCGGGAGGCGCCAAGCATCCGGGTCGGCATCCTTCGGCGGCGTGGCTCCGAACCAGGCCAATTCGTCGTCGGGCAGGCGCGGCCGCCCGGCACTTTCGCGCGTCAGGGAAATCTGCCGGGCGCGCCAGCGAAACAGCAGGTCGCCGAGCGTGCGTGTGCGCCCGATCGTGGCGATGAACTGCTGCAGGGCCTCGAACAGCGTCCGCAAAAGCCACCAGAGAGCGACGATCGGCGTCGCCGCCCTGCCGGCGGGTGCGTGCATCAAAGTCAGCAGTCGCCGCGAGACGATATCGGCTTCGGGATCTTCGAGTGACGTGGCAAGTTCTCGGCGCCAAATGTCGAGCACGATCAGCCCGACCAGCACGAACGTACCCAACCAAACCAGCGTGAAGGCGAAAAAAAGCACGCCTTCGCTGCTCAGCCGAATCAGGGCGTCGCGTAGCACCCAGCCGCCCAACAGGACCAGCGACACAGCGGCCATTGAGCGCCGCATGCGCGGGCGCCGTGGATCGGATGCGGGGATCCAGCGGTCGCCGAGGTCGCGGGCGCCACGGGCAACCAGCACGGCCCACGCCCAAGGCATAAGCGCGGCCGGTTCCGGCAAGGCCGATACGTCGAGCAATTTCCCGATCGTCGAAATCAGCGCAATCCCAACAATGTAGGGAATCCAGCCCTCATGGCGCCGCAGGCCTCGCCAGAGGCGCAGCCGTCGGCTGCCGTCGCCCTGAAAGCGGGTACGCCGGAATTCCGCAAGCATGCGGCGACCGATCCAGGCGCGGGCGCCGTGGATGATGCGCCAAGCCAAGACCAAGAGTACGAAGATCAGCCCAAGCAGCGCCAATTCGCGCAAAATGACCCAGGCCAGGGCGCGGTTCTGATCACCGAGGTCGGCAAAGCGGGCGCGGGTCTCGCCAAGCGCCTCAGCCAGCTGGCGACGCAGCTCGAACCATTCGCGGGCCGTGTCGCCGAGCAGATCATCCGTGGGGGCGCCGCGAAGGACCAAGGCCTCCTCGTGCCACGCCGCAATAAGCTGCCGCGTATCGATGACGAGTGGCCGCAGCTCGGCGGTCAGGCCGACCTCAGCCGGACGCCGTTCGAGATCAAGTATGCGGCGCCAGGCCCGTTGCAGGTCGTCACTCGGAAAGGCGTCGGAGCCCGGCGCAAGTTGGGGTAGATCGACCCATAGTTCACGCAGGGCGGCGACCGCGGTGTTCGCCGCTGGCGCTGTTGCTGCTGCGGCCGCCGCTGTCGCGGTCAGCAGCCGCAAGCTCTCGGCATAGGCTAGGCGTACCGGATCTGGTAGCTCGAAAAAATCGCGTCGGCGCTCCGCGAGGGCAGCCCCAATTTGCAAGCGCTCACGGGCGGTGTCGGCGAGGCGCGACGCATTGCCGCGGCAGCGTCGCCATTCCAACGGCACCTGCTCGGCCTCGACCCACGGCGGGGCGGCATAACGGCCCTCTTGGGGGCGCGCGTCGGAAAGGGGATTCCGCCCAAGCAGATCGACCAAATCGAGCGGCGTCCTGGGCCCGTCGGCCAACAGCCGCGTCAGATCGTCAAGGCGCTGGCCGTCACGTTCAGAGTCGGCTGCCAGCTCCTCAATGAGCCCCGGCAGCGCCGCGCATGCGCCCAGTGAGGCCGGGTCCTTGGGTAGGGGCAACGCTCGTTCTGCTGCCGCGTTGCTTGCCGCCAGCAAGCAGACGAATAGAGCGGCGTGGCTGACGGTGCGTGCATTCATTTGAGGTTCTTCAGACTAGGCAGGAAGTGCGGCGGTGTCAAGCGCCGCCCCTTGTTCCTGAAGTGGTATCCTCAAAGCCATGCCCACACCGGTGCCGCATCCCGAGCCCGACTTGGTCGTGACCAGTCCGCAGAACGAGCGGATTAGGCACGCGGTGCGCCTGCGCGATCGGCGCCACCGTGACGCTTCCGGCGAGTTTCTCGTCGAAGGGTACCGCGAGCTTGAGCGTGCCCTGAACCACGGCCTGCGTCCGACGAGCGTATTCTATTGCCCATCGCTGTTTCTGGGCAGCAACGAGGGCCGGCTGCTCGCCGCCGCCCGCGCGAACGGGGCCACACTCATCGAAACCGACGCGCGCGTGTTCGGTAAGATCTCGTATCGCGACCGCCCGGACGGCCTTGTCGCGGTCGCCCCTCAGATGCGGCGGGCGCTGGCCGATCTACCACTCGGGGCCGTTCCGCTGGTGATCGTGGCCGAGGCAGTTGAGAAGCCGGGCAACCTTGGTACGATTTTGCGCTCGGCCGATGGCGCAGGCGTCGATGCGGTGATTGTTGCCGATCGCACCACCGATCTGCACAACCCAAACGTGGTACGCGCATCGACCGGGACGCTGTTCTCGGTGCCAGTGGCCGAAGCTGCCGGCGCCGAAACGCTGGCTTGGCTACGCGCGCGCGGGCTGACGATCGTCGCCGCCACGCCCGCCGGCGATGCCTGTTACTGGGATGCGCCGCTGGCCGGATCGCTGGCGGTCGTCGTGGGCACGGAGCAATACGGGCTTAGCGAGACGTGGCTGCAGGCTGCCGATTTGCGAGTACGAATTCCCATGCAGGGCGAGGCGGACTCGCTGAACGTCGCGACAGCGACGACGCTGCTGCTCTACGAAATCCTGCGTCAGCGCCGCGCCGCCGGGCTCCCCGTCAAGGATTGAGCGAAGCTCCGAGCTTCGTTTTAGTGTATAGAATGCGGCACCCGCACAAATGGCGTTGACAAAAGTCGGAACGGCGTTCCATAATGGACTCCGGAGGACACGGATGGTCTATCGCCGCACCCCGTTTGTAGAGGCCCGCCAGGCTGCCCGTCGTCATGCCCTGATGGACGCGGCCGAACGGGTGCTGGCCGAACAAGGGGCGTCGGCGCCGGTCGCCGCGATCGCCCGTGCCGCCCGTAGCTCAATCGGCACCCTATATCGCCATTTCCCGACCTTGGCGGATTTGCGTTTGGCCGTTGCCGACCGCCTATGCGACGAGTGGACGGCGGCGACGCAGGTCGTCGCAGCGGGGCGAACCGAAGGTTTGCCACGCTTGGTGGCTGGGCTTGGCGTTTGGCTTGGTGAGCTTGATCGCCGCGGCCCGCTGGTGCGCGCTCTGGTCGCCGATGCCGCCGCGCGTCGCCGTATCGAGGGCCGACTCGCAGCCGATCTGGGCCGGTTTCTGCGCCGTCATCCGCAGCTTGACCGCCACCAGGCCCCGCAGCGCACAGGCATGGCAGTCGCCGGCCTGCTGATCGCGCTGGCCGAAGCCGAACTGAGCCTTGCCGACGGCCGCTTCGGGCTTGCCGAACGCCGCCTTGCGCTCAGCATGGCCCTCGGTGTCCTCACCGAAGACCCGCGCTTGGCGGCTTGGGCGCTCCGTGAGGGTACCGCCGCGCCCTAAGACGAGCGGCGCGGCGAAGCTGCGCCGGAGGTCGTTGGCTTGGGAATGGGGAAAACGTCTCCGGCGCGGCGGCCCGCCGGGTTCACCGCCTCGTAACTAGGCCTCGCGGCAGAGGACAAAATGCGCGAAACTCAACTTCCCGCGCATCTCGGCCCGTCCGATTGAGACGTGGTTGCTGACGCCGCGCATGATGTCGCGCGTTTTGTTGTACACGACGACCGACAGTCGCTGATCGTTGCGCAGCACCTTGGGCCAGCCGGGCAGGCCACGCGGTGGGACATCGTAGTAGTCTACGACGGTCTCGCCGGGGTTGTAGGGCCGCATGAAGAAGTACCCGGGACCAACCGGCCCCTTGAGGAAGAACTCGTTGTAGCCCCAGATTTCGTCGGTCTTCTCTGCCGGACGGAACATGCGCTTCTCGAACGAACGCAGGCCCGGCAGCTGGTTGTTGTAGCCATAGTGAATGACCTGGGTTTCGGTCCCCTTGTCGGCGGGCACGAAGTAGTTCAGATCGATCGGGCGGAAGCCCTCGGCGGCGAGCCACAGTGCCTTCTGTTCACGCGATTTGAGGTTGCGTGCCTCGGCGACGCGGGTCACCGGGTCGAGGCCGTCCAAATAGTCGGCGAGGCCTTTCAAATCGACGTCGCTGCCCTTGAAAAAATCGTGGATCGACATGCGCTGCTCCCAGAAAAAAAGGTGGATGATCGGCGGCCGCCTTGGTGCGCCCCGGGGCGTTCGGCCGGCGAGCCTGCTCCGACGATCGTAGCATCCCACGACCCTTACGCGCCACTCACGGCCGCGACCGCCGCGCCCCCACGGTTGACAGTTCCGGCGAAAACGTGCGAGAATCTTGTTTCGACTTTGTTCTCGTGTGGGGCTGTAGCTCAGCTGGGAGAGCATCACGCTGGCAGCGTGAGGGTCAGGGGTTCAAATCCCCTCAGCTCCACCAATACTTGAATTTCCGACGGTTCCCGAAACGCCCGTCCGGCCATGCCGGCCGGGCGTTTCGCATATCGGCCCTTCCCCCCCTCCCACCGCCCCCGCCTTGGATCGCCCTGCGCCGCTCGGGTACAATGTGCCGTTGGCCATGCAGGCTGCGACGCAACCCTTCGAATTGCCCAAGGAGGCCCCACGTTGACCGTTATCGTTGATGTCACCGCTCGTGAAATTCTCGACAGCCGCGGCAATCCGACCGTCGAAGCCGACGTCTACCTCGAAAGTGGCGCCATGGGCCGTGCTGCCGTGCCGAGTGGGGCCTCGACCGGCCAGCACGAGGCGGTCGAAAAACGCGATGGCGGCACGCGATACATGGGCAAGGGCGTGATGGACGCCGTCGGCGCCGTGCATGAGACCATCGCAACGGAATTGATCGGCCTCGATGCGCTCGACCAGCGTGCCGTCGACGGCCTGATGCTGGAACTCGACGGCAGTCCCAACAAATCAAGGCTGGGCGCCAACGCCATCCTCGCGGTCAGTCTGGCCAACGCCCGGGCCGCCGCACAGGCCGTCGGGCAGCCGCTGTGGCGGCACCTGGGCGGTGTCGATGCACACGTGCTGCCGGTGCCGATGCTCAACATCATCAATGGCGGTGCGCACGCCGACAACAACCTCGACATCCAAGAATTCATGATTGTCCCTTGGGGCTTCGACCGATTCGGCGACGCCCTGCGTGCCTCGACCGAAGTCTTCCATCATCTCAAGGCCATCTTGAAGTCCAAGGGCCTGTCGACGGCGGTTGGGGATGAGGGGGGCTTCGCGCCCAACCTGAAGTCCAACCCCGAAGCGCTGGGGCTGATCATGCAGGCGATCGAAAAGGCCGGCTACCGGCCGGGCGACGACTTTGCGCTGGCGCTTGATGCCGCGATCAGCGAGTGCTGGGACAAAAAGGCCAAGGTCTACAAGCTTGAGGGCGAGGGCAAGACCATGGATTCGGGCGAACTCGCCGCTTGGTTCGCCGAGCTCAGCACGCAGTACCCGATCATTTCGATTGAGGACGGCATGGACGAGAACGATTGGGACGGCTGGGCCGCCCTGACCCGGTCGATCGGCGACCGCGTGCAGCTCGTCGGCGACGATCTATTCGTGACCCAGACGCCGCGGCTGGCCAAGGGCATCGACGCGGGGATCGCCAACGCAATTCTCGTCAAGGTCAACCAGGTCGGTACGCTGAGCGAAACGCTTGATGCCGTGCGGCTGGCCCTGCGCTCGTCCTACGGGGCGATCATCAGCCACAGGAGCGGTGAGACCGAAGACGCGTTCATCGCCGATCTCGCGGTGGCCACCAATGCCGGCCAAATCAAGACCGGCTCGACGAGTCGCTCTGATCGCATTGCCAAGTACAACCAACTGCTGCGCATCGAAGAAGAGCTTGGCGATTCAGCCGTGTACCCAGGCCGGGCGGCCTTCCGGCACGTGCCGGGCCTGCGCTGAGCCGCATGCGGATCGCCCTCGTCACGAGCGGCGGAGACGCGCCCGGCATGAACGCCGCGATGCGGGCCGTCGTGCGCCGGGCTGGCCTCGAGGGCTGGCGTGTGCAGGGTGTGCGCGGCGGCTATGACGGGTTGTTTTCGGAGGCCATTCGGCCGATGGGCTCGCGCGACGTGTCCAACATTCTGCAGCGCGGCGGCACGGTGCTCGGCAGCGGTCGCTCGGCGCGTTTCCGCACACCCGATGGGCGGGCCGAAGCCGCGGCTGTGCTGCGACGCCGCGGTATCGAGGCCATGGTGGTCATCGGTGGCGATGGATCGTACCGCGGAATGCAGGCCATCCACGCCGAGCAAGGTATCCGCGTTGTCGGGCTGCCGGCGACGATTGACAACGACGTGGCCGGCACCGACCGCACAATCGGCTTCGACACCGCGGTCAATACGGCGCTGGACGCCGTCGATCGGATCCGCGATACGGCCTTTGCCGCCCAGCGGATTTTCTTTGTCGAGGTGATGGGCCGCCACAGCGGGGCGATTGCGGCCGAGGTGGCGCTCGCCGGCGGCGCCGAGGCCGTCGTCGTGCCCGAGGTGGGCGTCGATGTGGCCGCACTCGCGCAGCGGATTCAGCACTCGGTGGACCGCGGCAAGTCGAGTTGCATCATCGTGGTCGCCGAAGGCGCCCATCCCGAGGGTGCGGCGGCCATCGCGGCGGCGGTACGCGAGCAGGTGGCGTTTCGCACCGAGATGCGCGTGACCGTGCTCGGGCACACCCAGCGCGGCGGCAATCCGACGGCGGCCGATCGCGTATTGGCTTCGCGGTTTGGCGATGCGGCGGTTGCGGCGCTCAAGGACGGCGCCGATCCTTGCGTGGTTGGAGTGTTTGGCGGCGAGCTGCGCCGTACAGCACTCGGCGACGTGCTCGTCAATCCAACGCACGAGAGCGACACGGCCATTCTCGCCGACCGGCTGGCCGGCCTTGTACCGCCGGTGCAGTGATGACTACGCGGGGGGATATGGTCACCAATGCCCTGGCCGGGGTCGGCGACACCACACGGATGGTTGGCGGGGCCTTCCGCTCGGCCTTTTCCCGGCCGTTTCCGTGGAAGGCGACGCTCAAACAGTTTGAGCAGGCCGGCGTCAATTCATTCAGCATTATCTTTTTGACCGGCCTTTTCACCGGCATGGTCTTGGCCTTCCAGGGTGCGATCACGCTTGAGCGCTTCGGCGGCAAGTCGCTGATCGGCAACGCGATTACGGCCACGCTGCTCAAAGAGCTGGGTCCGGTGTTGGCGGCCCTGATGGTGGCGGGCCGCGTCGGCGCTGGCTATGCCAGCGAGTTGGGCACAATGGTGGTGACCGAGCAGGTGGCGGCCCTGCGCTCGCTTGGCACCGATCCACGCCAATATCTGGTATTGCCGCGCATGCTGGCCCTGATCGTTATGCTGCCCCTGCTGACCGTCTACACAAACGCCATCGGGATCATCGGCGGCTATCTGGTCTGCGTGTTTTCACTCGATTTGACCCCTCTTTTCTACTTTCGCTCGGTACAGGAATCGACGCAGGCTATCGACGTGTTTGGGGGGCTGCTCAAGGCTGGCGTGTTCGGCTTTTTGATTGCGGCCATTTCCTGCGGCGTCGGCCTGCGCGCCCGCGGCGGTTCGGAGGCGGTCGGTATCGTCACCAAAACGGCGGTGGTGCTGAGCTCGATCGCCGTACTAGCCTCGGATTTTTTCCTGACGCGCTTTCTCTACCTGATCGCATGAACACGAGCAACGAGCCGGTCATCGAGATTGAAAATGCCCGCGTGCGCTTTGGCGGCCCTTGGGTGCTCGACGGCGTCTCGCTCAAACTGAACCACGGCGAGACGATCGTCATATTCGGGGAGTCGGGGTCGGGCAAGAGCACGCTACTGAGTCTGATCCTCGGGCTGCTGCACCCTGAGGGCGGTGAGGTGCGGGTACTTGGTGAGCAGGTCAGTCACCGCCGTGAGCGCGACTTGTACCCGCTCCGGCGGCAGGTCGGCATGGTTTTTCAGCACGGCGCGCTGTTCGACAGCGAGACCGTGGCCACCAATGTCGGCTTTCGGCTGATTCGTGCCGGGATGGCCCATGCCGAAGTCGCGGCCGAGGTGCGTGAAAAATTGGCCTTTGTCGGCCTCGAAGGGTATGAGGATCGTCTGCCGGGCCAGCTATCGGGGGGGCAGCGCAAGCGCGTGGCGATCGCGCGGGCCATGGTCGGCAACCCGCCGGTCATGCTCTACGACGAGCCGACGACGGGCCTTGATCCGATTACGGCGCGCAAGTTGATCCAGGTGATCCAGCGGATCCGCCGCGAATTTGGTACGGCCTCGATCATTGTGACCCACGAATTGCACTATGCCTATGGCGTTGCCGATCGGGTCGTACTGATCCGGGACCGCAAGATTTATTTCGAAGGCAGCGCGGCCGAGTTCCGCGTCAGCCAAGATCCTTACATTACGGAGTTTCGCGACACGGAGGCCGCATGAGCCAGATGACCGTTACTGCCGATACACGCCGCAACATCCGCATCGGCATCTTCACGGTGCTGGCGCTGGGCATATTCGGCTTTGCGCTGCTTGTGGTCGGCAAAAAGAGCGGTTTTTTTGTCGCCAACTATCGTATCTACGGTGAGTTTGACCAGGTCGGCGGCTTGGCGGTCGGGCAGCCGGTCTGGCTGTCGGGTCTGGAGATAGGCCTTGTCGAGGGGATTGACCTGGCAGGCCCCGGTTCATCGAAAATCCGCGTCACGATGGCCATTCAGAGCCGCTATCAAGACTGGATCCGCAGTGATTCGAAGGCCCTTCTCGATTCCAAGGGCCTGCTCGGCGACAAGATCGTCAACATCACACCCGGCAGCCCCGAGGGTCAGATCCTCGCGGCCGGCGAACAGATCGCGACTTCGCCGCCCGTCGATTTGGGCGCAGTGATGAGCGAGACCGGCCGGATCATCGGCTCGATCGGCGGTCTCGTTGACGAAGTTACCAATCTGACCAAGAGCCTACAGCGTGGCGAGGGCAGTCTGGGTCAATTGATCGCCGACGACAAGCTGTACCGTGAAACAGCAGGTGCGGT
>CAZUAB010000007.1:17365-18909 GCA_964617795.1 uncultured bacterium
GCGGTCGAGGGCCTCAACCGCTTTGTGCGCGAACTCAACGCCGGCCGCGGCACCTTCGGCAAGCTGGCCGTCGATGATGCGCTCTACCGCGAGCTCACGAAGTCGGCCGACGCTCTGTCGGGCGTGCTTTTGGGCCTAGAACGCGGCGAGGGGTCACTGGGTGCTGTGCTGTCGAAGCCGGATTTACACGACGACACGCGGCGTCTTATGGAGTCGATCAATCAGCTCGTCGGTGGTGTCAACGAACTGATCGCGGATATCAAAGAGAACCCCAAGAAATACTTCAAGGTTTCGGTGTTCTGATGCAGCGCATCGTCGAGCCGGGCCTCGTGGCGCCCGGTCTGCGCCTCGTCGGCAATGCGGCCATCAGCTTGTGGCTGCTCGAAGGCGGGGGCCGGCCCTCACTGGTCGATGCCGGGATGACCATACTGGGGCCGCTTCTGGCCGATGACCTTGATGCGCATGCGCCTCAGGGGCTGGAACGGGTACTGCTGACGCACTCCCACTACGATCACGTCAGCGGCGTGCCGCTCTTGCGGCGCCGGCAGCCCGACCTCGAGGTCGCGGCCCACCCGCTCGTTGGCGAGGTGCTGGCACGACCGAATGCCGTGTCGCTCGTGCGGCGCCTCAACGCTTCGGTGGTCGGCGGGTCGCTACCCGAGGGGCCGGCATTTGTGGAGTTTGAGCCGTTTGCGGTCGATCGGCCGCTCGCCGGGGGCGAGGTGATCGACCTCGGCGCCGGGCGCGAACTGCACGTACTGGCGACCCCCGGCCACACCCGCGATTCGCTGAGCTTCTATCTGCCTTGGGCCAAGGCGATCATTCCCGGTGAGGCAGCCGGGGTGCCGGGCTACGACGGCACGATTCTGCCCGAGTTTCTGCAGAGTTTCGGCGATTACCGGACCTCGCTGGCGCGCATGGCCGACCTTGATCTCGAAATCATCTGCCTGCCGCACGGCGGCGCCCTCGTCGGCGACGATGCCCGTGGCTACATGCGCCGTTCACTCGACGCCACGGACGCCTTTCGTCTGCACTTGCGCGCAGCCCTCAATCAGGCCAACGGGGATGTCGAGGTCGCTTGGGCGGCCGAAATGGACGCGCTCTACGGCCCAAATATCGGCCAGCCGCGGGACGCCTTTGGGATCAATCTGCGCGCCATGCTGACGGTGGCGGCCGAGGGCTGAGCGGCGTTCGGGATCCGTTCAGGCGCCGCGCGTCAGCCGGCTCGCGGGCGCCCGGCCTCGACGCCGGACACCAATCGCGCTACCATGTGCATACCCACCAAGGAGGGCCCGTATGAAGACGTTGCGTTTGTGGTTGCCGTTCGTGGGTATGGCGCTCGTTGCGTCCGGGTGTGTGTCGGCCAAGAAATACAACGCCGTTGATACGCTGGCCGCAAGCTTGCGTAAGGACTTGGACGCGGCCAATCGTCGCGGGTCCGGACTCGCCGACGAGCTGGCCAAGCTGCGGGCCGATCTCGCCGCGGCGGAGGTAACGATTGCCGATCTGACTGCCCAGCGCGCGGCGCTCAAGGCCTCGAACGC
>CAZUAB010000007.1:18919-36073 GCA_964617795.1 uncultured bacterium
TGCAGGCGACATTGGGCGCCCGCAGTGATGCCCAAGCGCGGACGATTGCCCGGCTCAGTGAGGACAAGCAGGCACTTGAGTCGCGGATTGCCGAGCTGGAGCGGGCCAAGGCCGAGCTTGAGGCGGCGATCGAACGCGAGGTGGCGCGGGTCAAGTCGTCGTATGACGCGCTGGTGGGCAGCCTTGAGGATGAGCTGCGGGACGGCAATGTGCGGATCGAGCAGCTTGAGGGCCGGCTGACGGTGTCGGTCGCCGACCGCCTCTTTTTTGACTCCGGCCGCGCGGTGGTCCGCGCCGACGGTCAGGATGTGTTGCGCAAAGTGGCCAAGGTGCTCGCCGATCTGCCCGAGCGTGCAATCCGCATCGAGGGCCACACGGACGATGTGCCGATCGCGGGCGCGTTGGCCCAGGTGTACCCCAGCAACTGGGAGCTGGGCGCTGCCCGGGCGGTCAATGTGGTTCGATTTTTGGTTGAAGAGGCCGGACTTGACCCGCAGCGCATGGCCGGGGTGACCTTTGGGCAGCACCAGCCGGTGGCCGACAATGCCACCGCCGAGGGTCGCGCCCGCAACCGCCGCATCGAAATCGTGCTTGCCGAGCCGCCGCGCCGCGCCGCGGCTCCGACCACGACCCCCAGCACGCCCTGACCGCAGCCGTGCGCGCGCGCGTCCGGTTGCCGCGCACGGTTTGGTTGATCGGTGCGATCAGCCTCGTCAACGATGCGGCCTCGGATATGCTTTACCCGCTGTTGCCGCTCTATTTGGCATCGGTGCTGATGGCCGGCCCGCGGGCGCTGGGCATCATCGAGGGCGTGGCCGAGGCGACGGCGGCGTTGCTCAAGCTGGTCTCGGGCGCCTTGTATGACCGTGTGCGCCGCGCCAAGCCTTGGCTGGTTGGTGGCTACGGCCTCGCCGCCGTCACCCGCCCGTTGATCGCCTTCGTCACCGCTTGGCCCTGGCTGGCCGCCCTGCGCTTTGCCGACCGCGTCGGCAAGGGCCTGCGTTCGTCGCCGCGCGATGCGCTTCTGGCCGCTTCGGTTGACCCCGGTTCGCGCGGTCTCGCCTTTGGCCTGCATCGTGCGATGGACAACACCGGCGCGGTCATCGGCCCGCTCGTTGCCGCCGCCCTCCTGACGGCCGGCGTCGGCCTGCGCGAGGTGTTTGTGTGGGCCGCGCTGCCCGGCGCCCTGACGGTGGCGCTCGCCCTGGCCCTGCGTGAACCACCAGCCCTGCCATCGGCCGCCACCCTGCGCCCCGACTGGCGCTGGCAGGGCCTGCCGCCGGCCTTTCGCCGCTATCTCGTGGTGGTCGCCCTGTTTACGCTGGGCAACGCCTCGAACATGTTCCTGCTCCTGCGCGCCCGCGATCTGGGCGCCTCGGACGCCGGCATCCCGCTCTTGTGGGCCGCCGTCTCGGCCGTCGCCGCCATCTTCTCGACGCCGCTCTCGGCCCTCTCGGACCGTTGGGGCCGCACGCGCCTTCTGGTCGCCGGCTGGCTGGCCTACGCGGCCTTCTACGCCGCCATGGGCCTTGCCGGCGACGACGTCGGCCCGCTCGGCTTGGGGCTGGCCTTCGGTTTCTACGGCCTCTTTCTGGCAGCCACCGAGGGCGTCGAAAAGGCCCTCGTCGCCGACCTCGCCCCCGCCGATCGCCGCGGCACGGCCTTTGGCTGGTTCCACCTCGTCACCGGCGTCACCCTGCTGCCGGCCTCGCTGCTCTTTGGCACGCTCTACGAAGGCATCTCGGCCGGCACGGCCTTCGCGGTGGCGGCCGCCTGCGCAGCACTGGCAGCGGGGCTGTTGGCGGGGTGGGTCCGAGTGCCACGCGCGGCGATCTGAGACGCGGACATCTGCTGTCCGCGGGGTGGGGGAGGATGTCCGCCTTGGAGGACGCCATGGCCCCGACAACCTGCGTGTTTCGCTACATGTATCGTGATGGGTCGAACTACAAGGCGTGGCACGAAGTCGGCCTGACGGGCGAGCTGCGCCCCGAGCATGCGGAGACGATGGGTCGGGCGCTCCTCGATGGGACGTGGTTCGTCGCCGAACAGGTCGGCCTGCCGCCCCTACAAGGCGAACTGATGGCCTATGGCGGCCGCAACGAAGACGACCACGCGTTTCACGAATTCCAAGAATTGGCGCAGGCCGAGCCGGGCACGCAATCGGCGGCACTGGCACCGATCTGCGACGTCGAGGAGCTGGTCGCGCGGTTCACGGCAGCGGCGGGGCGGTGGAAGCCGGGGCTGAGCGCGGTGGGGGTGTGACGAACGTGCTTGGGCGTGATAGCCTGGCTGCGCATAGCCGTTGCAATTAGATATATCGGGTCGAAGTGAAGAGGACGTCGGATGAGTGCATGGATTGAGTTCATCGATGCGATGGCCAAGGGCCGCCAATGGGAAGCCATGGGCAACAGTGATGTTGTCCGCGACCTCCTGGGCCGGGTGTATGACGAGCGGTACCACCGTGGCGTGCACTACCGCGACCGTTTCCAGGTCCGAGTCAACATGCAGAAGAAGGAGGAGGCGGCGTCCTACGCGGGATGGATCACTGCCGAAAATCCTACTTCTGGGCCGTATCAGGGGACATCCTTTGTGTGGTTCCCTGGTGACGGTGGTAGCGTCGCCGTGCTGGTGATCGGAACGGACGGCTTCGGCGCGGATACCGCGATTTTAGGACGTCCGGGGCATGCTCGTCGGTTGCGAGCACTGTCGCGTTTGCACAAGGGAAAATTGTGGGTGAAGCCAGACCTACTCGATATCGCAAGCGAAGTGCCGTCAGTTGTCGCGGGGGCGTGGCCGGAGGTTAGCGCGGCGATAAAATCGTATGGGCGTGTCATATACGCGGCAGTGGAAGTTCGCCCGGGGCAGGACGGTACTGCCGCCGAAGACCTACTGGACCTGTTCTTCTACGAACACGGCATTCCGATGACAGGCCGCTGCAAGAGCCGCTGGGAGCAAAAGCTTGACGCGATCGCTAGCGCAGTGTTTCCACAGACTACGTTGGATGAGGCCTACGATCTGCTCCAAGAGCGGCGGTATGTAGTCCTTGAAGGCCCGCCCGGGACTGGTAAGACGCGCCTTGCATATCAACTCGCCGAGCGGATTGGTTCGGCGACGAAGGTTCAGTTTCACGCAGCTCGGACGTACGAGGACTTTGTCGTTGGTTTGTTTCCAAAGGCGGTGGACTCCGGGCTTGCATTTGATGTACGTCCAGGTGATTTGCTGGTGGCCAGCCGCGAAGCGCGGGACAAGGCGCACGTGCTGATTATCGATGAGATCAATCGAGCAGATTTGGCGCGAGTACTTGGCGAGGCAGTTGTTCTGTTCGAGTCCGGGGAGTCGAATCGCCGCGTTCGATTGCCGCATCTGCCGGTGGGCTTCGAGGAAGAGTTTGGGATTCCAGCCGATTTGATGGTGCTTGGGACACGCAACACGGCGGATCGCACGATTGCCAGAATGGACGTTGCGATTCGTCGTCGGTTTGCATTTGTCGAAATGTGGCCTGACTTGAAGGCCGTCGAGAACGAAGGGGTTCCGCTGGCAGTTGAGACGTTCACCGATTGTGTCCACACGTTTGTTGAGAATGCGGATGATGAGGCACTTCGGCTGATTCCGGGTCACGCGTACTTTTTGGACCCGCGCCCCGATTTGCCGGCGGAAGATCGGCCGCGGCGGGTAGCTCGGCGGATGAGATACGAATTGCTGCCGCTTCTTCGTGACTATCTGGACGAGCGGCTCTGCGGCGCCGCTAGCGAAGCGATTGCCGGCCTAGCCGATCGCATCGAAATGCGTTTGCTGGCGCAGGAGTGAGCCGACGGGCGCCATCACGCACAGCACCACCGCTGCTGCGAGGGCAGGATCACGGTGAACCGATTACCGTGCGCGCGAAATCTGTCGGCGCTGAGGGCGATCGATGGCTGGAGCCGTTCGTCGCCGCCAACGCAGAAGGGTTTCAACGTCTCGATTTGCGATACGAGATTCGGATTAGCCCGGCGCCACACCTGCTGGTAAAGCCCGGCGGAAAGATTGGAGCCGTGCCGTTGGTTAGCGCATCTACCCGTCGGGCGGTGGCTGGCCTCCTCATTGAGCCAAGATTTCAGTGGGCTTCTCTTGGTTCCGTGTTTGGTGATATCGGGTTCTCGGTTGAGCCACGGCTTGGCGGATTGAGGCTGGTCCCCGGCTCAGCTCGTGAAGTCCCGCCATGGCTACTTGCAGGGCCGGTGATCGAACGGATTTCCGCGCTGTTAAAGCGGACCACGAGGGGGTTCGTCGAACGCACAGAAGTGCGTGCCAGCCCGCGTGGCCAGGTGCTTTGGTCGGCGTGGGCATCGGGGTATGCCGCGACCGGGAACTGGGGCAAGTTTCCATGCCGGTTTTCGGAACCGGAACAGGATCCCGAACTACTTGCTGCCGTGCGCTGGACAATGGCAAAAGTCGTTCAGGAGTTGTCGGTGGTTTCCTGGTCCTTGCCTGCACGACAGCTGCTAGCTCGTGCCGCGGAGATTCAGCAGGCGGTGGGGCCGGGGCTGGCCTCGAGGCCGCGGCACAACAGCCAAGTGGGCGGGATGTCAGAGTGGGTCGCAGCCGCATTGGAGGCAATGACGTGGGTGGCTGAGGAACGCGGACTTGGTGGGGCGCGGGCACTAGATGGTCTTGCCTGGGATCTGTCAATTGACGCCGTTTGGGAGGCGTGGGTCGCACGAATCGCAGCGCGTCTGGCGCTAAGGCTCGGGTTGGCGGCGCGACCGTATCAATCCACAAGACGATCGCTACGGTGGCAGGGACCGGCACAGTCCATGGGTTCGCTGGTTCCGGACATCGAATTACACGGGTCGCAACGAGTTGTCTGGATTGATGCAAAGTACAAGAGACACCACCAGTTGCTCACACGAGGTGGTTGGGCCGGCATGGCAGAACAATTTCGCGCGGAACACCGAGCAGACCTACATCAAGCGTTGGCGTATGCATCGCTAGCCGATGCCCCGCAGGTGGACACCGTCTTGCTATATCCTCAAGAGAGCTGGGATGAGCGCACCGTGCCAACGACCGCAACAGTGACAGCTGGGCGGCGCCGAGTGCGGATCACCTTAGCGGCCATTCCCTTTGGGTTTCACAATCTGGAGCAGGAAGACCGTGTTTTGGGCCGAATCCGAGACGCCCTCGCTGCCTGACCCCGCCTATTCGAAGCGGCTGAAGTCCGGCTTCCTCCGCTCCATGAAGGCGCCGAAGGCCTCCTGGGCTTCGGGGGAGGCGAGGCGGCCAGCGAAGAGGACGGCCTCTTCTTGCATTACGCGGTGCAGAATCTCGCGTTCGCCCTTCTTCATCAGCTCCTTGGTCAGCCGCACCGAGGCCGGTGGCTTGGCGGCCAGGCGGGCGGCCAGCGCGCGGGCCTCGGCCTGCACGTCGCCGTCGGTGACGCGGTTGACGAGGCCGTAGGCAAGGGCCGTGGCGGCGTCGAAGGGGTCGCCCAGCATCAAGAGCTCGGCGGCGCGGGCGTGGCCCATGATCTTGGGCAAGAGAAACGACGAGGCCGCTTCGGGGCAGAGGCCGAGGTTGACGAAGGGCATCGCGAACTTGGCGTTCGCGTGGGCCACGGCGAGATCGCAGTGCAGGAGGATCGTCGTGCCGATGCCGACGGCCGGGCCCTCGACCGCGGCCACCAGCGGCTTGGCGAAATCGACCACCGTGCGCAGCACCCGAAACACCGGCGGTTCGCCGCCGTCGGCGCTCAGATTGCCCGACATGAAGTCCATCAGGTCGTTGCCCGACGTAAATGAGCCGCCCGAGCCCTGCAGGACCACCACCCGCACCGCACCGTCGCCGGCGGCCCGGTCGAGCGCATCGGCGATCGCCGTGTACATCGCCTGCGTCAGGGCATTCTTCTTGTCCGGCCGGGCCAGCGTAATCGTCAGAATGCCGTCGCTGAGATCCGTAGTCACGAGCGCATCGGTCATGGCGTCCTCCGGGGTCGGGGATGAAAACTGAATCGCCGTTCATCGTAGCAGCCCGCGCGGCCCGGCGCCAGTGCCGAAGCTGGACGCCGCCGGAGGGCAGCGGTAGACTGAGGAGATGGATCCGGTACCCGCCAAACCGTCGACGACTGACCGCACGAGCGGCCCGGTCGACCTGTCGCCCGACGCCATCGAGCGTCGGCGTCGGGTGCTGAGGCAACTCGTGGCCACCGATCGGCGGGCGCGCGAGATCCGCGCCCGGTTGGGTGGTGCCGCCGGTCTGCCCGTGCCGGGATCGAAACCATGAACAGCGAAGAGGAGGTGTACGGCGACGGTGCGGACCTTGTTCAATTGGCTTCGCGTCTCGCCGCAATTCTCGGCCCCGAAAACAGCGTGATCATCGGCGGCGTTTGCGCCAATTTGCTGGGCATTCCTCGCTTCACGCGCGATGTCGATTTGGCCGTCATCGGGACACCGGAAGCGGCGGCAGATCGACTGGCGGGTGCCGGCGTCTTGGCGACAATTCGCCGGGGCGACTTGGCGGACCCGTTGCCTTGGGTGATCGAAGGACGATTGGCCGGGGTCAAGTTTCAAATACTGCCCGCCAATCAAGTGGGCGACCCCACCGCCGCCCTGCTGATCGACGAGCTCGGTGTCCGAATCCTGACCGCGGTGCAGTTCATCGACGCCAAACTGCGGGCGGGCGGCTGGAAAGACCTCTATGACGCCGCCTGGCTTGCCCGGCGCCACCCCGAACTGGCGCCTGTTGCCGAGGCCGCCGCGGCCCGCTGGCAGCAGATCGATCGCTACCACATGGCCTACGACGATCCCCGTTTGGCCGACGACGTCCGGGAGCATAACGATGCGTAACCTGCTTCTCCTTCCCCTTCTGGCCCTGGCCGCCTGCGCGACCGCCGCGCCGCAGCCGACCGTGTCGATCCTCGGCGGCGGGACGTGGGCCTTTGCCGACCGCGCGGCGGCGCTGCGGGACGGCATGGCGGCCGATGCGCCGCTGGCCGGGGAGCGGCTCGACGGCACCGGTGACAGCTCGCTGCACATGCTCGTTATCCGCGACCGCGAGCCCTTTCATCGCCACGATCACAGCGACATCACCGCCGTGGTCATCGAGGGCGAAGGCTATCTGGAGACCCACGGCAAGCGGCAACCCGTCAAGGCCGGCGACGTCGTCGTGATTCCCCGCGGGGCGCCGCACGCCTACGTCAACACGGCACGTGGCGGCAGCGTGCTCTACGCCAGCTTCAGCCCGCCCTTTGTTGACGGCGACCGCGTGCCCGTCGAACAGTGAGGATGCGCGGGGCGATTATCGGGGCGCTGCTGGTCGCCTGTACGACCCCGGCCGGGCCGGTCGAGGCCGAGCCGGCACCTGTCCGGACGCCGGCGGTGGCGGCACCGGCCCCCGCACCGCCGGTCGGCCCGCTCGACGGACCCTGGCACGTGCAGCGCGTCGTCGACGGCGACACGCTGGAGCTGCTCCGCGACGGAGCGGTCGAGAAGGTCCGGCTGATCGGCATCGACACGCCCGAGTCGTACCCCGGCCGCAAGCTCAGCCGCGACGTGGCCCGCAGCGGGCAGGACGCGGCGACCATTCTGGCCCTCGGCAAGCGGGCCAAGGCCTTCACCGAAGGGCTCGCGTCCGGGCGCACCGCCTGGCTCGAATCCGACGTCGAAGCGCGCGATCGTTACCGGCGCCGGTTGGCGTACGTCTGGGTCGATACGCCCGGCGGGCGCGTGCTCGCCAACCACGCCATCGCCCGCGCCGGTTTTGCCGAGACGCTGACCATCGCGCCCAACGTGCGGCGCGCCCACGAGCTGCAGGCGGCGGTGGCGGCGGCGCGCGCCGAGGGTGCCGGGTTGTGGGGCCAAGGAGGATTGGTGGCCGACGGCGACGTGCGTCCGTCCGCCCCGAGCGTGGCACCGGCCGGTGGCAACTGCACGCCGCAGGGCACGCTGTGTCCTGCCGACTGTCCGGTCAAGGGCAACATCAATGCCAAAGGCGACAAAATCGCCCACCCGCCGGGCGGGCAGTTCTACGACCGCACGACGCCCGAGGCCTGCTTCGTCGACCTCGCCGCCGCCCAGGCCGCCGGCTTCCGCGCCAGCCGCCGGTAGGCGGGCCTACGCCCCCACGCCGCGGTAGAGGTCGCGCAGGGCGGGGGTCCAGTCGGGGTGTCCGGCGACGAGGCCGCCTTCGATCAGCCCGCCGCCGGCCCATTCGTCGAGCGGGCCGCCGTCGTCGAAGCGGATGACGGCCCCGCCAGCTCCGAGCACGAGCGGAATGCCACCGGCGATATCCCAGATGTTCTTGGGCGTCACCGAAACCGTCGCGTCGAGGTGCCCGCCGGCGACGAGGCCGAGCTTGTAGGCGATCGAGCCGATGCCCTTGGGGGCCGGCTCGACGGGGGGAATGCGGCCCTTGGCCAGATCGGTGCGGCTGACGCCGACGACCGCTGACACCAGGGCGTTGGGCCGGCGCACACGTACGGGGCTGCCGTTCTCGGTAGTGCCGAAGCCCGGCCCGCCAAACCAGAGGCGGTCGCTGGGCGGGTTGTAGATCCAGCCGGCGAGCGGCTTGCCGTTCTGCCAAAGACCGACACTGACGGCCCATTCAGGGATGCCAGCGACGCACTCGCGTGTGCCGTCAATCGGATCGACAATCCACGTGCGCCGGCCGCCCCGACGTTCAGGGCTTTCCTCCGAGATCCAGGCGTCATCCGGGAAGGCCGACAGCAGCGCAGCCGACAGCCCACTGTCCATGGCCAAATCGAGCTCGGTCAGCGGGCCTTGGTCGCCGCCTTTGTCGGCGACTCGCTGCGGGAGGGTCAGCAGCCGGTCGCGAAAACCGCGCAGGGTCGGCTCGACGACGGCATGTTCGGCGGCGTACGATGAGGGGGTCATGCAACTTCCTTCGGCAATCATCTGGGACGGGCTCGGCACCCTTTGGCGCCCGGTCGAGCCGTGGACTGTGGTCTGGGCGCGCCTCGCTTTTGACCATGGCATGGTCACCGACCCCGCGGCGATGCGCAAGCGTCTGCACGAAAGCTTGCTGCGGGCCCCGCCGCCGGCCTTCGGTGATCTGTCGCCGCGCCGTCGTCGTGCCGCCTTCGACGAATGGTGGCGGCAGCGACTGGCCGAGGCCATGGCACTGCCGGTGGGGCTGCTGCCCGAGAGCTGGGTGACTGCGGTGCGCCAAACGCAGACCGACCCGGCGCGCCTGGGCCTTTTGCCGGGTGTACTGGAGATCAGTCAGCGATGGGCGTCGCAGGGAGTCCTGCAGTACTTGCTGCAGAACGGCGACGGCGCGCTGGCCGGCGTGCCGGCCGCTCTGGGTCTGCCGATCGCTGCCGCGGATGTGGTGACGAGCGAAGAACTGCTGGCGGCCAAGCCAGATCCGCTGGCCTGGCGCACCCTTTGCGGGGTGGCCGATCTCGACCCAACGGCGGTGGCTGTCATCGATGATACGCTGGCCTGCCGCAACGCTGCACGGACCTTGGGCTGCGCTGTATTCGAGGACCCTGCGGCGCTCGCAGCAGCCATTGCAACGCGCCTGTAAAAATAAAAACGTTCATTTGACAAGCCTGCGGCAGCGGGGTAGGCTATTCGGTATGGCACGACGAAATGGCGAAAGTTTGACGAAAACCGGGCGCTCCTCTAGAATGGAGCAGCCGCAACCAAACCGAGGAGGCCCGCCGGTGGACGCCCAGAAACGCAAGTCTCTTGACCTGACCCTGCAATCGATCGAAAAGCAGTTCGGCAAAGGCGCCATTATGCGCCTCGGCGATGCCGGCGCGACCAAGATCGACATCATTCCGTCCGGCAGTCTGTCCCTCGATATCGCGCTTGGCGTCGGCGGCTATCCGCGCGGCCGGGTGATCGAGATCTTCGGGCCCGAATCAAGCGGCAAAACAACACTGTCCTTGCAGGCAGTGGCCTCGGTCCAAAAGCTCGGCGGCGCAGCGGCCTTCGTCGATGCTGAGCACGCGCTCGACGTCACCTACGCCCGCAAGCTCGGCGTCAATGTCGATGAGTTGCTGGTCAGCCAGCCATCGACCGGCGAAGAGGCCCTCGAAATCACTGAAGCACTGGTGCGTAGTGGCGCCATCGACCTCGTGGTCGTCGACTCGGTTGCGGCCTTGACGCCACGGGCCGAAATTGAAGGTGAAATGGGCGACAGCCACGTGGGTCTGCATGCTCGTCTGATGAGCCAGGCGCTGCGCAAGCTCACGGCCACCGTATCGAGAACCCAAGCGACGATCATCTTCATCAACCAGATCCGCATGAAGATCGGTGTGATGTTCGGCAGTCCCGAGACGACGACGGGCGGCAATGCACTCAAGTTCTACTCTAGCGTGCGCCTCGATGTTCGGCGCATCGGCTCGATTAAGGCGGGCGGCGCCAGCGAGGATGTGGTTGGCAACCGGACGCGGGTCAAGGTCGTCAAGAACAAGGTGGCGCCGCCATTTCGTCAGGCCGAATTTGACATTACGTTCGGTCGCGGCATCAATTACGAGGGCGACGTGCTTGACTTGGCAGCCGAGCTCGACCTCGTCCAGAAGTCCGGCTCGTGGTACAGTCACGGCGCCGATCGTCTCGGACAGGGGCGGGACAATGTGGTAAGCTACCTCGTGGAGCACCCTGAGTTGACGCGCGAACTGGACGCCAAGATCCGCGAGTCCGTCGGCATGGATGCTTCACCGACGGCGATCGGCCAGGTCGCGGAGGCCGACGTCGGCTGAACCACGAGCCCGTAAAACCCGGGGGAGGGGCCGATGAACGAAGGCGGCGTATTCGATCTCAACACGATTCTCAAGGTCGCCATCAAGGGTGGAGCCAGCGACATCCACCTCAAGGCGGGCCTGCCGCCGATGTTCCGGATCAATGGCGCGCTGGTCCCACTCAAAAATGCCCGCCGTCTGACGCCGGACGAGGTCACGCAGATGGCCTTCGGCATCATGAACCCGGCGCAAAAAGAGCAATTCAAAAGCTCCCACGAAATTGACCTCGCCTACGGCGTACCGGGGCTCGGGCGTTTCCGCGTCAATATTTTCCAACAGCGCGGCACGGTTGGCGTGGTCTTCCGCGTCATTCCGTTCGGCGTCCAGAACTTCGAGTCGCTCAACCTACCCGCTGTGCTCGAACAGATCGCCAACGAGGAGCGCGGCCTGGTGCTCGTTACCGGAACGACCGGTTCGGGCAAGTCCACAACGTTGGCGGCCGTAATCGACTTCATCAACAGCCGCCGCACACGCCACATTCTGACGATCGAAGACCCAATCGAATTTTTGATCCGCGACAAGCGCTCAATCGTCAACCAGCGTGAGGTCGGCACCGACACCTTAGGTTTCGCGGGGGCGCTCAAGAGCGCGCTGCGCCAGGATCCCGATGTGATTTTGGTTGGTGAAATGCGCGATTTCGAGACGATCGAGACGGCGTTGACCGCGGCCGAGACGGGCCACCTCGTCATGAGTACCTTGCACACCTTGGATGCAACCGAGACGATCAACCGTATCGTGTCTGTGTTCCCGCCCTACCAGCAAAAGCAGGTCCGGCTGCAACTCGCGTCGATTCTCAAGGCGGTAATCAGCCAGCGCTTGGTGCCCCGCGCCGATGGCAGCGGTCGCGTACCGGCGCTCGAAGTGTTGCGCGTCACGGCCCGCGTGCGTGAGCTGATCATTGATCCCGACCGTACCCGCGAGATTCACGACGCCATTTCCAAGGGGCACACCCAGTACGGGATGCAGACCTTTGACCAGAGCCTGCTGCAACTGCTCAAAGAAAAGCTGATCACCTTCGAGGAGGCCCTGCGCCAGTCGACCAACCCGGATGACTTCAAGCTGCGCGTCAGCGGTGTCAGCGGCACATCGGACGCCGGCTGGAGCGATTTTGGCGAAGGCAGCGGGAATGTCGGCGAAGATGCGCCGGCGGATGATGGCATCGAACGCTTCTGAAGGGGCGATGAAACGGGCGGGCCACGGCGCCGGGGCTTCGGCCCCGACTTGTATCCCCATCCCGTTGGACCGCCCCCCCGCCCAGCCATGTGGGTCAGGGCGGGTTTCATCGCCCCGTCAGCGGGTGCGGTCGCGGTCCCATTGCAAAAACCTACGATCAAGTACACGGCGACCGCTAAGCAGAAAGGCTGTGTGGCCGACCATGCGGTCGTTGGGGCGCATGCGGCCGGGGAAGACCTTCCAATCGCGCTCCATCATTTCGGTCATGCGGCGCATGGCGAAGCCAGCGTCGTAGAGTGCACGTTCGGTACGCGCAACTTGATCGACCGTCGGGGACAGGCTTACCCAGGGGGCGCCACCGGCAATCGCCGCCGCACCGGCTTCGGTGAGCGCCCATGGTTCGGGGACATCGATAAAAATGCCGTCGAGGCCTTCAACGCCGAAGCCGTAGCGCGCCGGATCCGTAAGTACAAACTCGACGCGGTCACTCAAATTCATCCGCTCAAGGTTGCGTACGGCCTGCTCTTGGTGGGTCTCCTCGCGCTCGAAGGAGTAGATTTTACCGCCCGGGCCGACCAGGTAGGCCAGAATCGTCGTCATCGCGCCCGACCCGCTGCCGCACTCCGCGTAACGTCCGCCGGCACGCACGCCCAGCTCCATCACGATGCGCCCGGCCTCTTTGGGGTAGACGACTGTGGTGCGGCGTTTGATCATCGTCATGAGCTCGCCGTGCGTGGGACGTAGCACGGCCATCGGCACACCCCGGTTGGTCGGAAGCACCGCACCCCATTCCAACATGTCGGGAAAATTGAGCCGCCCATGGTGACACTCGAAGTGCCCACCGGGCTTGTACGTCGATAGATAGGTCGCGCGCGAGTCGTGAAAGATCAGCACGGCTTCGCCCGGCAGCACGGGAAGCGACGACACGGCAGATCCTTTCGCGAGGTCAAATCGTGAGGGAAGGGGATGGCGGGGATTGCCCCAGCGCCTGCCCATGATTATACTGAAGTTGCGCCCGACCGACCGACCGATTGCCCGGACTCTCCGGCAGCGGCGGCCCGGGCGCGCCCGGAGGAGCACCTGAATACCACTGCCGACGAGCGAACATCCCGCATACTCGTCGTCGACGACGATCCCTCGGTACGGGAGATCCTAAAGGATTTCCTCGGCTTCGAGGGCTTCGAGGTCGCGCTTGCCGTCGATGGCGACGATGCATGGCAGCGGATCGTCGATGAGCCGTTTGACCTGCTTGTGACCGACCTTGAGATGCCCAAGCGCGGTGGTTTGCAGCTATTGCGCGATTTGCAGACACTCAAAGAGCCGCCGTTGGCGATCATGATGACCGGCTACGGTACGGTGGAGTCGGCAATCGCCGCGATGAAAATCGGGGCCTACGATTATCTGCTCAAGCCGTTCCGCTTCGAGGAGGTCGGCCATCTGATTCGCAAGGCGCTGGAGCATCGGCAGCTCTCGGCCGAGAACATGCGCTTGCAGGAGGCCGTGGCCCTCTACGCCGTCGGCGAGGCGCTCAATCAGGCCCGCGATGTTGACGAGATTGCTCAGGTGCTGGCCGCGGCCGCCTTCGATCAGTTTGCGCCAGACGTGTTTGCCATGTGGCGCCTTGATGGGGGCCATTGGCATCGAGAGCACGTCCGTGCGGGCCGCGGCGTGCCGGCCGAACTCGCCGATGCCGTCGAGGAACTCGGCTCAGTGGAACTGCTCAAAGCCTTTCACTCCGAGCGGCCGCTTGTTTTGGGTGGCCCCGCACTGGCTCTTTTTTTACCGCGGGTGGGCGACCGGATCCACGCCGGGTTGCTGGTGCCCATGCGCGTGCAGCGCCGCGTCACGGGTGTGCTCGGGGTTTTTCTGGCCCACGGGCCGCGCACCCTGCACGAAGGGCACCGCCGCGCGCTGCAGATGATGGCGGACCGCGCCGCCGTGTCACTTGACAACGCCCGCCTGCTCGAGCATCTGGAGCAGACGTTTTTGCAGACGATTGAGAGCCTGGTGTCGGCTCTTGAGGCCAAAGACGAGTACACCAAGGGCCACAGCGAGCGCGTCATGCGCTGGGCGCTCATTCTGGGCGGCCTGATGAAACTCAACCGCGACGAGATGGAGAATCTGCGGCGGGCGGCCCTGCTGCATGACATCGGCAAAATCGGTCTCGACCTGAGTGCGCTGCAGAAGCCGCAGCCGCTGTCTGCCGAAGAGTACGAGCGGTTCAAGCTGCACCCCGTGCTTGGTAAGCGGATCCTCGAGCCGATCGAGTTTCTACGCAGCGCGACCCCGGCAGTGCTGCACCACCATGAGCACTGGGACGGCCAGGGATATCCCCTTGGTCTGGCAGGCGAAGAGATCCCACTCGGCGGTCGTATTCTGGGCATAGCCGACGCATTTGAGGTCATGGTGACCGATCGCGTCTATCGGAAGGCGCTGTCGCTCGACGAGGCGCGTGCCGAGCTTCGGCGCTGTGCCGGCAAGCAGTTTGATCCCATAATCGTTGAACGCTTCCTCGAATGGATGGCGGAGTTCGAATCGCTGGCGGATCTGCCGGTTGTCGGCGGCCGGCGCCATCGCTTTGATCAATTGGTGGAGGAGGCCCCATGAGTGGCGGGCCTCCGCGCATCGAAGACACCCGTCTGCCGCCTCACCACCCCGAGGCCGAGCGACTCGTGTTGGGGGCTGTACTGCGTGATCCAGCCATCATGGAGTTCATTACGGCCGATCTGACGCCGGAGGACTTCTATCGCGGCGCCCATCGCAAAATCTGGGCGGCCATGCAGCGCCTGTACGCCTTTGGCGAACCGATCGACCTGGTGACGGTGAGTGAACGGATCGGCTACGAGCGCCTTGACGAAGTCGGTGGGATGGACTACCTGAGCGAACTCGTGGATCAGGCGCCCGCAGGGATTCAGCCGCGCCACTATGCAGCAATCGTCAAAGAGAAGGCCCTGCGGCGACGGTTGATTCACGTGGCTTCCGAGGCAGCGGCGTCCAGCTACTCGACCGACAACGAGGTCATGGAGGTCATCGCGAGTGCCGAGAAGGAGCTCCTGACACTGACGCGCAACGACGGACGGGAGGGCTGGCGCGAGTTGGCGCCGCTTCTGATCGAGCAGATCGAAGAGATCGAACGGCTTTACAAGTCCAACAGCCCGGTTAGCGGCTATTCGACCGGGTTCCACGACCTCGATGAGATCACCAACGGCCTCAAGCCGACCGAACTGGTCATCGTGGCGGGCCGGCCCGGCATGGGCAAGACGGCGTTCACGCTCAACTTGGCGACCAACCTGGCGCAGCTCAACAAGGCGGCCGTGCTGGTGTTCAGCCTCGAAATGGGCGCTGATCAGCTCGTGCGACGCATGCTCACCTCACGGGCCCGGGTCGACGGCGGCAAGCTGCAGAAGGGCATTTTGGATAAAGGCTCGTGGGAGCGCATTTATACGGCCGCCGATGAATTGTCGAGCCTGCGCATCGTGATCGATGATGACGCTTCGCTGACGATCCCAATGATTCTCACCAAGGCGCGCCGGCTGTCCGCCCAACTGACGCGTGGCGAGAACCCGGTGCCGCTCGGCCTGATCGTCGTCGACTACCTGCAGCTAATGGGTGGTCACGGCAAGAGCGAGCGACGCGAGCAAGAGATCAGTGCGATAAGCCGCGGCCTCAAGCTGCTGGCACGCGAGCTCAAGGTGCCGGTGGTGGCGCTTTCGCAGCTCAACCGCAGCGTTGAGAGCCGCCCCGACAAGCGACCGCAGATGAGCGACTTGCGCGAATCCGGCGCCATTGAGCAGGACGCCGACCTCGTCATGTTTCTATACCGTGACAAGGTGTACAATCCCGAAACACCCGACCCAACGATCTGCGAGCTGCTGATCCGTAAGCACCGCAACGGACCGACCGGCGACATCAGACTCTACTTCAATGAGCAGTACACGGTGTTTGACAACCTCGCGCGCGGACGCCACGTTCCCGATCAAGATGGCCCGTCCGGCGATGCTGATTTCCTGTGACCGTTCCCGTGACGGTCATCGGCGGCGGTCTGGCCGGCAGCGAAGCGGCCTGGGCGCTGGCCCGCGCCGGCCTCGACGTGCACCTCTACGAGATGCGCGGCGCCACGATGACCGAGGCCCACCAAACGGACGGCCTTGCCGAACTGGTCTGCTCGAATAGCTTCCGGGGGCGGCACACCACACAGGCACCCGGCTTGCTCAAAGAAGAGATGCAGCGGCTCGGTTCGCTCATCATGCAGGCGGGACGGATGGCCGAGGTCCCAGCAGGCGATGCTTGGGCCGTCGATCGCGAGCTGCTTTCAGCCGAGGTAACGCGGGCCTTAACGGCGCACCCGCGGGTCAAAATCGTGCGCGAGCGCCTTGACGAGCTGCCGGCCGAGGGCCACGTGGTGATTGCCAGTGGACCCCTGACCCACCCTGCGCTGCAGGCGGCCATTGAGACGCGTCTCGGCAGTCGCTCGCTGGCCTTCTACGACGCGATTGCGCCGATTGTAACGCGCGAGTCGGTTGACATGGCACAGGCTTGGCTGCAAGACCGTTGGCAGGACCCGTCCCCGGCCGCGGCCTATATCAACTGTCCGCTCGACCAAGAGGGCTATGCGGCCTTCGTGGCGCGCCTGTTGGCGGGGCCGTACGTGCCCTACAAATCATTCGAGGAGGACGTTCGTCACTTCGAGGGCTGCCTGCCGATCGAGGAGATGGCCGCACGCGGCGTCGAGACCTTGCGCCATGGGCCGATGAAGCCGGTCGGCCTGACCAACCCGCGGACCAATCACCGGCCCTGGGCCGTCGTGCAGCTTCGGCCCGACAATCGGGCGATCAGCCTACTCAATCTGGTCGGCTTTCAGACCAAAATGACCTATGGTGCGCAGCTTGAGGCATTCAGGATGGTGCCCGCCCTGCGCGAGGCTGAATTCGTGCGACTAGGCAGCCTGCATCGCAACACGTTCATTGACAGCCCGCGCCTTTTGCGGCCCGATCTGGCTCTGCGCAGCGAGCCACGACTGCGTTTTGCCGGTCAAATTACGGGCGTCGAAGGCTACGTCGAAAGTGCCGCCGTGGGGATCCTCGCTGGCTGGGCGACGGCAGCGGCCATCCAGGGCTGGGCCTTTGAGCCGCCCCCAGCAACCACAGCCATCGGGGCGCTAGTCCGGTATGTTTCCGACCCGGCCGTCGAACCTTTTCAGCCGATGAATATCAACTTCGGCCTGTTATCCGACATCGCAG
>CAZUAB010000008.1:0-33597 GCA_964617795.1 uncultured bacterium
GAATATCTACGCGTATGTCGGCGGGGATCCGGTGAATTTGGTGGATCCGGGGGGGCGTCTTGTTGGCCAAGCACTGGGTGCGGTAGGCGACTTCCTGCGCAACTATCAGGACATGCGGCGTGCCAACACTATAGATGCCGACAAATACTTCCATTGCATGGCAAATTGCGAGGCCACAAGGCGAGGGTCGTTCGGCGAGGCTGTCGCTGCGGCGATCAGTAATACTAGGGAAGCCGTTGACAGGTATGTCAAAGGTGATCCGCCCAGTGCGTGCGCTGAAGATCAAGCGGCCAATGCGGCTGGCCGTGCGCAAGGTCGTGATCGCGGTCCAGACGCACCACCCTGCTCGGATGCGTGCGCCAATTTCCGCCCGTCGGGGCTTCGATGACGCTGGGCAGACCGATCCGGACGGGGCGAATTTTGCCCTGGTGCGCGTTGGCATTCTTCGCCGGTGTTTGGGCCGGACTGCTGCTGGCACGGGAAGTTGCGATTGACAGATGCCTTGATCTTGGGGGGCGATGGGACGATGAGCGCCGAAATTGTGCGTACAATGCTGCCGCTGATAGAGGGACGCCCTCTACGGAGCTGTCGCCGGATGGGCGAGTGAGGCCTCAGGTGCCGCCTGCCGACGCCACCGGCCGATAGCGGCGACTCGGGTGGGCGCGGCCAAAAGGGTGGCGTGCGTGTCTCGGATCCCACGAGACTCTGGAGCATGGATCCTGATCGCCTGCATCCCGTTGCTCCTGAACGATTTCGTCCTGATTGGCGCGCCCGGCCTGATGCTTCGCTGGCCTTGGGAGGTCGGTATCGAGGCGGTTCGTTGGGCGTTTTGCTGGGGGTGCGTACGACAGCTGACCCGTGGCGACCTGAAAGCACCGTGGATGGGGCTGACACTAGCCGCATTGGTGGGCGTCGGCTTGGCCCTCGCATGGCCTGCAGTATGGACGATTTTGGTCGAGGGCCTCGGTTCGGCTTGGTGGCCTGCCCAGTGCCACCAATGGCTGCCGACAACAGGAAACTGCGCGTTGGACCGGGTCGGATGGATTCTCTTGGGCCTCTCGGCGGCTTCAACCGAGGAAGTGATATTCTGGGCATGGCGACAAACGGCGCAAAGTTGGCAAGCGAATATGGTCTGGTGGGTAGCAACGCCGCTCGTGTTTGCCGCTCTGCATTGGTGTAGATATGGCGGCGACCTGATCTGGCTGGCTGGGCTGCGCGTGGTGTTTAATGCAGCCCAAGCTCGCGGTGGCTACACTGTTTCGGTTGCCAGTCACGCGGCATATAACGCGGTTATTCTAGGCGCCGCAGGTAATTGCATTGGCCAGTGATGGTAGTGATGGCAGCCACCGTCGGCGCCGCCGTCGAGACCTACGGCTACAACGCCTTCGGTGAAACGACGAGTTGGCCCTAGCACCGGTCAGCCATGCCATGAAGCTGGACCTCACCGGGCGTATTGACCGCTGCGGCACCTGCGTGTTACGCTAGCTGCATGAGCGTCATACGAAAATCCTCCCGCGCGGTGACCGTCAAGCTTCCGCAGCAGCTCGAAGAGCGGCTGGCCGAGCTTGCCGAGGCCCGCAATTGCTCGCGCTCCGATCTGGTCCGCGAGGCGCTGGTCGCCTACGTGTCCGGTACGGGCCCGTCGGCGCTCGCTGCGGCGGCCGATCTGGTCGGGGCTTTCGAGGGTCCGGCCGATCTGTCGACGAATTCGCGGTACCTCGACGACTTTGGTCGGTGAGGCGCTGCGTCGCCGACACCGGTCCGCTGGTCGCGCTCCTCAACCGCCGCGACCCCTACCACGATTGGGCCAAGTCAACGCTGGCCAGCGCCGCGGCGCCGATTCTGACCTGTGAAGCGGTCTTGGCCGAAACCGCCCACCTGGTCCGGCACCTGCCCGGTTGTCCTGCGGCCGTCGTCGAGCTTGTCGAACGGGGCGTGCTCGCCGTCGCCTTCCGCTTGGCCGACGACCCAGCACCCGTGCGCAGCCTGCTCGCCAAGTACGCCGACGTCCCCATGTCGCTGGCCGACGCCTGCCTGGTTCGCATGGCCGAGCGCGACGCCGGCCTGCACATCGTTACGCTCGACAGCGATTTCCGGGTCTACCGCCGCTTGGGGCGCCTGCGCCTGGCCGTGTTGACACCGGATGAGGGGTAGGCGGCGCGGTTCGTAGTGATCGTGGCAGGGCGGGTGTTGGCGCTTGGATCGACGGGTCCAGCAGCCAGATTTGCGGACCTCAGCTACCGGGGTCCGTCGGCAATTGCGCAGAATGCCAGACTGCGACGATCCAAACGGTTTTGCCGACGATGCGATAGAAGAATCGGTAGGGCCGAACGATGATCTCACGATGAGGCAGTTCGGGAAACTCCGGGATCGCGCGTCCCGATTCGGGGTACTGGATCGGTCGCTGCAGTACCGATTCGGCGTTGCGCCGAAAGTGGCGGGCCGCAGTGGGGTTGTCTTGGCGGATAGATTCGAGTCCCTCGAGGAACTGTCGCCGTGCGGTTGACGTGAATTTGACCTTCAAGCGTCGTCGTCTCGGAGCAGGGCGTCGGCCTCCTTCATCACCTCGGCCAAAGAATGCCCTTCGCCGGCCGCGATCTCGCGCTCGCCGGCGGCGAGCAGGCGCAGCAACTCACGTTCGCGTTCACCCTTCTCATAGGCCTCAACGCTCTGCAAGACGGCAACGGCACGGCCGCGCTGGGTGACCACCAACGGCCCCGCGCCGGTCTGCAATTTCTTGAGCACCGCAGCGGCGTCCTGTCGGAAATCACTGACTGGAACGATGGCGGGGATCTTGGTCATGTTGTACCTCCAAGCATACGTTCTATTGTACAATTGGCGGTACAGCAGGTCAAGGTGGCCGGCGCTGGACCGCCCACCTCGTCCGGCACCTGCCCGCTGATCCGGGGCTAGAGGAGCTCGTCGTCGGGCGCGGGGCGTGCCGGGAGGTCTTTGGGTACATGGCGGGCGGCGCCGAGCAGCAGCGCACCCAGGGCGGCGTCCGCTTGTTCGAGGCCGAAGCGGATGACACGGAACTGGTCTCTCTGCAGCGGCACCGCGAAGCCGACGCGCCGCGCCGCGCGCACAATGGAATCGACAGCCTTGAAATCGGTGAAGGCATACATCGTCAGCTCCGAGCGGCCGAAGCGGCCGTTGCAACGAACCTCGAGATGGCTTGCCCCGGCATCCGAGTTGGCCAGAATGGGGTACGTGGCCCCTTCCTCGCACGTCGTTGACATCAGGAGCATCCACACGCAGCTGTCGATCTTTGGCAGACAGGTCTGCGCTAGGCCGCTGCCGGCCTCGTTCATGTTCAGCGCGTAAACGAGTTCGGGGTCATCGAGTTCGAGGCTCCACGGCCCCAGCGTCAGCCCCTCGGCCAGCGCCGGAGCGGCCTGCGCCGCCGCGCAGGTGAACACTGCCGCAAGTGCGAGCGCGCGAAAGGTGTTCGACGTCACAGGGACCTCCGTGTTCAGTCAAGGCCGGCTGACGCGTCGATCATACCACAAGCTGCAACGATCAGTCCCGAATATTCGCGGTGCGTTGCAGGGCCGCCCGCTAGTCCCCCGCGGGCTCTGCCGCCTCGTCGCTGTCGGCCTGTGCGTCCGGCACCCCGGACTTGTGGCCAAGGCGGTGGTGCAAGCCGGCCTTGGCCAGCATGTGGCCACTGACGGGCGCCGTCATGAACAGGAAGAACGAGATCAACAGGCCGCGCGGCGACCAGAGGCCGTCGAGTAGGCCTTCTTGAAGCCACATGCCGGCCAGCATCAGGCCCAAGCCCAGCGTCGTAGCCTTGGTTGGACCGTGTAGGCGCATAAAAAAATCGGGCAGGCGACTCAGGCCGATCGAGCCGACCAGCGCGAAGAAGGCGCCACCAACGAGAAGCACGGAAATGAGGGCCTCAAGGGCAGGGTGCAGGTCCATCAGGCTACTCGATCACATCGCCGCGCAGGACGAATTTGGCCAGCGCCACCGTGCCGACAAAGCCCATCAGCGCAATCAAGATGGCCGCTTCAAAGTAGGCCTGCGAATCGAGGCCGACGCCGAGCAGGATGATCAAGCCAACCGAGTTGACGTAGGCCGTGTCGAGCGCGACCACGCGATCGAGAACGTCCGGGCCACGCAGCAATCGGCTCAGATTGAGCAGCAGCGCCGCAGCAAGCATGGCCACGGCAAGCCAGATGGCGATGATTAGCATCCGAAGACCTTTCTGAGCGGGGCCTCGTAGCGGGTTTTGATCTCGTCGATCAGGGCCTGTGTCTGACTCGGATCGATGTCGAGCGTGTGGACGAGTAGGCGTCGACCGTCACCGCTGATGTTTGCCGACACCGTGCCCGGTGTCAATGTGATCATCGATGCCAGCAGCGATATGACCAACGGGTGTCCTGCGTCCAACGGTACGACGACGAAGGTTGGTCGCAGCCGGTCGAGCGGTCCCAGAATCAGCGGTACGATCTTGAGGTTGGCGACAACGACATCATAAAGAAAAACGAGTAGCAGGCGGGCAAGGGCACGCAGATCGTGCACCGGCGGGTACTCGGGCCAAAACGGCGCAGTCAGATGCGGCAGCCCGAGCGTGGGCAGCAGGCCCAGTACGACGATGCCAGCGCTCGCCTCGCCCCAAGCAAGGAGCCATACGGTCATCAGGACGGCACTGAGGACGGGGCGAGGGATGAGGACGCTGAGCATCGCAGCCTACCTTCCCAGAACCGCGCGGATCATAACCCGCGGCTGAAGCAATTGGTCGGCCGCCGCCGTGGTGTAGGCGTGCAGGGGGCCGGCCGTCGCCGCCACGGCGACGACGAGGGCGACCAGCCAACCGAGTGCGGCCAAGCGCCACGGGCACAGCGGCTGAGGTGGCTCGGTGTTCCGGCGGTCTTGGGCGCGCCAGACAACGGCACTGAAGATGCGAGATACGGCCACCAACGTGACGAGCCCGCCGATGAGCAGTGCAGCCCACAGCACCCAACCGGCCGTGGAACCCGCGCTGGCTGTGAGCATCAACAGCTTACCCAGAAAGCCACCGAAGGGTGGTAGACCGGCCATAGCCATGGCGGCAAGGCCGAATGCGCCGCCCGTCAAGGCCCAATGGGCCGGTCGCGGGGCTGTCTCAATTAGATCGCTGCCGCGGGCTTTGGCCAAGAAAGCCGCAGCAAGGTACAACAAAGCACCCGCCAACGTCGAGTGTACGAGATAGTAGAGGGCCGCGCCCACGGCCCGCGGGGTGGCAATGCCAGCGGTTGCGAGCATTGCACCGACCGAACCGACGATCAACCAGCCAATCGCATCAGGCACGCGCCGCGCCGCCAATACGGCCCAAGCGGCCACGAAGACGGTGGTGATACCCGCAACCAGCAGGGGCATCCAGGCCAAGCCCGCAAGCACGCCCGCCTGTGTACCGAAGATGAGCCCGAAGACGCGCAGAATCGCGTATACGCCGACCTTGGTGAGAATGGCGAACAGCGCTGCGACAGGGGTTGCGGCAGCACCGTAGACACGCGGCAGCCAGAAGCCGAGCGGCAGCACGGCCGCCTTGAGGCCGAAGACGACGAGCAGCACATAGCCGGCCGCACGCGCCAATTGTGCCTCGGCGCCCGCGAGTTGCCCCACCCGCTCGGCGAGATGGGCCATGTTGAGGGTGCCGGTGACCCCGTAGAGTATGCCGACGCCGATCAAAAACAGCGCCGAACCGACCAAGTTGAGCAGTACGAAATGGAGGGCCTGGCGCACACGTTCGGGCTGCCCACCGTGCAAGAGGAGCATATAGGAGGCGGCCAGTAGAATCTCGAAAAATACGAACAGGTTGAAGATATCACCGGTCAGGAACGCGCCGCTGACGCCCGCGATCAAGAACTGGAACAGCGCGTGGAAATAACGACCAGAGCGGTCAGTGCCCCCGCACGACCACAGCAGCGCGGGGAGCGCCAGCGCCTGTGTCAACGCGACGAGCAGCACCGAGGTACGGTCGGCTACAAGCACGATGCCCCACGGCGCCGGCCAGTCACCCAGTTGGTAGGTGAGGATGGCGCCATCCTGTACAGCGGCGACCAACATGATGGCGACGGCTGCGCCGAGGATGGTGGCGGCCAGGCTGATTGTACGCTGCAGGGCAATGGATGAACGACCAGCAAGCACGCCCAACACGGCCGCGGTCAACGGAATCAATATCGGGGCAATCGGCAGATGATTCACGGGTTGTTCCCCGGCGTCTCGGTGAAGTCGTCGCCGCTCAACATGTGTGTCCGAATTGCCAGCACAACCGAAAGTGAAGTTAGCGCGAATCCGATTACGATCGCCGTCAACACGAGCGCTTGCGGCAGCGGATCGGTGAAGTCCAGTGGATCCAGCGGCACGCCTTTGGTCACCACCGGCGCACCACCGATACGCAGGCGGCCCATCGAAAACACGAACAAATTGACCGCATACGAAAGCAGCGTCAGCCCGAGAATAACATCGAAGGTGCGGGCCCTGAGCAACAGGTAGACTCCCGCGGCTATCAAAACGCCGATAGCGGATGCGATTAGGGCTTCCATGGGTTTCGCTCTCGCCGCGCCGCATCGTTGGCATCGGGGTCGTGACGACTGATGCGGCCAATTTGAGTGAGAATAAGCAGTGAACCGCCGATCACGACCGACAGTACGCCAAGGTCGAAAAGGGCCGCCGAGGCAACCTCAAACTTGCCCACCACCGGCCATTTGAGGTACGTAAACGCCGACGTCAGGAACGGCCGCTCGAAGGCGAAGCTCGCCAAGCCGGTCAGCAGTGCGATGCCGACGCCGAATCCAATCATCGGAGCAAAAGGCAAACGTAGCCGGCTGCGCGCCCATTCTGTACCGCCAGCAATATACTGGGTCAAGAAGGCCACCGTCATCACAAGTCCGGCGATAAAGCCGCCACCGGGGGCATTGTGGCCGCGCAGGAAAAGGTACAGCCCGACAACCAGTGCGACCGGCAAGAGTGCCTGTGTGATTGCCGCCAACACAATGGGGTGACGGTCCAGCGCGCGCCGACGACGTGGGGGTCGTCGTGGGCGAACGGTATAGAGGAGCGCGTAGACACCGAGCGCAGCCATTCCAACGACCGAGATCTCACCCAGAGTATCAAAACCGCGGAAATCGACGAGTGTCACATTGACGACGTTGGTGCCGCCGCCACCAGACACACTGTTTTGAATGTAATAGCCGGAAATCGTTTCGAAGGGCCGTGTCAGAATGGCCCACACAACCCAAGCCGTGGCGCCGCCGAGGGATACGGCCAGCACGGCATCCCGCATACGACGGCCCGCCCGGGGCTCGGGACGTACTTCGTCCGGCAGGACGTTGAGCGCAAGCAGCAGGAGTACGATCGACACCACCTCGACCGAGAGCTGCGTGAGCGCCAGATCAGGCGCCGACAGCCGTGCAAACGTCAATGAAACGACCAGCCCCACAACGCTGGCCGCGACGACCGCCGCCAAACGTTGCCGATACCAGCGCACCACCGTAAGTGCGGCAGCGACCAGCAGCAGCCACGCAACGAAGGCCACAGGATCGGCCGGGTTCGTCGCGCCCTCGCCGGCCGTGACGCCGCCGATGAGCGGCAGGGCAAGCGCCGCCGTCGCTGGCAAGACTGCCATCAGGGCGTAGTGTCGCAGCCGGTCGCCGCGCAGCCGTGGGATTATCGTTTGCCCCGATCGAACGGCGCCGTGAACAAGGGCGTCGTATACAGCTTTGGCTTGTACAGGGGGCAAGAGAGCGGCAACCATGGCTGCCGTCTTGGGCCACGACAGGTAGAGGAGCGTACCGCCGACGAGTGCGCCGAAGCTGAGCGCCAGCGGCAGATTGAAGCCGTGCCAGAGCCCCAGGTGAAGCGGGCCGACCGGTGCGCCTGTCACGGCGCCGGCTGCCCGGGCGATCAGCGGCTCGACAAATCCCGGCCACAGCCCCAGCAGCAGGGCGGTCAGCGCGAGCAGCTCCACGGGTAGGCGCATTGGCCACGGTGGCTCGTGGGCGTGGATACTCGGGTCACGCGGCACCCCGAAAAAGGCGCCCCAGATCATGCGCAGCGAGTACGCGATACCGAACAGACCGGCCGCAAAGGCAATCCAGACGAAGGCGCCGGCGGGTCCACCGTGGGAGGACGCTGCAATGGCTGTTTCAAAAAACAGCTCCTTGGAGATGAACCCGCCAAGCGGCGGTAGACCGGCCATGGCCATGCCCGCCAGTACCGCAAAAATGGCCGTGCGCGGCATGGTGGATCGCAGCCCACCCAGCCGCCGAAGATCGCGCGTGCCGGTCTCGTGGTCGATGATGCCTGCCGTCATAAAGAGGGCAGCCTTGAATACCGCGTGGTTGAAAATATGCAGCACACCAGCCATCGCGGCCTGCGGCGACCCGAATCCGAACAATGCCGTGATGATTCCGAGATGGGCAATCGTGGAATAGGCCAGAAGCGCTTTGAGGTCGTGGCGGCCAATTGCCCACCAAGCAGCCAGGGCGGCTGTCAGCATGCCCGTGCCGCCAACCAGCCAGAACCACGCCTCGTGGCCGGATAGGGCTGGATGCAGGCGGGCCAATAGAAACACGCCAGCCTTGACCATCGTTGCCGAATGCAGATAGGCGCTGACGGGGGTGGGGGCAGCCATCGCGTGCGGTAGCCAAAAATGGAACGGAAACTGCGCCGACTTGGTTGCGGCGCCCAGAAAAACCAGTAGCAGCATGGGCACGTACAGCGGGCTGGCCGCAATGCGGTCTCCGGCGGCCAAGACGACATCGAGACTGGTGCCGCCGGCAATTTGCCCCAAAAGCACAAGCCCGCCGAGCAGCGCCAGGCCGCCAAGGCCGGTGACGGCGAGCGCCATGCGGGCGCCCTGCCGCGCAGACGATTCCCGGTGCCAATAGCCGATCAGGAGGAACGAACTGATGCTCGTCAGTTCCCAGAAGATGCCGATGAGCAGGATGTTCCCGGCCAGCACCACGCCGAGCATCGAGCCCATGAACAGCAGCAGAAAAGCAAAAAAGCGCCCGAATGGGTCTTCTGCTGCCAGATAAAAGCGACCGTAGAGGACCACGAGGGCGCCGATGCCCGCCACCAACAGTGCGAACATGAGGGCCAAGCCGTCGAGCCGCAGGTGAAATTCAAGGCCGATGAACGGCAGCCAAGCGGCACGGAATGCGGGGATGCTGCCGCTCAGGACACTTGGCATGGCGGTTGCCAGCACAGCCAAGGCGGCCAACGGGGCTGCGCCGGCGATCAGCGCAACGGCATTACGACCAAAGCGATCCGCGGCGAGCGCCAGCGGCGCCAGCAGGAACGGAACCAGAACGACCCAGATGAGGGACACGGATGCGGACTCCTCGGGGCGGCCATCGCGGCGGAAACGAAGTTTGTAGCATACCATGCCACCCGGAAATGTGGGGCATATCGCTCAGGCGCGGGGCCGAATGATCACGTAGTCGGCCGCAAACTCCGGCCGCACGTTGCCGGTTGAAGGATCGAGTAGCCACGCCATTTCGTGCTTCGCGGGCACCCGGATCTGTCCCGGCGTCTCGTGCGTTCCGAAGACAACATCCCAGATTGGACTGGTTACGCCGTGGTTGGCTCGCGGGTTCCGGAAGTGATGATGGAAATGGTTGAGGCGTAGCCAACGGCTGTACGGCCCTGTCGGCGGATGGGTGTGCGCTCGGCGGTGGGCAACTTCATAGGCAACATACATGACGGTTAAGCCGAACGCGAAGCTGCTGCCCGCGGCGGTCCCAAGCGCAAAAGCCAGAAGGAGCCATAGACCGCCGATCACCGGTGCTGCAACCAAAGCTTTTTTGAGTGTCGGCGCGAAGTAGTGTGTCGTCGCGTGGTGACGAACATGTTCCGTACGGAACGGATTGCGCCCCCGGGGCGAATGCCCCAGAAAGCGATGAATGAGGTACTCAAGCAGGGTCCAGAGAGCGAATCCAGCGAGTAGCCAAAGCAGTACGTGCAAGAACTCGTGAGCGGTCACGGTCGAGTTCCTTTCAGAAAGGCTGCAATTATGCTGATTCTAACCGGTAGGATACCTGCACGTCAACGGGGCTGGGCGAACCAGATCACATGACGGCGGCCGCGTCCTTTGGCGGTCCGAAAGCGCTCTACTGTGAACCGTGCAGCAGCCAAGCGGCGCTCAAACACTTCATCATCTCCGGCAGACCAGATAGCCAATATGCCACCGGGGCGCAGTGCGGTATGAATGGCCCGCAGACCGTTGCGATCATATAGTCGGCTGTTTTCGGCGCGCACCAAACCATCCGGACCATTGTCAACATCAAGCATGATGGCGTCCCACGCACGTGGGTGGGCTGCAATAGCATCGTACACGTCGATGATCTCAGCGCGGACACGGGGGTCAGCAAGGGGCCGGCCAGCGGCGTCCCCCATCTCGCCATGGTTCCAGGCAACAACCTCGGGCACAATCTCGGCGATGATGATTTCGGCGTCCTCGGGTGAGGTTGCTGCCAGTGCCGCGGCGGTAAAACCCTGGCCCAGGCCGCCGATCAACATGCGCGGTGCGGGACGCGGTGTCAGACGGTCCAGCGTACCGCGGGCCAATTCGTCTTCGGAGCGGTGCATGTCGGTAGACATCAGGTTGTTGCCGTCGACGCGGATTTCGAAGGTGTCGCCGCGTCGCCACAATTCCAGCCGGCCACCGCCGGGGACGCGGGCTCGATCCAAGCATTGCCAAGGTTGCATGCGGTGCTGCTCAGCCCTTCGAGGCCGCCGAGGCGACCACGTTGCGTAGCGGCTGGTCGCGTGAGAGTACGAAGAAGGTCGGCGTCGGTAGCGTGAAAAAGCCGAAATCGACGTAGCTGACGCCGATCAGAAGGTCGGGGCTGCCTGCGTTGATCGCCAATAGCGGATCCTTGATCCAACTCTGGGGGGATCGTCCATTCTCACCGTAGCCATAGTCGATAACGAGGCCGTGGTCCGCCTTCCAAGGCATTTTGTGGCCCTTGCCATCGACGACCCGGTAGAAGCCCCAAGAAAAGTCCTGGCCGTTCTTCTGCTTGACCGGGTACTGCCCATCGATGCCATCCTGTTCGACGCGGTAGTTCCAGCCGCGCAGCACGCCTGACTCTCGGTCACGATGGAAGGTCTTGCGGAATGTTTTCCAGGCCAGTTTTTCGATCAGCGCGGAGCCGACCGCAATGCCCTTGTATTCCCAGCCGGCCAGTGCGTCCGGGTCGATCGGGTGCCCCGCTTCCATGGCTCGAGCCAATGCCGGGCGATCGAGTGTCAGTAGGTCGTCGCGCAGCATTGCAGCGTCCTTTCGCAGCGGCGGATCGAAATTCGAACTATCTTGTAGTATACTGAAGGTTTGCCACGCTGTGCCCGATCAGGGCGCCGCCACCCGTCAGGCCCCTTCCCATGACCCTAGACGATACGCTCCCCACCCCCGGCTTCGCCGACTTCGGCTTGGCTGAGGCCGTTCTGCGCGGCGTCGATGCCGCCGGATTTACGACGCCCAGCCCCATTCAGGTTGAGGCGATTCCGCTCGTACTAGCGGGGCGTGACTTGGTTGCGCAGGCCCAGACCGGCACCGGCAAGACCGCCGCCTTCGGCCTGCCGGTCATGAGCATGCTTGAGCCCAAAGGCGGGGCGGACGTGCTGATCGTAGCGCCGACCCGTGAGCTGGCCAACCAGATCAGTGACGAACTTTTCCGTCTCGGCAAGTTCGCCGGCGTCCAAACGGTGGCCATTTATGGTGGACAATCCTACGACCGTCAATTGGAGCGGTTGGCCCGCGGGGCGCGCATTGTGGTCGCCACGCCGGGCCGCCTGATTGATCTTCTGGAATCGGGGCGCATGCCGGGGTTTGCGCCGAAGATCGTGATTCTCGACGAAGCCGATGAAATGCTCGATATGGGGTTTCTCGAGGCGATCGAACAGATCTTCACGTTCATTCCCGCCGAGCGGCAAACCCTGCTTTTCTCGGCGACCATGCCCGGTCCGATTCGTACGCTGGCCGAGCGGATCCTCAACAACCCTGCATGGGTCAAGATGGGCGTCGGGGATCGGGCAGCCGAAGGGATCAATCAGCAGTACCACGTTATCGAGGAACACGAGCGGGACGACGCAATTTTGCGGCTCGTTGATGCGCTGGAGCCTGCCAAGGCAATCGTGTTTTGCCGCACCAAGGTCGAGGTGGACCGGCTGACCGGCGTGCTCGAAGCACAGGGCGTGTCGGCAAAGGGGTTGCACGGCGACATGGAACAGCGGCAGCGAACCCAAGTTATTCAAGCCTTTCGGGCTGGCCGTATCCGGATGCTCGTCGCGACCGACGTGGCTGCGCGTGGGCTTGATGTTGCCGATATCACGCACGTCTTCAACTATCACATTCCCTTTGACGCCGAGAGCTACGTGCACCGCATTGGCCGTACCGGCAGGGCCGGCAAGGCTGGTTTTGCGATTACGCTGGTGACGCCACGCGAAATGCGAACCATCCAGCGCATTGCCAAGTCCGTTGGAGACGTCACTGTGCGCGAAATGCCCACAGCCACGTGGGTTCGGCGCAAGGCCGCACAGAAACTGCGCGCCGAATTGGCCGCGCGTGAGATCGATCCGGCGGTTTCGTCGCTGTTTGAAGATCTCGTCGGCGAGATGCCGGTCGAAGAGGTCGCCATGCGCGCTTTGACGATGCTGGTCGGCATCGACGAAACGCGGGGGCCGGAACTGATCGGCCTCAGCCACAAAGAAATCAACCGTTTGGCTGAGCGCGCTGCCGCAGCGCCCGATCGACCACGACGGCCGTTTCGGCCGGGTGGCGGTGGGCGTCCTTGGGCCAAGCCAGCCGGCGATCGCCGCGAGGGCGGCCCCGGCAAGGGCCCCGGTGGCAAGTGGGCCAAGCCGGCCGGCGATCGTGATCGCAAAGGCCCCGGTGGGCCCGGCAAGGGGCCCGGTGGAAAACCATTCCGCAAGGGACCCGGCGGTGGCGGCAAGCCTTTCGGTAAGGGCCCTCGCAAAGACTGATCTGCGCTTGGGTAGGGGGAGTGTAGCGGCGTGCCTGCCGACGGTAGGTCATGTGCTTGCCCAACCGTACCCGGAGCTCGCCGCCTAGACGAAGATCGCCGCGACGGCTGCGCAGATGACGGGAATTGAGAAGTTGTCGTCGATCCGGCTGCTCAGAAGCTCAGTCGCGGCGCCGACGACAGCCAACACGGCAGCAACGCCAAGTGTGGCCGCCGTACCCGATACGGCATCGACCAACACGAAGTAGATGGCCACAGCCACGAAGCTGACCACGACAAAGCCGAGCGTCCCCGCTAGGCTCTTGTCGCGGAATAGCTTGCGGCGCCCCCAGCGTTTGCCGACAATCGAGGCGGCGGGGTCACCTAGGCCCAAGATCAGGGCCGCAGCACCGACCGCTTCGCGCGGAAAAGCCGCCACAATCAAAATCAGCGCGACCAAATAGATCGTCGCCGAGTTGACGCGGTAGCGCTCGGAGGGGCGGGAGATGGCCCCAAACAGCTTGTCAACGAGAAAATCGTTCCAGCGATCCGAAAAACGCCGCGTGATTTCGAGTATGCCGAACACGGCCAAAATCGAACCGAGCACCCACAGCGCCTGTTCGCGGCTGAGCACGAGCTCGTACATCAGGACGGCGACGATGCCGTTCAGGGCGTGGAAGGCGTTGCGGGCGTAGTTGCGAGGCTTGAGCTGGCGGGACGAGGCCAGGGCCGCCGCCCGGGCGACGCGCCGCGCCTTCAACCCAAGCAGCAGCTCTTCGTAACTGCGATGCAAATCGGCAAGGCGCCCTCGCACCACGGTGACGTCGGGATGCGCAGCCAAGGCGTCGGAATAGGCGTCGAGTTGAGCACCGACGCGCTCTACGACAGATTGCAAATCACTCTGCCGTTCGCGCAACGCCGGGCCCAAGGCTACCAACCTGGCCTTGAGATCGCCGCCAGCGGCCCGGATGCGCTCCCGCCAGGCGCCGTCGCCGAGGCGCGGCGCCTCAATGTCGTCGAGGTGGCCGCGCAGCGCGTCAATGAGACCGTCAAGGGCAACGGCGGGGTCTTCGTGGAGGGTGGCTGTCGTCATCGCGAACTCCTTGTGGCGAGCATCGGCAGCGTACCATGTCGGGTTTCTTGGTGCGAATCTGCCGGTCGACTATGCGCCCTCGCTACAACGGTACCGAAAGGCCCCGAAAATCCCTGTTGCCGAACGGCGCCATGGACGGCATGGTGGGGATTGGCTATGCTGACCCGGTTGGGAGAGCCGCCATGCGAACATCCATTGCACGGATCCTCGGGCTGGTTGCGACGTGTGCCGTCGCGGTGTCGGCGATGGCTGAAGATGCCCCGCCCAATCGCCGGATTCTCTACGGCGACCTGCACACGCATACCTACCTGAGCGCCGATGCTGTGCTGGTGCAAGTACTGCAGGGGATTGAGCGTGGACCCGAAGCTGCCTGCGACTATGCGCGGGCTTGTGCGAGCGTCGATTTTTTTGGGTTTAGTGACCACGCCGAGGTCCTCGATCAACCTCGCTGGCAGCGAACGCTCAATGCCGTCCGCGCTTGCAACGTGGCGGGGGAGGCGGCCGCCAGCCCCGACGGCGAGCCGGCGATCGTCAGTTTTGCCGGCTTTGAGTGGACCAGTTCGTCGACCGGCCAATACTGGGGCCACAAGAATGTCTTTTTCCGCAATGACGCTGTGCCGCCGCAGGCGATTGGCGCCTATACGGTGTCGGAAATCGACGTGGCCGATTTCGGCACGGTCTGGCGATCGTTGGCGTTGATGCAGGAGCGCGGCGTGACCTCGGCCCGTGGGCTTCGCGGCCTTGTTCGTGCGATCGAGGACGTAGGCCAGCCCCGCTGTCGCGACGCGTCGCCCGGAGACAAATGCGTGCGTGTCGCCGATGAGCCGCAGGAGCTGTGGCGGTGGTTGCGCGAAGGCTATGCTGACCCCGAGTTGGCCGCTGCCGGATACGACGTCATCGCGATTCCGCATGGTACGGCCTGGGGCATGACCAAGGTGGCCACCGATTGGTCGATTCAGAGCAACGCGGTGCAGCACGATCCCGACATTCAGCGCTTGATTGAGGTCTATTCCGGGCATGGCAATTCCGAGGAGTGGCGTGATCCGGTAACGGACAATTGGGAGACTTGTTACCAGCGCGCGGCCCGCTTGACGGCGGCTCACTGCCGAATCAACAGGACGCCGGTCGAAGCCTGCCAGCCGCTCATCGCCGAGGCGCACCGCACGGCCCGCGTCCGTTTCGCGACGCGCCCCGAGCACTGGGGCCGTTGCGGGCAGTGCCCCGACTGCTTTCAACCCGCCGAGCGCTATACCCCGACCGGTAGCGTGCAAACGGCACTGGCAAGCCGCACGGTCGGCCCGGACGGCACGGTTACCCATGCGTTTCGTTTCGGCCTCATAGCGGCCACCGACGATCACAGTGCGCGCCCGGCCAGCGTGATGGAACGACGTGCGCTTGCCGACTGGACCATGGGCGCGATGTTTCCACCCAGTGTTGGTAGCGGGTTTTCGGTGCCGGGTCGCAACCGCGTTGAAGCCGAGCGCGTGGCCAGCTATTTTTATCCTGGCGGCCTCGTTGCCGTCCATGCCGAGCGCCGCACGCGCGAGGATATTTGGCAGGCCCTTCGCCGTCGTGAGGTGTATGGGACGTCCGGGCCTCGCATGGCGCTGTGGTTCGATGCCGTGCAGGCTGGGCAGCGGCATCCGATGGGCAGCGAGCTTAGCGGCGATCGCTCGCCGGTTTTCGAGGTCGAGGCATGGGGCGGGCCGGTCGAATTGCCCGGCTGCAGTGCGGCCCAGAAGGCGCGCTGGGGCGAGCGGCTGCTGCGTGACGTCTGCCTGGATACCTGTTTCAACCCTGGCAACGAACGCGTCGGCATTGAGCGGCTGGAAATCGTGCGCATCCGGCCGCAGAATCGCCCCAATGAGCCGCTGCGCGAATTGATCGAGGATCCCTGGCGGGTCATCGCCAACGAAGACCGACGCCCGGACGGCACGCCCAGCCCACGGATGCGCGCCTCGTTTACGGATGAGTCATTTGGCGCCGGGGCCCGTGATGCACTCTATTACGTACGGGCGATTCAGACCGCGACGCCGGCCGTCAATGGCGTCCCCATGTCGGGTCCGGACGGGCGCGTCGTCCCGTGCCCCGCTGGGATTGAGGGTGGCGATTGTCTGGTCGCTGCCGAGGAACGCGCTTGGTCGTCGCCGATCTGGGTCGATTTTCGGCGGTGAGTCGCCTGCCCGTCCAGCGGCGTACTTGGCGCCTTGCCGTCCCTTTGCCGACGCGCGTAGAGCTGGTCGTATTGGCGGTTCTTGCGGTGCTTGTGGCCGTGGCGGCGCGCGATCGCACACCCGCGTTGCCAGCGGTGGCCTTGATCGATGGCGAGCCAATCTTGGCCGAGCGCTTGCAGCCACTGCTTGTCGGCCTGACGGCAGAGTCTGGCGTGACCGCCACTGCCGGGCGCGCGGCACTCGTCGATGCCTTGATCGACGAGGAACTGCTGGTGCGCCATGCTCGACGGCTGGGTCTTGGCGCCGATGATCCATTGATTCGCCGCCGGCTCATGCATATTGTGCTGGAGGCCACAACGGCGGGGCTGGGGGAGCCGAGTGCCGCCGAAACCGCCGATTGGTATGCGACTCATGTGACACGCTGGGCGTCGTCGGGGGCGGTGCGTCTGCGGATGGCAGCGGCACCGGATGGCGTTGCATGGCCGCCGGATGCCGCGGCGCTCCGGTCCGCACGGGGTACCGCACCGCGGATGCACGATGACCGGGCCTGGTGGCCCACCGAGCAGCTCACCGATCTTTATGGGCCGGAATTTTCCACGGCGGTGCTCACGGCGCCGCTCGGTACGGTCATCGGTCCGCTTGGAACCTCCGTGGGCCCCCACTTCGTACTTGTTGAGGAGCGCCGTGACGCTGGCCCACGTCCGCTTGCTGAGGTGGCCGTGGCCGTCGAGGCCGACTGGCGTGAGACGCGCCGTCGTGCGGCGGTTGTGGATCTACTTGAACGGCTGCGCGCCGAGTCGTCGATTGTGATTGTTGGGCGACCGTGATCGGTCGGGTGACCCTTTGCCTTGCGCTGCTCTGTTCGCCCGCGCCGGTTGCGGCGCACAGCGCGGGCCCAACGGTGGTTATGATCACCGCAGCTCATGACCTCGTAGTCGAAGTCGAGTTGGCGCGGGCTGAACTGCTCGGCCGCGTGCCGGGCTTGGCCGTACCCGACCCCGCTGCCCTGGAATCGTGGTCGCTGGTGCGGGCGGCGGCGCGCGATGCCGTTGCCCACCGTGTCGCCTTGGATGTCGGTGGCCGCGCCTGCGCTGCGCGCTGGCGCGGCCCCGAGGCGTCGGGGCCGGATCGCCTGCGTTTCGTTGCAGACATGGATTGCGGTGCAGCACGGCGCCCGGTGCGGCTGCGTTTGTCCGCCGGTGACACCGCCGAGCAGCGCACGATTGTCCGCAGCCGCGGTTTCCAGTCCGACGGGCCGCCACGTGTTTTTATGGGCGGCGCACTTGTCGAGCTTGGTATGGCCGGCAGGACTGGCGGTTGGTCGGTCATCGCGCCGCTCCGCACAAGCCCCGATCTCGTGCTCGTCACGGTTGCCCTAGGTGTAGCTGCCGTGACTCCGGCTGCCGCACTACCCGCCGCACTACCGGCGGGGTTGGCCTATGCCGCCGGCTTGGCCCTGCGAGGACTGGGTGGTGTCGCGCCGCCGCCGGCGTGGCTGGCGGCGGCGCTTCTGCTGCTGGCATTGGCGCCTTTTGCGTTGTCGGGCGGGTCTGCTGCCGCGTTGGTGCTGCGGGCATTGCTGGCCGTGGTGTTGGTCGGGTTCGCCGCGCTCATTGCGGGTTGGGCCATCGCCGCCGCATTGGCCGCCGCCGCGTTGACTCTGCGAACACCACAAGCGGCCGGTTCCTGGCCCGCAAGCGCCGCTGTTGCCCTATTGGCGGGCCTCAGCGCGCCGGCGATTGCGTCGATTGGCGACTTGGCTGCCGCCGGCGCGTCGGCCACCCTTGTTGTGCTTGCCGTGGCTGCGGTGGCGGCCGGCCTTTCTGCCCGACTGGCCTTTCTGCCTTGGATTCCGCTGCTCTTCTTGGCCGCCGCGGCCCGGCTAATCGCCGCGGCGGCTTAGGCCGGGGTGACGAGCCGTTGCCGGGCCCACCAGACAGCCGCACCCAAGGCCGGCAGCGCCAGCAGATCGCTCGGGTCCGGCGTGACGGCAAGCGGTGCGCCAAAGAGAAGCTGCCCGACCAGACTGGCGAATTGGCCGGCAAAGATTGGATCCAATTGGATCGCGGCGAATAGCAATGCGCAGGCTGCCGCCGCGGCGGTGAGTAGCCGTAGCTGCCGACGGGGGCTGCATAGGGCGGGCACGCAAAGCGCAACGGCAGCCGCGATGAGCAGAGGGGCAAAGAACAATCCGCATAGATCGGAGATTTTGCCCGTTAGCGGGCCCGGCCAGGCATGCTTCCACCAATGATCGTTAAGCGCCGTGACCGACGCCGCGGCGAGGGGGAGCGGATGCCACCACAGTACCAGCGGAGGCGCGCTCATGGGGCGGACTCCTCGGACTCGCTAGGTTCCTGTCGGCGCACCGACAGGTCATAGACGAAACCGGCGTCCTCAACCGGCCAAATCAACCAGTCGCCGTTGCGGATCAAGCGGTCGCCGACCGGCCCGCTGACAAGCCGGGGGTGGTCGAAGACGTAGGGTTCACCCCCGTCATCAACCCAAGCACGCGCCGCGGCCGTCGACGCAAGCGAAAACCCGGCGTCAGGATCGAATGCATAACGCGCAAGGGTGCCGCCCGTTGTCCCGGGCAGCCAGAGCGACAAGTGCGGCGCCCATAAAAACACGTGGCGGCCCGGCCGGCTCAAGCATGCGAGATTCTCCGCTAAATTCGGGGCCATCGACGGTGAAGCGAATCAGCGTGCGCTCGGCAACATCGCGGAAATTACCGAAAGCATAGAGCTGTCGGCCTTCCAGGTGTATCCCAATCGGGTCACGCGCCACCACGTTGGCGGGCCATCTCTCGGCGAGCGGTGATGCGACAATGGCCCGATTCCCGGCGGCGGCGTAGGCGGTCGCGGAGCGGGTGTCGACGACGACGGCATTGGCGTGGACATCCGGGTCAGCGCCTCCCAGCGATCTGATGCGCCCCTCGTTGAAGATGAAAAGCCCGGCGCCATTGTTGGCCCATGCCAGTGAGTTGCCGTCCCCATCGACGTCTTTGGCAGCAGGATGGTCAAGCGGACCGAATACGATTTGCCGACCGCGGCCAATCATGCCGACATGACTGCATGCTGCCAGATACAGTTCACTATCTCCGTGGCCTCGATGACGAACGCCGGCGGCAAAGCTGTCGGGCCAGTGGGTGACCGGATCAAGGGCGCGCGGAGGATCGGGGGGCGTGATTTCCCAAGAAGGGAAGCCGTCTTCTCCGGCGGCTGCAATAAGTTGGCGACCCCACGCGGCGACATCGAGGACGCGGCGCGTTTCGATCCAATAGAGGGCTTGCGGGTCGCCGTAGGGCAATATGGCAATGCCACGATCGACGACCGCGACGGCAAGGAAGTCCGGTCCGGCTGTGACGGCATTGGCAGCGCCGATCCAGGGGACGACGATCAATGGCCAGGTTGCGCGCAGTTCATGCGGGTCGTTCGCGGATCGGCCGGCTGCTACATTGGCCGGAAACGCCCACAAATGGCTGCCATCGACGAGCCAGAACCGGCCAAATGCCGACGTGCCGTCACGAGACATGGCGTGGCGGAAGTATTCGGCATAGTCCCAAGCATCCGTACCGCCACATTCGTCGTCCTGCACCGTCGTTCGACCGAACGCATCGACGAGCGCCTTGGCTCCGGTCGGCGCTGGGGTGACCGGTGGGGCACCGTCACCGCCGCCGCAACCGAGCAGCAGCAAACCGAAAAGAAAACCCGGTGCCAAACAAGCAAGCCTCATGGATTCCAGTATAATCGGCGTTGTTCAGCGAATCAATCCCTCCATCGCCCGGCCGGAAATTGAATTCAAGCAATAGACAGGCTATCCTGAGCGGCGGACGGCGGCGGGCACGAATGCACGGCGCGGCGCGTAACAAAGGACGAGCAGCAATGAAATTCAGCAAAGGGCACGTGGTCGCCATTACTGGCGCCGCTTTCGGCATGGGGCGGCAGATGGCCCTGCAACTGGCGGCACGCGGTGTTGACGTTGCCATCAGCGACGTGGCGGCCGATGGACTGGAAGAAACGCGGCGCTTGGCGGCGGCCTCCGGCGCCCGTGTCGAGGCCACCCTTGTCGATGTGGCGGACCGCGCAGCCGTGGTGGCCTGGGCCGATGCGACGGCATCCACCTTTGGCATTGTGCACGGCATCATCAACAACGCAGGCGTCGGTATGGGTGCGCTGGCGGCCACTGTGACCGATGCCGACCTCGATTGGACGCTCGGAATCAATCTACGTGGCGTAATTCACGGCACTCAGGCCTTTCTGCCCCATTTGCGCCGTGCCGGTGAGGGGCATATCGTCAATGTTTCCAGCGTTTTCGGTCTGGTCGGCGTACCTGCGGTGACGCCTTACAACGTCTCAAAGTTTGCTGTGCGGGGCTACACCGAATGCCTGGCAATCGAGTTGGCGGTAGAGGGGGCGCCGATCCACGTGACTTCGGTGCACCCCGGCGGAATCAAGACCAACATTGCACGCGCAGCCCGCATGGCCCCCGATCTTGTCGGCAGCTATATGGCTAATCACGATCAAGGGCGCCGCGGTTTCGAGAAGATGTTCACGACGCCACCGGAAAAAGCTGTGCAGGTTATTTTGCGCGGAATCGACCGAGATCGCCGCCGTATCTTGGTGGGGCTTGATGCACGGGTGCTTGACTTGCTGCAGCGGCTGTTTCCTGTCGGTTACCAGCATCTGCTGGCCAAAGTGACGCGTCGCCGCAACGCACGTTACCGCGCATGAGGCGATGGGTCGCGATCATGTCGTCTGTTGCGGCACTCATGGCAATCGGGGTTGCCGCCAGCTACACGCCCGATCTGGACCCGGCAACCGTCGAGGCGCGCTGGAGCGGTCCGTCGTCACGCTACGAGCAGATCGACGGCATGCGTGTCCATCTACGTGACGAAGGGCAGGGCATACCGGTCCTGCTGATCCACGGCACCAGCTCTTCGCTGCACACCTGGGACGGCTGGGCGGCGGCACTTACCGATGTCGCCCGCATCGTTCGCTTCGATCTGCCCGGCTTCGGACTTACCGGCCCCGAGCCCGATGGGGACTACGGCGTCGACCGCTTCATTCGCGCGGTCGATGCAGGCGCCGATCATGCGGGCTTTTCTTGCTTCGTGATCGGCGGCAATTCGCTGGGTGGGCTTGTCGCTTGGCGTTATGCGCTGGCCCATCCGGACCGCGTTGGGGGTCTGGTGTTGGTCAACGCCGCCGGGTTGCCGCGCGACGACATGCCGCTGCTGATCAAGCTGGGTCGCTGGCCGGCCGTCGGCGACGTACTGCCGTGGTTTACGCCGCGTGCCGTCGTCGATGATCAGATCCGTCGCGCCTATGGTGACCCCGCGCGCATCACACAGGATGTGCGTGATCGCTACTGGGACCTGTTGCGCCGTGCTGGCAATCGGGTAGCCTTTACCCGCTATACCCGCACGTTGCGGCCAACCGTTGGCCACGAGCGGATCGGTGGGATCACGGCGCCGACTTTGGTGATGTGGGGAGACCTCGATCAGTTGATTCCTGTCGCGCATGCCGCCGAATTCGCCGAGCGTTTGCCTGTGGCGGATACGGTGGTCTATCCTGGCGTCGGCCACGTACCGATGGAGGAGATTCCCGACCGCTCAGCCGTCGATGTCCGGGATTTTCTGGAGGTGCATCGGCCCTGTGCGGTGTCGGAGCAAACACCGATCGCCGCCGACGAATCGGCCGAGGAGGATCCATGACGGTTGCTGTACGCGAGACCCCGGCAACGCTGGTTGAAGACGGCCGCATTCACGAGGGATTTTTTCGGCTGCCCGTGCGCAACGTCGATATGTTGGCGGCCGCGCGGCCGGCCATGCCGTTTGGGCGTTTGGGCCGGCGCCTGCGCCTAAAAGAGTGGGTCGGGTTCGGGCTTTGTCACCCCGATCTCTACGGCGGTATCCTCGTACAGCATGCGGGCTTTGCCGCCAGCGGCGCCGTATATCTCTACGACCGCCGTCGCCGGCGCCACTTTGAATGGTCTGTCTTCGATCTGCCAACACGAGCGCACATGCCCGAGAGCCTTTGGCAGGACGAGACGCGCTGCGGGCGCAGCAGTCGCCGCATCCACTTCGAGCACGACCTCGATCACGGACGCCACCACATTGACGTGGCAGTGAAGGCTGGCCGCGGCATGCCCGAGTTGCGGGTCGATCTCGAACTCCGGCAGGATTTGCGCCGCACCGAACCACTCGTGATCAGCCTGCCGATCGGCCCCGAGCATCACACGTACACCCACAAGTCACCGCTGGAGACGTCCGGCACGATCCGGATTGGGGAGGACGTGTACACGTTTGATCCGGCCCGTGATTTGTGCAACCTTGACGAGCAGAAGACTTTTTACCCCTATCGCTCTCACTGGCGCTGGGGCAGCTTCGCCGTGCACACTGCGGCGGGCCGAGCCGTGATGCTCAACGTGGTCAATCAGATGACCCCTCCCGATCAACCCGGCGAGGATGCGATGTGGGTAGACGGGAAATTGCATTGGCTGTCCCGGCCGACCATCGAACCGACCGCCGAGGACGGCGTCTGGCGTGTCGCCGATGCGGAGGGGCGCCTGGAGCTTTCGTTCCGCTCCGAAGGCGCCAAGAGCGAGCGGCTGAATCTAGGCCTGGCAGCCATCGATTATGCGCAATACTATGGCGAGTGGTCGGGTATGCTTGTCGACGGGCAAGGCGAGACGCACCGTATCGAGGCGGCCTTCGGTGCTTTGGAGCAGATGCAGGCTCGTTTTTAGAACGTCTTCGACGCAATCGCCGGAGAAAGGATCGTGTCCATGAACGCAATTCGACCCCTCAAACCGACACCACCAAGTTTGGTCGCCGATGGACGCGTCGTTGAATTTGGCGCTTTCGACAGCCCGTTTGCACGCCTCAACATTGACGAGGCTGATATCTACGGTATCGGCAGTGTGGGGTCGCGTCTGATCAATCCTCTGCGGCTCAAGGAATGGCAGCACTTCGCAGTCTTCGGTCCCGATTTTCTTCTGGCCTTCGTGGCGCTTGACGCCCACTACATGGCCTCATCATTCTGCTATTTTGTTGACCGTGCGAGCGGCGAGAAGTTTGAGCACCACCGTGAAGGCCTTTCAGCCGTTGCGAAGATCGGCGCCGACTTGATCGACGATGACTCGACCTTTCAGATGCGCGGCCATCGTATCCGCATCGAGAACCGTGCCTTGGCCGGGCGGTATGCGGCCTCGGTAGATATCGCGGCGCGCAAGGGTGTGCCAGCCATTGGCGCTGAGCTGGAGTTTTTGGCGGTTCCGGGGGCCTTGCAGCCGTTGGAAGTGGTGATGCCGCTTGGGCCCAACCGTCCGGTCTGGTCGCGTAAATTCGCTTGCCCGGCCACCGGGCAGGTGCGGATCGGCGAACGAACGATCACGCTGGATCCGCACCGGCACTTGGTGATCGCCGACTTTCACAAGGCGTTCTATCCGTACCACATGCAGTGGACGTGGGCGACCTGCGCTGGGTTTGCCGACGACGGTCGCATCGTCGGCATCAACCTGACACACAACGTGGTCGACGACGATGAAACCTACAACGAAAATGGACTCTGGGTCGGCAACCGTCTGTCGCGTTTTGGGGCGGCACGTTTTCGTTTCGACGAGGCAAATCTGCTAGCGCCGTGGCATATCGCAACGACGGACGGCCGCTGCCGTGTCAACGTCGAGCCGCTCGGCAAACGCTCCGGCCGCATTGATGCAGGCATCTTGATGTCTGACTACCACCAGCCGTACGGCACGTTCAACGGTGAAGCCGTAGACGACGCCGGCGTTACGTATTCGATTCGCGACTTTTTCGGCGTAACCGAGTTGCACCGCGCCCGCTTCTGAATTCGGCCCCGGGCGTCACCGGCCTGAATTGAAGTCTAGGTAAGAGCGAGCACGCGCCGCACGGCATCGGCAATGGCCGGCCGCAGCGAGATGGTATTTGTCGGGTGGGGTAGCGTGTCGCAGGTGACGATGCGCGCCGCGCCGGCGTCTGCCAGCACTTTCTCGGCATCCCCGGCGAATACGGCATGAACGCCAATGCAAATTGGCGCTGGCAGGCCCATGCGCTGCAGATGCCCCACCGTGGCGACCATCGTCCGGGCCGTCGAGATGATGTCGTCAACCAGCACCGGTGTTCGACCAGCGACCACGGCCGGGTCCGGCAGCGTTACCTCGACATCGCGGTCACCGCGGCGGGTCTTCTGCAACACCGTGTGGGGCACTTCGGCCAGCCGAGCCACTTCTGCTGCCCATTGCTCGCTCTCTTCGTCCGGGCCTACCACGACCGCATCCGGGACCTCCCGGCGCAGCCAGTCGGCAATCGCTGGGGCGGCGCGTACGAGCTCCGTACGGGCCGTCCACAGTGGCCCCAGGTCGTGGATGCGGTGCAGGTGTGGGTCGACCGTGACCAAATTGTCGATTGTTGGTCCGAGCCATTCGGCGAGCAGGCGGCTGCTGACGGCTTCACCGGGGCGGAAGGCGATATCCTGCCGCATGTAGGGTAGGTAGGGCGCGACGAGCGTCACGCTGGCCGCGCCCAGTTGCCCGAGTGTTCGCAATAGCAGCCACAGCCCCGTTAGTTTCGGGTCGGGCCGATCGAGCGCAGCGACGACGATTGCCGCGCGCCCGGCCGGGTTATCGGCCACCCGGACGAGCGCTTCGTCGTCGGGAAAACGCCTGGCTTCGATGATGCCCAAGTTGGCGCCGAGTTCGGCGGCCAACGCCGCTGCACCGCCGTCGGCAAAAGGGGCCGGATAGATGAGTGGGATCATTCTTCGTCCTCGATCATGACGACGTTGGTTTGCCGCGCGGCATAGTCAAGGGCATACGCGAGTTCGCCTGGCGTTTCAGCGTGGACATTGAACAGCGGCTCCCCTACAGCAACGGGGTGTCCGGGCCGGATAAGCAAGTCGATGCCGGCGACCTTGGCGCTTGGCGCGCCAGCCAGCTTGGCGATGCGGGCCAGGCGTCGGTTGTCGATACCTGTGACCATGCCGGCCCGGGGGGCCAAAATCGGCTGTACGTGTGGTGCCGTTGGCAGGGTACGCATGCCGCCTTGCGCCTCGGCGATGGCCTGGAATTTCACCCAAGCACGGCCATCGGCAAGAATTGCCGCGGCCGCTGCTTCGCCCTCGCCAGGCGCCGCCAACCCAACCAATTCGATAAGCGGGCCGGCCAGCATCAATGCACGGCTTCGCAGGTCGGCCGGAGCAGCGGGATGGTTCTGAAGCACGCTCAGCACGTCCCGCGCCTCGAGTGCCGGGCCGATACCGCGCCCAACCGGCTGCAAACCGTCCGTCCAGACGACGCGCAGATGCAGACCGATCCGCTCTCCGACGGTCTGTAGCAGCGCTTGTAGGCTCGCCGCTGCCTCGGCGTCGCGAACCTTGGCGGTGGGGCCGATCGGCATGTCGATCACGACGTGCGTCGACCCGGCCGCCTTTTTCTTCGACAGCACCGAGGCGACGAGTTGGCCGCTGGAGTCGATATCGAGCGCGCGTTCGATACGGACCATCACATCATCGGCGGGGCTGAGCCGCATAGCGCCACCCCAGACGATACAGCCGCCGGTGGCCTCGACCGTGCGCCGCATCGCCGCCAAATCGAGGTCGACCGGCGCGAGGGTTTCCATCGTATCCGCGGTTCCCGCCGGCGAGGTGATTGCCCGAGACGAGGTTTTGGGGATAATCGCACCGGCGGCAGCGAGGATCGGCACCACGATCATGGTCGTGCGGTTGCCCGGCAGCCCGCCGACGCTGTGCTTGTCAGCCACGGCGCCGCGGCCCCAAGTCAGGTGTTCACCGACGTCGACCATGGCCCGGGTCAGTGCGGTCGTCTCGGCTGTCGACAAACTGCGCGCACTGGCGACGATAAATGCGGTCAGGTCGATGTCCGTTAGACGACCCTGCACGGCATCATCAAGGATCTCGGCAAATGCCGCACGCCCCAGTCTTCGGCCGAAAATCTTCGCACGAACATGGCGCATCGATTCTACAGGCTCGGGATGCGACACTCGTACCGTGTCGCCTTCGCGGGCGCCGAGCGCAAACCAGGCGGCCTCCGACAGACCGGCTTCGCCAGGTGCGACCAGATCGCTGTGCACGATATGCAGGAGTGCCACGAGGCTTTGGCTGTTGAGCGACACGCGCACTCGCGCCAAGGCCTCAAAGCCCTCGGAGCGGCAGGCCGGGCATTCGGCGTGCATATAGACGACGCGTTCGCGCTGGGCGTCGACGCCCATCCGGCGCACGGCCAGCGGCCCCGCGCCGTTCATTGTGCGTCTCTGTGCTGAGTGAGTTCGGTGATGCAAATCTGCACGGAAACCTCCGGGTAAGGGCTTGATCGGCGCTCATGGTAACTTGCGCCGGCTGGAGCGGCAACGTCACCAACTTGCCAAGCGTTGCCGTAGCAGCGACCATGCACCCGATGGAAAACAATTGGTATCGGGCGGTCGGGGCCGAGGTTGCCGCTGCACTGGAAAGCCCTGCTTCCGGCCTCACGGCTGCCGAGGCGATGGCTCGGCGCGAACGTTTCGGAGCCAATCGTTTGCCGCGACCGGCCCGAATCACCGGTCTGCAGATCATCCTGCATCAGTTTCAGAGTCCGCTGATCTATGTGCTGTTGGCGGCTGCTGTGGTGTCACTGCTTCTGGCCGAGTACCTCGACGCAGCGTTCATTGCGCTCGTGCTGTCGATCAATGCTTTCCTCGGCGGTATTCAGGAGTGGCGGGCCGAATCAAGTGCCACGGCCTTGCAGAGTCTTCTAAAAATCCATGCACGCGTGCGCCGCGGCGGGCAAGTCGAGGAGATCGATGCCGAGGATTTGGTGCTAGGCGACCGCGTGCTGCTCGATTCGGGAATGCGGGTGCCTGCCGATCTACGCATTGTTGCCTTGAGTGGGCTTGAGATCGAGGAAGCGGCTTTGACAGGCGAATCGGTGGCTGTCTTCAAGGCCACGGACCCCATCGCCGAGGCGCCCGCGCTCGGTGATCAGCGCAACATGGCGTTTGCTGGCACAACAGTCGTTGCGGGTCGCGGGGAGGGTGTCGTGGTCGCCACAGGCCGCGCTACTGAGGTCGGCAAGATCGCTGCCGACGCCGTTGAGACCGAGGCCGGCAAGGTACCGCTGATTGAACGGATGGATGCGTTTTCCCGCCGCATCAGTTACGCCGTTTTGGCGGTCGGCGCCGTGATTGTTGCCATCGGGTTGTGGCGCGGCATGTCGGCGCACGAGATCTTCTTCATTGCGGTTGCCGTGGCGGTTTCGGCCATTCCCGAGGGACTTCCCGTGGCGATGACGGTGGCTCTGTCGATCGGTATGCGCCGGATGGCTGCGCGCCATGTGTTGGTGCGACGTCTGGCCGCCGTCGAAGGGCTCGGCAGCTGCACCTTTATCGCGACCGACAAAACCGGTACGCTGACCCTTGATCAGCAGACGGTGACAACAGTCCGGCTCGCCGACGGTACCGTGCTTGCCGTCACCGGCACTGGGTTTTCCGGCGCCGGCAGGGTGACGATCGAGGATGGCACCGCCCTGTCGTCCGAGCAGCGCAAAAGTCTGGCGCGCGTGGTCCGGGCGGCGGCCTTGTGCAATGATGGGTCGCTGCACCGCCAAGGTGACGACTGGGGCCACAGTGGCGATCCGGTCGACGTGGCGCTCTTGGCCCTAGGGTTCAAGGCGGGCTTCGATCCTGTAGCCGAGCGGGCGGCCGTCAAGGTCGTCGGCGCCATTCCTTTCGACGCGGCGACGCGCGCGGCCGCCGTTTGGACGCAAGATGCGGCCGGAGCACTTTCCGTATCGGTCAAAGGGGCCGTCGAGGTGTTGGCCCCGCTGGTGCGTAATGCAGTGCCCGCCGAGTTGCAGGCGCAAGCCGACCGCATGGCGGCGGAGGGTTTGCGCGTGTTGGCTGTCGGTGGCGGCCGGGCCGACGCCGTGGTCGAGGACGCGTTGCCTGAAATCGACCTGTATGGACTGGTGGGTATGATTGACCCATTGCGTCCGGAGGCGGCGTCGGCTGTGGCCGAATGTCAAGCGGCAGGTATTACGGTCGCCATGGTGACCGGCGATCATCCGGCGACGGCGCTTGCGATTGCCCGCGATCTGGGTATCGCCGATGGACTGGCCGACGTCGTGACAGGCGCGGAGCTGGGCCATCCGGAGGATCCACAGTCGCCCGAGTGGCAAGCGCGTTTGGCGGGGCGCCGCGTTTTTGCCCGCGTCGACCCTTTGCAGAAACGCGCCATCGTCGAAGGCTTGGCAGCATCAGGCCATTTCGTGGCTGTGACGGGCGACGGTGTCAATGATGCCGCGGCCTTGCGGGCGGCACACCTCGGCGTGGCCATGGGATCGGGCACCGACGTGGCTCGTGACGCAGCGTCGCTTGTTGTCACCGACAATAATTTTGCCTCGATCACGGCAGCCGTCGAGGAAGGACGCTACGTTTACGCCAACTTGCGTGGCATCATTCGTCTCCTTGTCTCGACGGGGTTTGCCGAAGTCATGCTGGTGCTGTTGGCGCTCATCGTTGGTATGCCATTGCCGCTCACGGCACTTCAACTGCTGTGGCTCAATCTGGTCACCAACGGTATCCAAGATGTTTCGCTGGCTTTTGAACCCGGCGACCCCGCAGAAATGAAAAAGCCGCCGCGTCGGACGGATGAGGGCGTATTCGACGCCACAATGATCCGTGGTCTCGTGACAGCGGGTGTGTCCATGACCGCGCTTTCGTTCGGACTGTGGTGGTGGGCACTAGAAGGCATGGGTCTTTCCGAAGCGGCGGCCCGCAATCTGGTCGTGCTGTTGGTTGTGATGATGCAGAATGTGCATACCGCAAACTGCCGCAGTGAAACGCGCTCGATTTTCCGCCCGGCCAAGGCTGGCAACCCGGTCCTTTGGGTGGGTATTCTCACGGCCCAAGGTGTCCATTTGCTGGTGATGCAGACCGGCTTCGGGCAGCAGGTGCTGGGCTTTTCCCCTGTCACGATGGGCGAATGGGCGATGCTGCTGCCGTTGGCTGCGGTTGTTGTACTGACCTCGGAGATCGAAAAGTGGTTCGGACGGCGCCGCCTGGCCTGAGCTGGCGCCGATGTCACACTTGCGGTATGCTAAAGGCCTTACCTGCAGTCGCTCGCCTTGTTGCGTGAGCGGCCCCGGCGCACGACAGAGTCCCCGCATGCGGGGCCGCGCCGCCTTTCAGATCCATCCTGCTGCTGCTGTCGTGCAGACCGGAACCCGAACGAAGACTCGGGCCTGTCGGCACCGTGTCTCGCTCACGCGAGGAGTCCCCGCCATGAATCCATCCACCCCCACCGCTCCGGCGCCTGCGCCGAGTGGCTTCGACGCCTTTGCGCTCGGCCCGGCCCTACGCAAGGGCATTGCCGCCATGGGCTTTTCCGAACCTCGACCGATCCAGATCGAGGCGATCCCGGCGACCATGGCCGGGCGAGACGTCATGGGTCTGGCCCAGACCGGCACCGGCAAGACGGCGGCGTTCGCGTTGCCGATTCTCGAACGCTTGATGCAGCGCAAGGCCCCTGGGCCACGTGCTCTGATTATCGCGCCGACGCGTGAACTGGCCATCCAAATCGATGATGATTTTCGTAAACTGGGTCAGTTTGCACCGTTGAAGTCGATGACGATTTTCGGCGGCGTCGGCATGAATCCGCAGGTTCAGGCGCTGCGCCGCGGCGTCGATATCATTGTGGCCTGCCCCGGGCGCCTGCTCGACCACCTGGGCCAGGGCAACGTGCGTCTCGACAAGGTTGAGGTGCTGGTCCTCGATGAGGCCGATCATCTCTTTGATATGGGCTTTCTGCCCGATGTCCGGCGAATTATGCGGGCCCTGCCGGCCAGTCGGCAAAATTTGATGTTCTCGGCCACCATGCCACCCGAAATTCGCAAGCTGGCGTCCGATATTTTGCGGGACCCGGCCGTGCTGGAGCTGGGCAATACAGCACCGGCGGCGACGATCGAACACGGTTTATATCCCGTCGTCGACGCCCGCAAGATTGACCTGCTCATGCACATTTTGGCGGGCCGCGGCAGCCAATCGGCAATCATCTTCACCCGCACCAAGCACCGCGCCAAGCGGCTGGCTCAGAAGCTGGCGGATTCCGGCCTGCGGGCGATCGCCCTACAGGGCAATATGTCGCAAAACAAGCGCGAAGAAGCCATGCAAGGGTTCCGTAAGGGGCGCTACGATGTGCTGGTGGCGACCGATATCGCTGCGCGCGGCATCGACGTGCAGCAGGTTGGCCTTGTCGTCAATTTCGATCTGCCCGACACCCCGGAGGCCTACACGCACCGGGTCGGTCGTACGGGGCGCGCGGAGCGTGAAGGCACGGCGCATAGTTTCGTCAACCGCGAAGACCTCCCGACGATACGGGCAATTGAGCGAAAACTTGGGGCCCCGATTCCGCGTCGGCACGTTGAAGGCCTGACCGACGAACGGGCGATGTCCGGGCAGAGCGGTGGCGCGCCTTCGGGACTCGATCGGCCAGGAGAGCGTCCCGGTGGACGCAAAGGGCCGCGTACTGGCGGTCGCCCCGGCGGTCCCGGCGGCGCACCGGGGCGCGGTCCGCGTCGCCAACCGCAGCGTGGCCAGAGTGGCGGCCAGGGCAGCAGCCACGGCGGAGGCCGGTCCGGCAATCGCTGAGCCGTGCGTATTGAAGCGGGGATGTCGGCGGCTTTCTGTGGCGCCGTCCCTGTTTCGCCTGATGCCATTCTTGCGTGTTTGATGTGGTCCGTGCGATCATAATTTGGTCCGACCGGTGATTTCCCGGCCGGCAAGGGGTTCGCTCCATGTCGTTGCCGGTCCTGCCCTTGGGCCGCGGCTACCCAGTCCGCGATGGCGCGCCGATCGTGCGTGCGATCGACCTTTCGGTTTTTGCTCTGCGTTGGGCCGGGGCCTGCATGCGCTGTGGGTTTTGCGCCGATGCCTGCTGCGCTTGGGGCGTCGATGTCGATCTGCGGGTACTGGCCGCCATCGAGCGCGATGCGCCGGCGATCGAAGCGCTGTGCGGGAACTCGCGTGAGAGCTGGTTTAACGAGCCGGCCATTGTTGATCCCGAGTATCCTGGCGGTGGTTACCGCCGCGCGGCGGTGCGCCATGGGCGCTGCGTGTTCCACCTGCGGCGGGGTCGCGGTTGCGCGATTCATGCGCGGGCGATCGCCGAGGGCCGCGACTACCACGACGTCAAACCCTTCTATAGCACGATCTTTCCTTTGAGCATCCACGAAGGCGTACTCGGCCCCGCCAGCGAGTTGCGCGAAGGCTGGCTAATCTGCGGCGGTCACGGGCCGACGGCGTGGGAGGCCGGTCGCGAAGAGATCCGCTGGTGGTATGGTGAGGCGGTCGTTGCGGATATTGAGCGTCTGGCGGATCTCCGTGCGCCAGATTCAGGCCCGTATGTGCGCCACGATCCGCGCGGGCTGGTTTGCGGCTGAATCTGCTGCCCCTGCTGCGGGCATTTTGGCGGTGTTTATGCCCCGCGTCCGGTGTGGTCGGAGCGCGTAAGGCGAAACATGACCTTGCCGGAGCGTCCGATGTCCTGTGCGGCCGCCAGGGCCGCGCCCCAGTCTTCGAGCTCGAAAACACGCCCGACTTCACTCGTCAGTACGCCGGAGGTGACGCGGCGCCGCACATTGCGCAGAATGCCAAGCAACCGTAGCGGTGGCTGTAGGCTCAGCCAAGCCGGCAGAAAAAAGCCGTCCCAACGAGCGGCGGGCATCATAATGGCCCGCGGCGAGAACGAGACAGGGCTCGGGTCGAGCGTACCGTAGCTCACCAGATGCCCGCCCAAGCCAAGGCTGGCTGCGATCTCAGCAGCCAAGGGCCCGCCGACGCAGTCGAGCGCCCAACGAACGCCGCTTCCGTTGGTCAGGCACTGTACTGCCTCGACGAGCGGCTCGGTATCGGTAGACACGACATGGGTTGCGCCTGCTGCGGCGATATCGGCCTTTGCGGCGCTGCGCCGTACCACGGCAATCGTCTGCCAGCCGGCCTCAACAGCGAGACGGAGTACCATCCGACCGAGGGCGGATCCGGCCGCGGTGACGAGTAGCCAGCCATCGCGACGAACCTGCAGCACCTCGTGCGTCAAAATCCATGCCGTCAGCGGGTTGACGAAGAACATTGCGGCCTGCGGATCGGGCACGGAGCGGGGCAGCACCACGGCCCGGCGCGCGTCCGTCACGCAGACATCCGCCCAGGTGCCCAACGGATCGGCGGCAATCGACACGCGCCTGCCGCGCAGGCGTCGGGCCAGCAGCCCGCCGCCGGTCGCTTCGACGATGCCGACCCCCTCGGCCCCCAGCGTCAGGGGCGGCGTGGGGCACAGACGCAGCCGCTCGGGGTCGAACGTGACCGAGTTGCGTCCTCTGTTCCAGATCACGTCTGAGAGAGAGGCATAGTAGGTGCCGCGAATATGATTGAGGTCCGAGGGGTTGATGGGCGCATAGAGCATACGCACTTGGATCTTGCCTGAACCGAGCGGTGGCGGTGCGGTCTCCGCAAGGCGCACGCCGGCCCCCTGTGGATCGAATCGATCGACGATCAGTGCGCGCATGGATTGGCCCCTTCCAAACGGTCGCCGACCATCGTACCACGGAGGTGGCTACAGCCCCGCCCATTGACTTTCGGAGTGCTTACGGATTATACTGTCTGATCAAAGGTCCGCCGGTTGACCGAGCCTTTTTCGCCCCTTGTCGCGCCCGTGTATCATTTCGGCGCAATGGGGGGTGGGGGGGGACCTGATCCGTGCGGCCCGCAGCGAAGGAGTATCTCGACGCATGAGCGACGTCCGCGGCAAAGGGCAACCCCGCCGGCCCAAAGTCAAGAATCGGGTTCGGTCCAAGACCAAATCCGAAGTTCTGCAGGACCTGCTGCAAAAAGGCAAGTCCGCTGGCCAGTTGACCTATAAGGAGGTCAAGCAGACACTGGCGCTTGATTACGACGAAGAAGACGAGTTGCTTGAAGCGCTCGATCTGATCGGCGAACACGATATCGAATTGGTCGCGTCGGATACAGTCGACGACGAAGAGCCCCAGAGTGCGTACGACGACGACGGCATGTACGGCGACGACGGGGCCGGCGCCCTCAACTCGATCAGCCTCTATTTCAAGGAGATGGGTGAAATTCCGCTCATCACGCAGGATGTCGAGGTTAGTCTTTCGAAGCGCATCAAGCATGGTGAGGAGCGCATCCGCGGCATCCTCAATACCAACCATTTCTTTCTTTCGCGGCTTGGCGAAGAGATTCGTGCCGGCGGTGAAATTCGTCCGCAGTCGGTGCAGGAAATTATCCTTTTCCGTTCCAAGAAGAACGACCGCGAAGACCTGCCGAATTGGGCGAGCGTCGAGGAACGCCTGC